>JBJMSU010000215.1:0-43220 GCA_045801465.1 Xanthobacteraceae bacterium | reverse complement strand
GTGAACAACATGGTCGCCGCACTTGCCGCCAAGACGATCGACGTCATGGTCAATGTCGAGCCTTACAACGCGATCGCCGAGGCCGATGGCTTGGCGAGCAAGATCATGAACTACTGGGACGTGGACAAGATGCCGGTATTCATGGCGGCGACACCGGACTTCGTGCAGAAGAGCCCGGACGCCGTCGTCGCCTATCTCAAGGCGTGGCTCGACGTGGCGCGCGACTTCACGGACAACCCCAACAAGGTGGCGGACGCGATCTACGCGTTCTACACCTCGAAGGGCTATACGATGTCGCAGGAGACGTTCCGCAAGGCGCTCGCCACCGTCGACGTGAACCCCGGCTTCCCCTCCGATCTGAACGCCTACATGAAGGAGCAGGCGGAGATTCTTCTCAAGGAGAAGAAGATTTCCGCCATTCCCGACTGGAGCAAGGCACTGCGGCCGGATTTCATGGAGAAGGCGCGCATGGGCGCGTGAGCTGCCGCTTCCGGCAGAACCGACGCTTGAAGGCCGGCACCCGCCGGCCTTTTCACTGAGGCGGCAAGAAGCTATGGAAACCGGCCGATCGCATTCGAACGCCTTTTCATCCAGTCACGAGCGTGGGGAGACCGAGCATGACCGTCGTTGAGAACAGCCGGTTGACAAAAGGCGCCTACGAGCCGGTGTGCTGGAATTTCAAGCTCCTCGCCCAGCACGAGCTCGGCGGCTTCGGCGGCATGGGCGAAGGCATGGCGGTGCAGATCGCGCCCGACGGCCGGCGCATCATCTGGCTCGCGCACGAAAGCGCGCCGAAGAATTTCACCGCGGTCGATGTGTCGGATCCGCGCAAGCCGAAGGTCGTGTGCCAAACCGACCTGCCGCAACCGTTCATGCGCTCCAATTCGCTCGAGCTCACCGGCAACACGATGGCGGTCGCCTATCAGACCCAGAAAGTGGGGCAGCAGCCCGCCGGCTTCGAGCTGTTCGATATTTCCAAGCCCGAGCAGCCGAAGTCGATCACCTTCGTCGACTGCTCGGGCCCGCATTCGCGCGGCGTGCATCAGCTGTGGTTCTGCGACGGCGAGTACGTGCACATGGGCGCCGGGGCGCCCGATTTCAAACCGACGCATCCGCTGGACGACCAGTTCTATCGCTGCTTCGACGTGCGTAATCCTTCGAAGCCAATCGAGGTCGGGCGCTGGTGGCTGCCGGGAACGCGCGAAGGCGACAACGAGCCGCCGCCCGCCCGCCACCAGAAGCCGCAGCTCGACAAGGGCAACCGCGCGCACAACACCAACGTCTATCCGCAGCGTCCGGATCGTCTCTACCTCGCCTATATCGATGCCGGCATGTTCGTGATGGACATTTCCGACAAGGCGCATCCGAAGCCGATCTGCCGCTGGGACAATTCCCCGCCCTATACCGGGTTCACCCACACCCTGCTGCCGCTGTTCGACCGCAACCTGCTCGTCATGACCGACGAGTCGACCGTCGACGACGCCCAGGACTGGCCCAAGCTCATCTGGATCCTCGACGCCCGTGACGAGGCGCACCCGGTTCCCATCGCGACCTGCCCGATGCCGCCGGTGGACGCGTATGCGAGCCGCGGCGGCCGCTTCGGCGCGCACAATATCTTCGAGAACACGCCCTCGCCCAACGCCTGGCATTCCGACCAGATCGTCATCGGCACGTTCTTCAACGGCGGCTTGCGCGCCTATGACATTTCCAACCCGTTCCAGCCCAAGGAAGTGGCCGCCTTCGTGCCGCCGGGACCGCCGCTCTCGCCGGCGAAATCGATCCAGCTCAACGACGTCTTCGTCGACGAGCGCGGAATCGTCTACACCGTCGACCGCTTCGCCGGCGGCCTCTACATCCTGGAGATGGATTTTTGACCGGCCGTCATGCCCGGCGTTGTGCGGCCTTGTGCTGGGCATCCACGCCTTGGAACCTGTACGGAAGAAGACGTGGATGGCCGGGGCAACCCGGCCATGACGAGGGCACATTGAGCGATGCTCGACCTTTTTCCCTCGCGTGACGCCGGGCCGTTCGGGCGCAGGCTCAAACGCGCGCGGGGGGCGCGCATACCGGTGACGATCCTCACCGGCTTCCTTGGCGCCGGCAAGACGACGCTGCTCAAGCGCTTCCTCGAGGCGCCGGAGGGGCGCGGCACGGCGGTCATCATCAACGAATTCGGCGCCGTCGGCATCGACGACCAGCTGGTGCGCGCTTCGAGCGAAGAGACCGTTCTCCTCGGCAACGGCTGCCTCTGCTGCACCACGCGATCGGACCTGCAGGTCGCGCTGCGCCGCCTGGTCGCCGAGCGCGAGCGCGGCCTCATTCCGGATTTCCGCCAGGTGGTGATCGAGACGAGCGGGCTCGCCGATCCCGGTCCGCTCCTGCAGACCTTCGCCACCGACCGCGCCCTTGGCGGCGAATTCTCTGTCGAGGTGGTGCTCGCCGTGATCGATGCCGCGAACGGACCTGCCACGCTCGACTGGTCGGCGGAAGCGCGCAAGCAGGTGATCCTGGCTGACCGGCTCGTCGTCACCAAGACTGACCTGGTGGCGCCGGAGGCGCGCGATGGCCTCATGCAAAGGCTGCGGATGCTCAATCCGCGCGCCACCGTGGAGGTGGCGGTGGATGGGGCGCTTGATCCCCACCGCATGGTCGATCCCGCTGGCGCCAACGTCGGGGCGAGCCAGGCGCGGCGCAGCGGTTTCGTCGCCGAAGCCGAGCACAGCGACGGCATCGTGAGCTTCGTCCTGGTCGAAAACGCCCCCCTGTCCTGGACCCCGTTCAGCCAGGCGATGGAGACTCTCATCGCGCTGCGCGGCCCCGATTTGCTGCGGGTGAAGGGGTTGCTCAACGTCGCCGGCTGCCGCGGCCCGGTGGTGGTGCAGTTCGTGCAGCACCTGGCGCATCCCCCGGTCGAGCTTGCGGCTTGGCCCGACGCAGATCGCACCAGCCGCCTTGTCTTCATCACGCGCAACATCGGCGAAGCGGCGGTGCGCGACCTGTTCGGCGCCGTGCGCGCGCTGGCCCCGCAACCCGAGAGGCCTATTTCCTGAGCTGGCGGATCATGGCGCCGATGACGTTGGAGTAATCGTCGGTCCAGACCCACTGGTCATCGTCCGGCTCCTCGAGTTCCCAATCGTCGCTCTCGGCCATGTCGGTGGGGAAATCGTCTTCGTCCCGGGCCACGGCGCAGACCGTCGAGGTGTATTTGTAGTTCGCTTCGTCCTCGTCGGACGACTTGTCGTTCACCCAGGTGACCAGTCCGTTGGCGTCAGCGATGCCGGCCACCACGGAGGCAAGCTCCATATGCCGGTTCGACACGTGCACCAGGACAATGCCGTGAGGGCTGAGCTTCTTCACATAAACCGCCATCGCTTCGCGCGTCATGAGGTGAACCGGGATCGCGTCGGACGTGAAGGCGTCCACCACGATCACGTCGTATTGGCCGTCCTCGGCGTCGGCGAGGGTCAACCTGGCGTCACCGATGACGATCTCGGCATCGGGCGCGCATTCCTTAAGGAACGTGAAGCGGTTTGCGTCCTTGGCGATACGGATGACGGCGGGATCGATTTCGTAATAGGTGAGCTTGTCGCCAGGTTCGGTCAGACATGCAGTGCTGCCGCTGCCGAGCCCGATCACCGCCAGCCGGATCGGGCCCTCCTTCACCTCGCGCGCACCCTTGATGCCCTGCGCGATGGGCGAGGCGAAATGATAGTAGGTCAGCGGCTCCGGCCGGCCGGTGACCGGTCGGCCGTCGGGCGTGCGGATGCGCTGGGCGCCGTGCTCGGTCGTTCCATGCTGGAGCACGCGGAACTGGCCGTCGGCGGTCTCGAAGATCTTGTGGACGCCGAAGAAGCTCCGCACGTAGTCGCGCCCGCTCGAGTCCGGCCCATATAACCGGATGACCACGAAGGCGAGCGCGATCATCGCGGCGAATTTCAAGGGATCGCGCCAGAACAGGGCCGAGACGGCCAGCAACGTCGCGATCACGTACTTGTACTTGGTCTCCTCCATCGTGTAGCCGAACACCGGACCTGCCACCGCCACCGTGAGCGCAAGCATGACGAGCCCGAGCCAGACCAAGTTTTCGCGCGCGCCCTGCCCCACGGCGACGCCCGGCCGGCACAGGATGGCGAGCACGATCAGGATCGGATATTCCGCCACTGTGGAGAAGACGTGCGGTGCGATCAGGCCGGCCGCGATGCCGCCGATCATGCCGCCCGTCGACATCCACATATAGAAGGCAGTGAGGTGCCGGGCTGCCGGCCGCCGCCGCGCCAGCTCGCCGTGGCACGTGAGCGCGATCACGAAAAAGGCGGCGATATTCGCCGCGACGACGAGGAAAATCTGATCCAGCCCCGAGAACACCAGCACGGCGACGAGGAGGACGATGAAGGCGGGCTCGA
Organism: Xanthobacteraceae bacterium; assembly: GCA_045801465.1. Lineage (GTDB taxonomy): Bacteria > Pseudomonadota > Alphaproteobacteria > Rhizobiales > Xanthobacteraceae > DATFWC01. Next base: position 38,817 of record JBJMSU010000215.1, on the reverse strand, counting down.
TCAGCACCACCCAGCGATGCGGCAGGACCGGCCTCGTCTGGAACACGACGACGAAGGTGGCGAGATAGAGCGCGAGCGGAATGACCCACAGCATCGGCGACGCCGCCACGTCGGTCGATACATGCGCCGTCACGGCGATCAGCAGTCCCGCCGGAACCGCCGCGAGTCCCACCCAGGTCGCAGCATCGCGCCAGGTCGGCGGCGCCTCGTCGCCGGCTTCCGCGGCCGCGACCTCGGGCAGCGCATTGCGCGAGCGAGCCAAGAGCACTCCGCATCCGGCGATGAGCACGATCAGGAGATAGAAGGCGACGGACCACATCCGCGTCTGGTCGGGAAGATGCGTGAACGGCTCGACGACGAGCGGATACGACATCAGGGCGAGGAAGCTGCCGACATTGCTTGCGGCGTAGAGGAAGTATGGGTCCTTGGCGCTCGGATGCCCGGTGCGCGCGAACCACGCCTGCAGCAGCGGCCCGTTGGCGGAGAGCGCGAAGAACGGCAGCCCGATCGAGACCGCGAACAATCCGAGGAGCCATAACGTCTCGCCCCGGGCGGGCGGCCTGCCCCAGCCACTGGCGATCGCCAGCGGCAGCGCGAGCGTGGCGACGACCAGCAGCGCCACATGCACCACGACCGCGACGCGGCCGGACAGATGACGCGTCAGCACGTGCGCATAGGCGTAGCCGGCGAGCAGGACCGCCTGAAAGAACACCATGGCGACGGACCACACCGACGGCGAGCCGCCGAGCCGCGGCAGCACCATTTTGGCGAACAGCGGCTGCACCGCGAACAAGAGCGCCGCCGACAAGAAGATCGCCGCCGCATACGTGGCCAGCACCAAACCGGGAGACCGCGCCAACGTCGTTGCGGTCGACCCGTTCTCACCGGCCGCCATGGAAGCCTCGTCTGGTTGCGGCAACGAAATTCACGGACGGCTCTTAGCGCATGTTCCGGCGCAGCGCATCCGTCCATCCGCTAGGAATCTTCATATGTGTTGACGGGGTATGCGACGATCACGGATCATCAATCGCAAAGAGGCACAAGAAGCCCAACAGGAGGATCATGTCATGATCGGTGTCACGCGACGTGCGCTTGTCGCCGGCTCCGGCCTTGCCGCCGCGGCTGCGCTTGCTGCAAAACCGGCGGCTGCCGCGGCGCCTTCGAGCGGCCAACAGGCGGTCGGCATCTATCGCTATAAGATCGGCAGCTACGAATTGACCGCGCTTCACGATGGCACGTGGTATCGGCCGATCGACGAGAAATTCGTCAAGAACGTGGCGTGGACCGACGTGCAAAAAACCCTGGCCGACAATTTTCTCCCGGTCGACAAGCTGCCGATTCCGTTCACCGCGCTGCTGGTCAATACCGGCGCCAAGGTCGTTCTCATCGACACCGGCACGGCCGGCCAGCTGGCCCCCACGGCGCCCGGTCTCGAAGCGAGCCTTGCTGCCGCCGGCATCGAACCCAAGGCCGTCGACACGATCCTGATCTCTCATTTCCACCCTGATCACATCAATGGGATCAAGACCAAGGACGGCCTGCTGCTCTTCCCCAATGCCGAGATCAATGTGTCCGCGCCGGAATGGGCCTGGTGGATGGACGATGCCAATCTGAGCGCCGCGCCCGAGGCGGCCCGCCCGGCGTTCCTCAACGTGCGCCGCATCTTCAAGGACATCGCCAAAGACGTGAAGCGCTTCGAGCCCGGCCGCGAGGTGGCGGCGGGCATCACCTCAATCCCGGCCTACGGCCATACCCCCGGCCACACGGTTTTCGCCGTCGCCTCCGGCAACGAGTCGCTGCTGGTGCTCGGCGACCTCACCAACCACCCGTGGCTGTTCGTGCGCAATCCCGAGTGGCAGGCGATCATCGACGTGGACGGCGCCTTGGCGGCGGACACCCGCAAGAAGATGCTCGACCGTGCCGCCGCCGACAAGATGCTGGTCCAGGGATACCACTTCCCCTTCCCGGCCTCGGGCCACATCGCCCGGCGCGGCACCGGCTACGACTTCGTCCCGGTCATGTGGCAGCCCGCGCTGTGAGGCTGCTCCGTAGGGTGGATTGAGGCGCCTCGCTCGGCTTGCGAACGGGACCGCTGCGTACCGCGCCGAAACCCACCAGCGGCGGAACCGATGACGGTGGGTTTCGGCGCGCGACGCTGCGACACAGCGGAAGGCTTCACGACGCGCCTCAACTCACCCTACTGCGCTGCCCCTCGCCGCTGTGGCGGCTCGCCCGGGAAACCGGCCTCACATCTTCGCCAGCTTGTTCACGTCCACCGCCTGCGCGTAAGCCATCTTGGCCGCCGCGTCGGCCGAGCCCGACACCACGATCATGTACTTGTTGGCGATGACCATGTTGATGTCGCCTTCAGGATTCTGAATGCCGCGCTGGCTGCCGACCCGCACGATCTTGCCCATGGCGCCGGCAATCTGCGGATTGGCGAGGAGCGTCGCGAACTGCATGACCATCGCGGAGTCGCCGGTGATCTGCACCTCGACGTTTTCGCCCTTGCCGTTGCTATAGGTGCGGCTCGCCGTTGATGCGCCGAATCCGACATTGCCGACCGCCGCGGTTTGCGCCCTGTCGGCCTTCCAGCCGGCGAGCGGCGCCGGAAGCAGCGCGGCGAACGCCTCCGCGTTCTTCTGCCCGATGAGCTGCGAGGCGAGATCGAGCGATTGCTTGGCGTTGCCGAGATCGCCGGACTGATAGGCCTTGCGCGCCTGGTCGATGGCGTCGAGAACGTCATCGGCGGCCTGCACCGGGACCGAGAGTGCAACCAGCATCAGCGCGACCGGAAAGCGGAGCATATCACCTTCCCTTGGTGTGATTCGGAGAACGGAATTTACTCCATGTTTGCCCGGGAAGCTCCGGCCGCGACTGTGTCGCCATGGTCACAGGGAAGATCTGTTTCTCACGCACATGCTCTGTTGACATTGACAGCCAACCGGCCGCGCCGTTGATTGGATACCGGTGCAGGTGTGCCGGCGAGAGTCGGCCAAAAGGGAATTCGGTGAGGCGACGACTTTTCGTGGCCGAATCCGGAGCTGCCCCCGCAACTGTCAGCGGCGAGCCCTCCTCCTGATGCCACTGGGCTTTTCGGCCCGGGAAGGCGGAACGAGGGCAACGACCCGCGAGCCAGGAGACCTGCCTGCACGACGTCACCCTTCCCGACGTGCGGGGCGCGCGTTCGGGGCGGTCTTCCGCAAGCGGTGACATGCGTTGCGGAGGACCTCGTGGCTCGTTCCGATCATCTGTGCAAGACCGGCACCGGCTTCATCGTGGCCTCCGCGATCCGTTCAAACCAACGTGACGGAGGCATGTCATGGAACTTCACTCCCATTTTGCACGATTATTCCAATCGAACAGGCGACGGCGAGGCATAAGCCTCGGCGTCGGCATGGTGCTTTGCACGTTCGGCAGCGCGCCTGGGCTGGCTCAGGTGATCCCGCTGCCGGAGCTCGTCATCAACGCCAACCTGGTGCCGATGCCATCGGAGAAAGTCGGCTCCGCCGTCACCGTCATCACCGGCGAGGAGCTGCGCCAGCGAGAAATTCCCACGCTGGCCGATGCGTTGCGTTTCGTCCCCGGCCTTGTGCTCGCCCAGACCGGAGGCCGCGGCACGCTCACGACGGTGATGATGCGCGGGATGGACGCCCGGCACCTGATGGTGCTGGTCGACGGCATCGAGGTGAACCAGCTCGGCTTCCCGGGTTTTGATTTTGCCGACTTCCTCACCGAGGACATCGAGCGCATCGAGGTGATCCGCGGTCCGCAATCGGGCCTCTATGGCGCCAATGCACAAGCCGGCGTGATCGCGATCACGACGCGCACCGGCAGGGGGATGAAAGGCGGAGCGGCCGAGGCCAAGGTCGAGGGCGGCAGCCGCAACACGGCCGCGGGCGCCGCCAACCTGCGCGGCGCGGCCGGGCCGTTCTACGGCTCGCTGACCGCCCAGGATTACTCCACCGGCGGATACAATATCTCTCGCTTCGGCTCCGAACGTGACGGCAGCCGCGGCTTGATCCTCACGTCCAAGGCCGGCGTGGACTTCAACCAATACTTCAATGTGGAAGGGGTCGTCCGCTATACCGACCGCAAAGCCTTCACCGATCCGCAGGACTTCCGTTTCGGATCGCCGACGTTCGGCTTCGTGATCGACGGCGACGCCGCCTCGACCTACAAGAGCACGGCGAGCCGGATCGGCGGCACCCTGACATCGTTCGAGGGGCACTGGATCCAGACCGCCAGCCTGAAAGTGTTCGACGAGCATACGCGCGGCTTCCAGGATCGCGCGCTCATCTTCGGCGCCGACGGCATGCGAACGACGGTCGACTACAAGTCGACCTTCCTGTTCGATACGGCGATCGTGGGCGGCGAGCGCCACAGCGTCACGTTCCTCGCCGAGAATCGGCGCGAGGACTACATCCAAGTCTTCAGTCGGGATGAATTCATCAAGGAGAGAACGAGCTTCGCCGGCGAATACATTCTCGACCTGGCGACCAACACCACGCTGACCGGCGCGGTGCGCCAGGATCTGAATTCGGCCTTCGAGGACGCGCTGACGTGGCGTGCGACGCTGGCGCAGCGGTTCCCGACGACCGGCACGCGGCTGCACGCCAGCGTCGGCACTGGCGTCACCGATCCCGACGTGTTCCAGCTGTTCGGCTCGGACTTCAACTTCGCAAACCCCGGACTGACCCCCGAGCAGTCGACGGGCTGGGACGCCGGGATCGAGCAAAGCTTCTTCGACCGCCGGATCGTGGCGGACGTGACCTACTTCTCGATCGACTTCACCAACAAGATCGAGCTGACCTTCGATGCCGCACGGGCGGGCTTCGTCTACGTCAACGGCACCGGCGTTGCGACGCGGCGCGGCGTCGAGGTCGCCGCCACCTACAACATGCTCGATTGGCTGGCGGTGAAGGCGACCTATACGTTCACCGACGCGAAGAACAGCGAGGGCGATCCGGAGGTGCGCCGTCCGCACAATTCGGCCTCGCTCGACGCAACGGCCCGCTTTTGGGACAACAGGGCAAAGGCCACGGTCGGCGTCGTCTATAACGGCGTGCGCAAGGACTTCTTCTTCACCGACGCCGGAACGGCGCTGATCGATCTTCCCGGGGCGACGGTCGTGCGCGCCATCCTGGCGTACGACATCACGCCTGGGCTGACCGCCTATATCCGCGGCGAGAACATATTCAACGCGCATTACGAGGAGGTCTTCTCGTATCGCGCGCCGGGCGCTGCGGTCTTTGCCGGCATCAGAGGCCGATTCGGCGGATAGGCGACGACAAAGCAGCATGTTCAAGCGTGAGAGGCCGACCTTGCGGCCGGCCTCCGCCGTCAACCCGGCCGGGGGAACATGATCGGTACGCGGGGCCGGGTCGTGGAGGTGACGTCGCGACCGCTCAGCTCGCGGGTGCCTTGTTGCTCTTCCTGCCTTGCTGGACGGGTTGCTTGACGTGCTTCACGTGATGCCGGCCGGCTCTCGCCTTCGCATGCATGAATTTGCCGTGCCGCGCGACCTTCGCGTACTTCGCGTTTCTGTGCCGGACATGGCGCACGTGCTTGCGATGCTTCTTGACCGTGCTGATTCCGGGCTTGGCCGTCTTCGCGGTTTCGGTCGTGGCGGCCGTAGCGGCAGTAGTCCCGGCAACGAGGAGCGGAGCGGTCAGCATGCTTGCCGCAACCAGGGCTGCAGCGATCTTGTTCAACATCTTGTTTGTCCTTTCGAGGGGTCTGATGGATCGGTCTCGCCGATCGTGCGCTTAAGTGTGCCCGAACGACGCTGAACTCGCTGTGAAGGGCGGCCGCGGCGGCCGTTCAGCTAGATGAAGGTCCGATGACGCCGCGGTTGTGTCTTTGTTCACGTCTGCGTCAGCAACGCGACACGGCGTGGCCCTCGCGCCAGGATCGTGGTATGGAATGAGGGGTTGCGCTCCGGGGTTTTACCAGCGCGAAGCATGCGTGCGCCGATCGACTTCGGCCAAAATTAAGGGAGACGGGTGCAATGATCATCCATCGATCTCACCGCATCGGTATCGTTGCGGCTGTTGCGCTACTTGGGTTTGCCATTTCGGCCGGCCCGGTCGGCGCCGCCGAAGGCGGTTCAACGGCGTATCCGCCGACCACGTCTTCAGGTCAGAAAAGCGACCAGGGTCAAAAGGCCAAGCAGGGCACGCAGAAGAAAAAGAAACAGAACCAGGGCGACCTGCAGCAGCTGCGCGAGAAATATCAGCACGCCCGCGCGCTCATCATGGACGGCCAGTACGAAGCCGGCATCACCGCCATGCATGCGATCGGCGACGACGACAATGCTGAGATCGCTAATTTCATCGGCTATGCCAGCCGCAAGCTTGGCCGCTATGAAGACTCCAAGTTCTGGTACGAGAAGGCGCTGGCCGCCGACCCGAACCACGTACGCACCTGGTCGTACTACGGCATGTGGCATGCCGAGCAGGGCAACAAGTTGATGGCGCAGGATTACCTGGAAAAGGTCCGCCTCATCTGCGGCAACACGGATTGCGACGAATATATCAAGCTCAAGGGCGTCATCGAAGGCACGATGACGTATTAGCCATATCCGGCACCTCACCTCCGCTGAGAGCTTGTGAAGCTATTTGCCGAGCCTATTCCGCCCTCATCCTGAGGAGGCTGCGAAGCAGCCGTCTCGAAGGATGGGGCGGACCGGGCCTCGCCCTTCGAGACGCCCGCCTCGCGGGCTCCTTTCAGGGTGAGGAAGAACGGCTGCGCATGCTTGATGCCAACCCTCACGCCTCAGTCGCCGGCTCCGTCTCGCCCAGGATCCAACCGAGGTAGGCCTGATCGACGCTTTCGAGCGGGATCACCAGGATCGCCGGCGTCGTATAGGAATGCCTCTCCTTGACGGCCTGGCGCACGGCTTCGGCCAGCGAGGCGCGGGTCTTGATGATCATGACCACCTCCTCGCCGCGTTCCAGCGTCCCTTGCCACCAGTAGTGCGAGATCATGCCCGGCAGGATGTTGACGCAAGCCGCGAGCCGGCGCGCGACGATAGCCCGGCCCGCCTCCTCCGCCTCGACAATCGAAGGATAAGTCGTATAGACGAAAACTGCGCGCTCCATCCCCGATCCCCTTGAGGCGGCTTCATCGAGCGCGGCCGCCGGTCGCGAACCTAAGCATGAGCCCTCCGGCCCAGCCTTATAAGCGGATCGCCTTCGTGGCGAGTCCGATCCCGGAGGCGCAGGAGGCGCGCGAACGGCTCGCCGGCCGTTATGGCAATGCCGATCCCGATAGGGCCGACGCGATCGTCGCCCTCGGCGGCGACGGGCTGATGCTGCAGACCCTGCACGGGTTCATGCATTCCGGCAAGCCGATCTACGGCATGCACCGCGGCACGGTCGGTTTCCTGATGAACGACTTCGCCGAGGACAATTTCATCGAGCGGCTGAACGCGGCGCAGATGACGGTGATCCACCCGCTGCTGATGCGCGCCAGCGACGCCGCAGGGCGGACCTATGAGCATCATGCCATCAACGAGGTATCGCTGTTCCGCCAGATCTATCAGCTGGCGAAGCTGCGCATCCTGATCGACGGCAAGGAGCGGCTCGCCGAGCTCTCGGCCGACGGCGTGCTGGTGGCGACGCCGGCAGGCTCGACGGCGTACAATCTGTCGGTCCAGGGCCCGATCATCCCGATCCGTGCGCCGCTCCTGGCGCTGACGCCGATCAGCCCGTTCCGGCCGCGGCGCTGGCGCGGCGCGCTCCTGCCCGACACGGCGCGCGTGACCATCGAGGTCCTGGAACACGAGAAGCGGCCGGTCGCCGCGGTTGCCGATCATGATGAGGTGCGCGACGTGCGCGTCGTCGATATCATGATGGACCGCGCCATCTCCATGCACATGCTGTTCGATCCCGGCCACAGCCTGGACGAGCGCATCCTGCGCGAGCAGTTCGGGTATTGATCGGGGCGCACGCTCGAACGCAAAGCAGCGTCCGGCTCGCGCCGGACGCCGCAACACGCAGTTTCAGCACGACTGTCTAGTTCTGCGCCACGATGCGCTCGAGCACCTCCTGCTTGGCGGTCGAGCCGTGACCGCCGGCAAAAGTCGCGTCCTTGATGCCGAGCTTCTTCACCGCCTCGCCCACCGCCAGCACGCCCGGCGTGCGGTTGGCGTCACGCCCAGGTGACCAGATGTCCGTTACCCACACGATGTTGTCCTTCACCACATGGCCGATGATCATGCCATCGGAATGCGGGTTCGGGATGTTGTGCAGGTTGATCTCGACGGTATCGTCCTTGAGCGACATCTGGTCGGTGACGCCAACGAGGTTCGCCGGCTTGGCCTGCCGCGCGAGCGTATCGGGCGCGACCGTATGCGGGGCCTTGGCGACCTCTTCGAAATACGCCTTGACCTGATCCGGCACGATCACGGTCGCACCCTCGGCCACATAGGCGCGCATGCCGCCGGTGTGGTCCATGTGATGGTGGGTCAGCACCAGGTGCTTGATCGGCTTGCCCGGGTACTTGGCCTTGGCGGCGTCGATCACCCAGCGCGACTGGATATCGCTGATGGGCGCGTCGAACACCACGATGCCGTCCTTCATGGCAACGATGAGATTGTTGGCGCCGCCGCCGACGACCTGCTGCACGTTCGGTGACAGCTCGGAAAGCTTGAGGCTGCCGCCGACCGGGACCATCACCTGGTCGCTGTCGAGGAAGCGGCCCAGGAAGATGCGCCGCAGCACCCATTGATAGGGAGCATCCGACGCCGCGGTCTTCGCCTTCGCCTTCACCTCGTCGCTCACCGCGAACGTGTCCGGCGCAATGGTCGGATTCGCCGTCACCTCCTTGTAGACGATGCGCTGCGTCTCGGTCCCGTTGAGCTGGAACGAATACGAATGCGCGAGCTTGATGCCGGCGGTGTCTTTCCAGTCGGACAGGATCATGTCGTAGTTCGAGTCGCCGTAGATGTGATCGTCGTCGCGGGTGCGAACGGCCGCCGGCAGCTTGGTCGCGGGATCGAATGCGATGATGTATTTCGTGCCGTCGCTGGTGAACGCCACCGCCGGCAACGTCCGCTCGCCGACCTTCTGATTCTCGATCGCCGCCACGTTCTGCGGGCTTTCCATCGCCCGTAGCAGCAACGCCGGCGTCTGCCGCCCGAACTCGCGCAATTGCGAGGCGAGCCGAATGCCGGACATCGGCTGGCTGCCCTTGTCGTTGGTCACCACCCCATAGGTGGGCGTGATGATCTCGCTGTACTTCATGCGCTCGACCGCCGGGTATTTCATGTCGCGATCCCAGTCGATGCGCACGGTCCGGTTCACGCCGTCGGCCGTCATGGTGAAGGCGGAATCGCCGAGGAATTTCGCCTCGCCGCCCGCCTTGAATGACTGTCCGGGCTCCCAATGCTTGGCGTCGCCCTTGATGATGGCGGCCTTGAATGCACGCAACGCGTCGGCGCCGCCTTGCGCAGCCACGGCTTGGCTGACGAGCTCACTGGGATTTTGCGCCAGCGCCGGCGCTCCGCTGAGCACGGCAACCACCCCGGCAGCGGTTAGAAATGTCCATTTCATATGGATGTCCTCCCTTGGGTCTTCTCCACGGGGCATCGTAGTCCGTCCTGGGCCGACTTGTCAGGTAAATCGGCGCATTCACCGAGGCGTGAAGCAGTACGATAGAAATTCAGACCGATTGCCGGCGCGACGTCACCGGCTCACACGAAAACACCGCGGCAGGCGGCTCTCTTCCCACCGACTGTCATCCCGGACGCCCCCGGACTTGATACGAGGGGAGCCGATCCGGGACCCACGTACCCCGGCATCAGAAAAATGACGAGACAGGGATCACGGGTCCCGGGTCTCGCGCCTTTGGCGCTCGCCCGGGATGACGATCAAAAGGACCGACGTCAAATACAGAGCCTGGCCCTCACCCAGCGACGCTCACGCCGCCTTGCGCCACAGCTCCTGGCTGGCGAGCCGCGCGCCGTGCACCAGCGCCTCGAACTTCGCCCACATGATGGAGGGGTGGACACGGCGATGGAACGGCCCCTGGGCGAATCCACAATCGGTGCCGGCGATCACGTTCTCGCGCCCGATGAGCCGCGCCAGGCGGACGATGCGTTCGGCCACGAGTTCGGGGTGCTCGACGACATTGGTGGCATGGCTGATGACGCCCGGGATCAGCACGGTGCCGGCCGGCAGCTTCACCTGCTCCCAGACCCGCCATTCGTGCTCGTGGCGCGGATTGGCGCCCTCGATCACGAATGCGCCGACCTTGAGCCGCAGGATCAGGTCGACGATATCCTTGAGCGGCACGTCGGTCACGTGCGGCCCGGGCCAGCTCCCCCAGCACACGTGATAGCGGATCCGGTCCTGCGGGATACCTTCGATCGCATGATTGAGGATCTCCACGTGGCGGGCGACCCAATTGCGATAGTCCTGGAAGCTCGCCGGCGGGACCATGCGATCGTAGGTCACTGCGGTGCGCGCATCGTCGAGCTGCACCAGGAATCCCGCATCGACGATCATCCTGTACTCGGTACGCATCGCCTCGGCGATCGCCACCAGGCACTCCTCGTCATTGCCATAGTACTCGTTGCGGCGATCCGGGACGACGCTCGCCGGCGCCGCCACCGGCAGGAACGCTTCCGTCACCCTCGCCTGTTGCAGCGCTGCTTTGAAGTTGGCGATGTCCCGTTGCAGCTCGCCCGGATTGGCATAGGCGATCGGGCCGACGCATACCGATTCAGCGGTGGTGGCAACGCCCTCGCGCGCGTCGAGCTCGGCGTAGAACTCGGAAAACCGCTCGCGATCGGCGCCGCGTTTGAACGGATTGGCGCCGCTCGCGATCGGGCGACGCTCGAAACCGCTCAGGCGCTCGAGCACGTATTGCGACCAGCTGATCGACTTGCCGAATTCTCCGTCGCTGACGACGTCGATCCCGACCTCTCCCTGTTGCCGGACGATTGCCGCCACCGACCGGCTCAAGCAAGCCGCATAGGCTTTCTCGTCCAACGGCTTGCCGGCCTGCTTGGCGCGCAGGAACTCCTGCAGCTCGGGCGGCCGAATGAGGCTGCCGACATGGGTGGTCAGAATCCGGTCCGTGCTCCGTTGCATGCTGTCCCGCTTCGCTGTGACTTCCCTGACGGAACGGTTAGCAGAAACCCGCGCGATCGAGCAAAGCCGCGCAGCGGCGGCCCACGTCGGCGCGCTACGACAGCGGTGGGGCGATACCAAATGTTGGCGCGCAGCAGGTCTGCACGCGCGTGGCGGGACAAGGCTAACCCTTCCTTAACGGCGCCTGTTTAACGTCGCGGTGAACGATTGCGGGCGCCGCCTGCCTGCGGCGCCCGTTGAGTCACGTCATGATCCGCATTGATTTCAACCGGCTGCGTTTTCTCGTCATCGATGACAACGCCCATATGCGCCGCATCCTGCGCACGCTGCTGCATGGATTCGGGACGCGGGAAGTCTACGAGGCGGAGGATGGCGCGGCCGGGCTGGAAGCCTTCACGCACTATATGCCCGATATCGTCATCACCGACTGGGCCATGCCGATCTTCGACGGGCTCGAGCTGACCCAGATGATTCGCCAGCCGGGAGCGAACGCCAACCCTTATGTTCCGATCATCATGCTGACGGGTCACTCCGAGAAGAAGCGCGTCATTGCGGCGCGCGATGTTGGCATCACCGAATTCCTGGCCAAGCCGATCTCGGCGAAGGCGCTGTATCAGCGCATTCTCAATGTCGTCGCCAATCCGCGTCCCTTCATCCGGACGAAAAGCTATTTCGGCCCGGACCGGCGACGCAACGTCAATCCCAACTATGCGGGCCCGGAGAGGCGCAAGGGCGGCAAGGCCGATGTCATCCGGCAGCAGCCTTTGCTCGAAAAGGCGAAGGCCCCGGTCTGAGGGCGCGTAGGATAAGGCATCATGGCAAAAGCAAAAAACGAGACACCGGCGGTCACGACCTATGCCGATCACGAAGTGATCCTGCCGCCGCACAAGCTGAAGAAGGCGGTCGCCAAGGCAACGCCAGGCAACGCGGATGCGGCCGCCGACGATCCGGTCGCCCGCGCCGAGGCGGCCCTGGCGGAGATCGCCAACGAGTTCTCCTCGTGGATGGATGCGGAATGCGAACGGCTCGACCAGGCGCGGCGCAAGGTCGCGACGGTGGGCATCAACGTGACCACGCGCGATGAACTGTTCCGCGCCGCCCACGACATCAAGGGCGAGGCCGCGACGTTCGGCTTTCCCGTGGCGGGCCGCGTGGCCGACAGCCTCTGTCGCTTGATCGAGCATTCACCGGATCTGGCACGCGTGCCGCTCTCGCTGATCGAGCAACATGTGGACGCGGTGCGCGCCATCATTCGCGAGGCCGGCCTGCAGGATGCCGAGACGACCGCGACCAAGCTCGCCGCCCGCCTGCGCCAGGTGACGGACATCTATCTCGCCCACGAAAACCGCCACCGGCCGGACTACCTGGACGGCATCCTGGCTCCGCCTCTGATGCCGGATGACCCTGTTTGAGCGAATGGCGAGTGGCGAGCGTTCGCCATTCGCCATTGGCTAAACGCTGATCCTTACGCCGCCAGCTCCTCGCAGAACAGGCGCGCCTCGTCACGCGTGGCTTCGGTTGCGAAGCGACGCAGCAGGGTCAGCAGCGGTCCGATCTCCTCGCTGTCTTCGCGCAGGCAGTTGGTTAGTACGCGCTCGACCATGCGGCGCTTGAGCCGCGCCGCACCGCCGAACTCGCCGTCGAAGCCCGTCTCATGCATGGCGTCGAGCGCCGCCCGGAAGGCCGAATAAGCCGAGGCCGGCAAGCCGGCCTTGCTATAGAGCGCCTGGAAGGCGGCGCCGCGCCGGTCATGAACGAGGGCGGCGACGCGGGAGAGCGGCAGCCCCGAGAGCTGGGCCAGCGCCTCTTCGAACAGTCGCACATGGCCGGACAAGAGCGCGCGCAAGATTAGGCCGGAGCTCAGCTGCCCGCTTTCGCGCAGGTGGGCGACCAGCGGACGCACCTCATTTGTCGCCGAGGAGGCGGCGAGCGCGACGGTGGCTTTTTCGGTCGCCTCCCTGGTGATCCGGCGGGCACGGCCCTCCTCGAGCCACACCCGGGCAGTGACGAATTCCGCCAGCGTTTCCGCCAGCCGAACCAGGATCGCCTGGCGCGTCGACACGGGCAGGTCGTCGCGCGCCAACAAGGCTTCGCGGATCGGCGCCACATGGCCGTGTCGCTCCACCATCCGATCGAGCGAGAACGGAGCGATTTCGGCGCTGTCGTTGTCCATCAGCGCCAGGCAGGCATCGGCTGTCCCGACTTCGGCGATGGCGGCCGCCACCGAGCGCGGCAGGTCGGGTCGGCGCGCGATGGCCGACTGAGTGACGGTATCGCCGGAACCGACGCTGTCGACGAGATCGGTATCGAGCAGAAGCGGCGAGCGCTCGAGCACGAGGCTCGCGATCTGCGGCTGATCGGCGGCCAGCGCCATGATGACGGACGGCGGCGCGTCCGGGCTCGCCGCAAGCGCCTCCGCCATGGCACGGCGCACCAGCGGCGACGGATCGTCGAGCAGCATGACCAGGGCGCCTTCGGCGGCGATCCGGTCATCGGCGGAAAGGTCGGAATACAGCAACGCGCGCGCCAGCGCGCTCGTTGCATCGGCGCGCTCCCCTGCTGCCGCAGTGCGCACCCACTGAAGGAAATGGCGGACGATCATCGCATGGCCAACGCCTACATCACCCGATGACCCATGCTAAACGACGGGCGCTTAACAAAGCGTTCACCATAACTCGCCCTGTTTGTTGATGAGCTCATAACGTCGGCGGCGGTGCAGCGCGGCTCATCACGTTCGCGGCGAGCGAAAGAGGTCGAAACCTCGGTCCCTGCCCGTGACACCGCTCGCCGGCACGACCGCAGCGCCCGGCGCAACCGCGGTGGTCGGCTGCGGCACGCTCGCCGATCGCACACCCCACAATTCGCTCACTGCCTGCGAAACGCCGCCGCGTCCTTCGGTGCGGAACAAATCATAGAAGCCCGGCTGCCCGTCGGACGCAAAGGCGAGCGGCGGGCTCGTGTCGACCGGTGATGCCGCAGTGGTCGGGACGGCCGGGGCGGCCGGGGCGGCTGTCTGTGCGAATATCAGCGGCGCCGCGGATTTGGCGAGCGGCGGCATCGGGACGGTGGATGCAACGGCCGCGGTGCGCGGGGGCGAGAAAACCCCGGGTGCGGCCGTAGCGGTCTGGGACCGCAATGGCGCCGCGGCGGCGACCTGCGGGGGCGCCCCACCCGGCAAGGCATGGGCGAGCTTGGTGGCGAGCAGCGCATAGACGCCGGTCACGCTGCGTGCGCCGCCCTGCTTGTCATAGAAGATCGAACGGTTGGCCGCCGCAGCCTTTGGGAACAATTTCGCCGCCGAGGCATCCGGCCGGTTTGCCGCCGCATCGATCAGCCTGGCGGCGCCGCCCGCGCCCAGGAAATGGGCCATATAGAGCTCGCCCTCGGTCGCATCGCGACCGATCCTGGCCTTCAGTCGCGCCGCATTGTGCCTGGTCAGGGCGCCGGCCATGGCGGCATTGGCGGTGGGATCCTTGCGCAGGTTCAAAATCTCGGCGCGCAGCGCCGGATCGCTGACGACGTAGCGGCCGGAGGCGGTCTTCTCGATCGCGCCGGCATAGCGGCCGTAGCCGAGCTCGGCTCCCGACTGCTTCATGGTCATGAGCCAGGTCTGCTCGATGAACTGAAACAGGCCCGTGGCCGAGGACGTCGATGATTTGATGTTCGGGTCGAGACCGGATTCGATCTTGGCCGTGGCCAGCAGGTAGGAGAAGCCCGTCCCGGTCGCCTGCGCGGCTTGGCGGATCGCGCCGGTAACGGCCGCTCCGATTGCGCTGATAGTCTCGACCAACATGGCCGCCCCTCGGGCGAAGTCGGTCTGGTGCCGCCGATTTGAAGTTCCTACAGCGTTTGCCGCAGGCTCGTTCAGAACTTCAAATCGAAAGCGGCACTAGAACCATAAAGTTGCTAGTGCCCCTTGCTTCCGAAGTTCGTGTCAGACGGTGCTGCGATGGTTCACGAACTTCGGAAGCGGGGCACTAGGGCGGACCGGAAATCCTCGCGGCGGCAGCATGGGCGAACTATGGTAAACATGACATTAACGCCTTGAAGGAGGACGACATGGGCCAGATGGAGCAGACGGCTGCGGCCCGGCACCCGCGCGGCGGGCTCTATTTCGACGATTTCGTCGTCGGCGAGCTCTACCACCACCCGCTCACGCGCACGGTCACGCAGATGGACAACATGCTGTTCTCCAACATGACGCTCAATCCGCAGCCGCTGCACATCGACCGACATTTCTGCGAGCAGGAGACCGAGTGGGGCAAGCCGCTGATGAACTCGCTGTTCACGCTCGGGCTGATGATCGGGATCCAGGTCAGCCATATGACGGTCGGAACCACGATTGCCAATCTTGGCATGACGGAAGTCAGGTTTCCTCATCCGTTATTTGAAGGCGACACCGTCCATTGCACGACCGAAGTCATCGGCAAGCGTCCGTCCAACTCCCGGCCCGGCGCCGGCATTCTCGAATTCCACCACCGCGCCTACAATCAAGATGACAAGCTGGTCGCCGAATGCCGCCGGCAGGTCTTCATGCGCATGCGCCCGAGCTGAGCATGCGTTCGCTCCTGTTCATTCCCGGCGACAGTGAAAGGAAGCTCGACAAGGCGCAGACGAGCGGCGCCGACGCGCTGATCATCGATCTGGAGGATTCGATCACGCCCGAGCGCAAGGCGGAGGCGCGCGCGATCACGACGCGATTTCTCAGGCAATTCGGCCAAGCACGTGAACGGCCTCGCCTCTTCGTGCGGGTGAATGCCATCGCGACCGGCCTCGTCGACGCCGATCTCGATGCCGTCGTGGCGGGGCGGCCCGACGCCATCATGCTGCCGAAAGCGGAGGGCGGCGCGTCCATCTTGCACCTCGACGCGAAGCTTGCCGCCCGCGAAGCCCTGTACGACCTTGCCGATGGTCATCTTCGTATCCTGGCGCTGACGACCGAAACGGCGAAGGCGCTGTTCCTGGCCGGCACCTATGCGGGCGCGAGCGCGCGCCTGATCGGCCTCACCTGGGGCGCCGAGGATCTGTCCGTCGAGCTCGGCGCCGAGACGAACCGAGACACGGAGGGACGCTTCCTCGACCCCTACCGACTGGCGCGCACCCTGTGCCTGGCGGCGGCGGCGGCGGCCGAGGTTCAGGCGATCGATACGGTCTACGTGGATTTCCGCAACCCGGCGGGCCTGCGCCGCGAGGCCGAGGAGGCGCGGCGCGACGGATTCACCGCCAAGCTCGCGATTCATCCGGCGCAGGTCGAGGTGATCAATGCGGTGTTTACGCCCGCTGCCGATGCCATCGCCAAGGCCAAAGCCGTGGTGGCGGCGTTTGCGGCCGAACCCGGCGCCGGCGTCGTCGGCATCGACGGCGTCATGTACGACCGGCCCCACCTCGCCCGCGCCAAGCAGTTGCTAGAGCGTGCCGGAGCCGCCGGCACGTGAGCGACGGGCGCCACGCTTGCATCTATTTCTGTGGTTTTCCGTATACCGCCTTGGGATCGAACGATTTGTCGCCATCGCGCCATTCGAGCACCACAGCGCCGGCGCCCTCCCCGACCGCCACCGTGCGGTAGAAGCACGAGCGGCGTCCGGTATGGCAGGCGGCACCTCCTGACTGCTCCACCTTGATCCACACGGCGTCCTGATCGCAGTCGACCCGCATCTCGACGACGCGCTGGGTGTGGCCGGAGCTTTCTCCCTTGCGCCACAGCGTGCCGCGCGAGCGGCTGAAGTACCATGCTTCACCGCTGTCGATGGTGCGCGCCAGCGCCTCGGCATTCATGTGCGCGACCATCAGCACGTCGCCGGATGACGCATCGGTGGCGACGCAGGTGACGAGCCCGTCGTGGTCGAATTTGGGCGCAAACGTGAGGCCTTCCTCGACCTCCTCGGTCGAGCCGCGTGGCGCAAACCGGACCGGCTGATCGGACAAAAGGGCCTCCTTCGGCGGAGGCTTAGCGCTCGCCCCCGCGCACCAGGGTGATGAAGCGGACCTGCTCGGCGGCATCGTCTCGCAACGTCCCGAGAAACTGCGACGTGATGGTCAGCGCGCCGGGCTTCTGCACGCCGCGCATCGACATGCAGGTGTGCTCCGCCTCCATCAGCACCGCCACGCCGCGGGGCTTGAGGATTTCGTCGATGGCGGTCGCCACCTGGGAGGTGAGATGCTCCTGGGTCTGCAGGCGCCGGGCGTAGACGTCGATCAGCCGCGCGATTTTCGACAGGCCGACCACACGCTCGACCGGCATGTAGGCGACATGCGCGATGCCGGAGAACGGCATCATGTGATGCTCGCAGTGGGAATGGAACGGGATGTCGCGGATCAGCACGAGGTTGTCGTAGGACCCGATCTCGGAGAACGTGCGATCGAGAATGTCGACCGGGCATTCGTGATAGCCGCGGAACAGCTCCTCGTAGGCGCTGACGAAGCGCTGCGGGGTATCCACCAGCCCTTCGCGGGTGGGATCGTCGCCCACATAGGCAATCAGGGTCCTGACCGCTGCCTCTGCTTCCGCGCGCGACGGGCGCGGCACGTTTGCGGCCGGGGCGGCACGGACATGATCGGACAAAGGAGGCTTGGGAAATGACTTAATGATTGCGTCCATTTACGCTCTCCGTTCGACCGGCGCCGCGACGAGAATCCCGGCACCGGCGGCCGCGTCAGTTATACGCCCCGAATCTCGACGGGAGGGCAACGGACGCCGCAAACCCACATTACGCAATTTGCATGGCCTGCTCTACGCCACGCATGAAGAGGCGGCGCCCTTCTCGCGCCGCCCGACCAGCCCCTATATATTCGTCCAGGACCTCGGCGCAATCAACTCCCGGATGTCCGGCAGACCATTCGTCATGATCAACGAAGTTTACAATCGGCACATCCTCGAGCTCGCGGGCAACATTCCACGGCTCGGCCGGCTCAAGGACCCGGATGCGACCGCGACCGCCCATTCCAAGCTGTGCGGCTCGACCGTCACGGTCGACCTCAAGATGGACGGCGACACCGTCACCGACTTCGCCCATGAAGTGAAGGCGTGTGCGCTCGGACAGGCCTCATCGTCCATCATGGCGCAGCAGGTGGTGGGCGCGAACGCGGCCGAGCTCCGCGAACTGCGCGACAGCGTGCGGAAAATGCTCAAGGAGAATGGCGCCGCCCCGACCGGCAAGTGGGCCGATATCGCCGTGCTGGAACCGGTGCGCGACTACAAGGCGCGCCACGCCTCGACGCTGTTGACCTTCGATGCGGTGGTCTCGGCGATCGACCAGATCGAAAGCAAACGCCGCGCCGCCATGGCGGCGGAGTGATGTTGACCTCATCATCACCGGGCCGGCGCGAAGCGCCGTGACCCGGTGATCCATTTTCTTGGCGAAAATGATGGATGCGCGGGTCAAGCCCGCGCATGACAAGCGATTCTACTTTGCGCAGGCGGCCGCGAACTTGGGGAACAGCTGCGCGAGCCCGGTATTTCCCACCCGAATGGCGGTTTCCTGGTTATTGGTGGTTGCCGTCTCGATCATCAGCGCCCGATTACCCCACTCGGCGAAGCCCTTGACCAAATTGGCGGAGACCACGCCGCGCGCCGACGACAGGAGTTCCGGCGGCCTGCCGGCGGTTTCCGAGGCGACCACCCGGAGCACGGCCGAGTCGCGGCCGAGCCCGAGCGAGACATCCTTCAGCGCGACCGGAACGCGGCGCGAGCCCGGCCGCTGGCGGGTTTCGGTATACGTCGCGGTGTAGCTGCTGGCATTGCCGCTGCAGGCAAAGATCAGGTCGAAACTGCCGATTTCCTCGCCTTCGATCGTCAGCGGATGGCGCCGCGCCAGCATGGGTCGGCCGGATTTCTCGATGATCGACCAGCCGCGGTCGGTGACCGCGGCCACATGCGTCGTAGCGGCCGTCGAGGCCGACGAGCTTACTGCCGGCTCCGGTGTCGGCGGATCAAACGGGTTGTCGCCCGTCTGCAACTTGGCGCGGACCAGCTCCTCGGCCGACATTGGCCGCAGCCGCTCCCATGGCGGAATCCGCAGCGCCGTCTCTACGAGGTCGGCGCCTCCTCCCATCTCGGCGGTGAACTGCACAAGACGGCCGATATCCCGCTGGATCACCATGATATCTTCCGCCGAATAGGTGGCCGCGGTGGCATCGTCGCGTCGGTCGCCGAGCCAGATCTGATGCACCAGCACCTTGGCTTCCGCCGGCACGTAGCGGCGCGTCCCCGCCAGCAGCAGGAAAGCGCACATGGATTCGCAATCCGCCTTGGGAGAAAGGATTGCCCGCACGTCGCTATTCTTATCGGCCGGAAGGATCGTGGTGCGGCCGACCGTGGTCATGATGTCGAGCCGGCGCAGCATGCGGCCGAGCTCCAGGGTTCCCAACACCGAGCCGCCGCCCGAGTCGAGGGCGATCACGGCCCCGCGGACCTCGTGGGTGCGGGCGAAATTATCGAATTGACGCGGTGTGTCCGAGGTGATCGATCCGACCGCCGAAATCCATGACCGGCACTTGGTCCCGCACACGTCGGCCGGGCCTTCGCGCCGCAACTCGAACGTCATCGGCAGCGCCCGGAGGTCGTCCGCGGCGGCCACCGTTTCGGCCAATGCTGGAAGCGTGCAACTCGCAAGCAGCATCGCGCCGACAAAAGATCGGATCATGAAGTCTCCCCTGGATCCGCAATCGTCCGCCCGGATCGGCCCCGATCGATGTCGAGGCGTCTTTTTACGACCGGGCCAAGCGACAGCGGCCTAGCATCCTTGGTTAGTTTAAGCCGCGTCAGTGTGCCCAGTCCAGGCGAATCGTTAATCCGTCCTAATACCTATGTTTTTCTACCTGCCGAGGGCAGCGCCTGGGCGAAATGAGGACCGAATCATCGCCTATTTGAGGCAGGACGCCTGAAGCTCGCGAAAGCCGTCGGCCAATCCGGCCGGCCCGATTCGAATCGCGGTCCGCTGCTTGCCGTCAGTGATGGTCTCCACCATGAACGCAGGCCCGTCGGAATCCGCAAGGCTGCGCGCAAGCGACGCCGGCAGCACGCCGCGGGCCGCCGACACCAGCTCGCGTCGCCCGCTAGTCGCCGAGGATTCTATCTTCAGCATCAAAGACTCGCGCTGCAGCGTCATCCGCACGCCGGAAAGCCGGTCGGTCCCGGCGGCGTCCGCCAGCCGCATCTCGTTGTAGACGACCTGATAAGCCCCCGGCGTCCCGCCACAGGTGAGCGACACCTCGAACCTGCCGATCTCCTGGCCTTCGATCGTCAACGGATATCGCCGCACCAAGGCGCTGCGGCCATCCTGCCGGCTCACGATCCAGCCGCGCGGGTCCATGGTGGCCCCCGTAAAGGCGACGCGCTCGACCGGCGGCGGGGCTGGCGCGGCCGAGGTTGCAGCGGCCGGAGCCGGCGCAGCCCGAGCCGGGGCGGCAGGCGCCGGATCCGCGCTTACGGAACGCGCCATATCGACGTTGTGCACGCGCATCCGGCGCAGTTCCTCAGCCGTCAACGGCCGCAGCCCTTCCCAGGGCGGGATGCGCATCGCCAGCTCGAACAGCTCGATGTCCGCCCCCATTTCGGCCGTGTAACGGGCAATTACGCCGAGCTCGCGCTGAATGCGCATCATGTTGCCGGCCGAATAGGTCGCTGCCAGCGCATCGTCACGCTGCCGGCTGGGCCAGATCTGATGCACCAGCACGCGTGCCTCGTCGGGCACATGGCGGCGCACCCCGCCCAGGAGCGCGAAGACGCACATGGATGCGCAGGTCGCGCGTGGCGACAGCGCGGCCCGCCGCTCGCCATGACCATCGGGTGGCTGACGCACGACGCGACCCACGGTGGTCGTCAGCCCGAGCCGACGGAAGGCGCGGCCGAGCGCAAGCCCGCCATCTACCACGCCGCCTCCGGATTCAAGCGCGACGGTGGCGCCTCTGAGGTCGAGGTCGCGCACGAAGGCTTCGAAGTCGGCGGCGCTTGTTTCGCTGATCCGGCCGCTGGCGGCGATCCAGACGCGGCAGCGGTCGCGGCAGTCACCGCCTTCGCGCACGCGCTCGAACTGCATGGTCGCCGGTTGCTCCGGCCGCACGACACGGTTCGGCGGGGCGGCACCGGCCGGGCTTGCGGGGCCCTGCGCCTGCCCCGGGGACAGGCCGGCGGCCAGCACCAGCGCACTCAAAACCGCAATTTCCCATCGCATCGGCGGATCCTGGCGAGACCGTGCAGCCGAGCGAAACGTCGGCGGCGTCAGGCGACCGCTACTTCGTCGAACGAAAAGCCCGATCGGTTCGAAGTCGGCGCGCCGAGAGCGGGATGACTTTTTTTTCCATCGCCATCCCGCCGTAGCCTGTTGTTGAAGCGTGATCTTTTCCGAAACCGGTGTTTCGGATCACGTTCGGGTCAGGTTTTTGCGATCATGGCCTGAGGCTGGCGGACGAAGTCTCGGCCCCCTACCTGGAGCGCGGCATGACATTGCCCGAAAAGCTTGTTTCCGCGACGGAGGCCGTCCCGCCATGGCGCTGGATCGCCTGCGCGCCGCGCCTGGCCGGCCGCGCGCTGATCAAGGTCTACCGCCTGACCCTATCCCCCCTGATCGGTTTTCATTGCCGCCACTTGCCGACATGCTCCGAATACGCCGACGCGGCGCTCGCCCGCTTCGGGCTGTGGGCAGGTGTCTGGATGACGTTTGCCAGGCTCTGCCGCTGTCACCCGTTCGGCACCTCCGGCCTCGACTTCGTGCCGGCTGCGTTGCCGCCCGGCGCGCGCTGGTACCTGCCCTGGCGCTATGGGCGCTGGCGCGGCACGAACGATCAGACCGGCATCTAGCGCGTCTCTGCCGTCGTCGCCGGTGCGGCTTGCGCGCAATCGGATTTGGCGTCGAGTATCGTCCAGGCGAGGTCCAGCGTGGCGCCGTTGTCGTTCTCGTTCTTGGTGTCCTCGGTCTGCTGATGCAGATGCCGTTGTATGGGCGTGGAGAGCCACCAGCTCATGGACACGGCGCGCGAGCGCTTCGATTTCTCCTCGCTCTGCGGCCAGACGCGCACGTGCGCGACGTGCGCTGCGCATTGCGGCATCCGGGTGAACAGCGCCGTGCGCAGCTGCGCCACCGCATGCGTTCCGCGCGCCGTCCGCGTATTGGCGAATGTGGTGATCGGCGCGGTGAATTCGGTCAGCCACTCGCCGTCATCGACGTCGAGCCGCCGCTTCTGCTTCTGGCTTTTCTCCTGATACTTCTCTGCCGCCGCGGCGTTGCCCCGGACGACGTCGTCTTCGGGATCGAGCGGATCGTCGGGATCGTTGGAGATGACGAGGACGAACGGCGCGAGCGCCGAATTGACGGCGCGAATGGCGAGCGCGATCTCGAGGGCGCTCAACGCCCCATAGTTCTCCACGTATCCGCCATCGACGATGCGATCGATGATCTGGTGCTTCTGATTGCGCACCGATCCGGGCGGCGAGATGATGGGAAACCGCGCGGAATTGTGGGCCGCGGTGCTCAGCCGAATGTCGCGGAGCTGACGCTTCTTCCAGAAATCCGCCAGGAACAGGCGCTGCACGTAGGCCAACCAGCTTTCGGGCTCGGCATCATTACCCAGCAGGTCGTGAAAATGTCGGGTCTGTGCCAGCACCTCGCAGCTGCCGCGTCCGTCCCGGCGATGCGCCGTCGGGCAATCTATGGGGCGGGCCGGCGTGTAGGTCGGCGCCAGGATGGTGGTGACGATACGGTTGCCTTCGCCTTCCGATGTGCCGTTGAGCACGAGAAGCGGAATCCAGTGGCCTGGCTGCGGACGCAGCGTGAGAAAAGGGCAGCTCAGTCCGCGGCATCCGCTGCCCGCCTGGCGGTCCGGCCGCGTCACCACGCGATCGTACCGGCGCTCCCATGCCTCCTCCAGGATCGCGGCGCGGTCGCGCCACCAGCCGAAACGAAGAATGTCGTGGAAGGCGAGCCCCACGAATACCGGGGTCAGGAAGTCGCCGCTGGTCAGCGCCTCGAAGCAGTCGCGCCAGTTGTTGATCTGATCTCCCCACCAGAGGCGAAAGCTGGTCTGCACGCAAGGATGGCCGGCGCTGTCGCGCTTGGTGGCCAGCGCCGCCACCGCCATGACGGCTCCGACCGATCCGCCCGATACGCCGGAAATCGCGAACAGCCGCTTGCGAACATCGTTTGGATCGAGGTTGTGGTATGGAGCTTCCTGCAGCAGATAGCCGAGCACGCTCGCGGTGAAAAATCCGGCCCGGCTGGCACCTCCGGCTGCCGCGACGATGATCGGCCGCGGACAATCGGCACCGCTGCATGTGTTCTCGCTCATCCACAATTGGACCGCACGGTCGAGCGCCATACGCGAGTCCGGTCCGGCGCCGTCGCCGGCAGCGATGCGGCGCACCGAATGATTGTCGCCGATGAGGACGGTCAATACCGCGAGAAGCACCACGAGGCCGAGGATCAACGGCGCCCGAATGCGACGGCCAAGTGCGGAAAGATACGCCAGGAGCGGCAGCCACCCGCCGAGGACCAGCGGAACCGCCAAGCCGCGCGGGAATTGCTCTGCCGCCCAGTCGGCGCCGAAAGCCAGGATGGCGACGAACAGCACGAAGAGCAGGATCAACAGCGCGCGCCCGAGAGCGCGTCCTTCTTCGCCTGGTTGGCCGGGTTGACCGCGGGAGTCCGGCGAGACCAGGCGAAACAGCGGCGCGGCCGCCGATGCAATCGTCTTCGCCCAACGAAACCCGACCACGTCGGCGTCGCGGCGACGCCGCAGCATGTACCACGTGAACAGCGCGGCGCTGATCACAACCAGCACGCCGAGATAAAAAAGCCCCCACCCGATCCCGGCGGTAACGCCCTCGTTTCCTGCTTCTTGTAGGTAGGGAAGGTTCACATACGAACGCACCAGCGCGAGGATGACGGCAAGGAACGGCAACAGCCCGAGCACGCGCGGCACCCACGCTTCCATCGCCGCAATGCACCGCGCCGAGGCGACCGAGCGCTCGTGGTCGACGTGTGCGCGGAACCGCCGGTCCGTGTCGAGGAGCAGCCGCGCCGCATAGTGCGTCGGCATGGCCCAGACAAACATCAGCAGCCAGAGAAATAGTGGAATCCGCCTCTTTTCCTCGCCGACCAGCTCGACGAAGAGGTCTTGTGCCTGCGCTGCCGTCCCCAGGATGAGAAGCCCCAGGGCCACGAACGACAGCGGAATGCGCACGACCCAGAGGATCAGCGCGAGATCGAGCACATGCTCCCAGCAGCGTCCGCACCAAGAGGCAGACCGCTGCGGTTGCGATTGCGCCGCCTGTGCCTGCATTTGCAGCCCCGACGTTCTGCCGCGAGGCTCATCTTCCCACAACTGCCAATTTATTGTCCAATAGCAAGCACGTATGGAGACGTAATGGACGGCAGCACGGCGCGATGTCTTCGCGCTCGAGCAGGATAGATCATCGAACGATACGGTTGCGGTTCAGCGCGCCATGCCGGCCAGGATCTCGAGTCGCCGCGGCGCCTCCGTCGAGCCGAACTCCTTGGCCTTTTCATACCAGCTGCGTGCCATCGCGATATCGGCCGCAAAGCCATAGACCTTGAGCTCGCGCAAGACCAGCGGATCGTAGGTCGCGGCGAGCGACAGCGCGGCGTCTGCGTCCCTCGACTCGGCGGCACGCTGCAATACGAGCCGCGCGGCAGCGAGATCACCGCTGGCGATGAAGTCCTTTCCGCGCTTCACCAGCACCGCGATCTCCTCGCGATCGAGCTGACGCGGCGGCGTTGGCTGACGTGGCGGCGCCGGCGGTGCTGCCGCGACCGGCGGTGCTGCCGTGACCGGGGGTGCGGCCGCCGCTGGCGGTGCCGCCGCCGACGGTGCTGCGGCCGAGCGTTGTGTCGGGACGGCGGGCACAGCAGGCGCCGCAGCAACGGTTTGAGGTGCGGCAGCAGCGGCTGGAGATGCGGCGGCAACGGCGGCAGGCGGGGCGACCCACTCGAGGTGGATCGGCCGGCGATGAGCGACCGTCGCATCGGCCAAGTGCAATTCCGCAACGAGGTCCACCGCCCCGACAAAATCCTGGGGAGGAAGAATCCGCGTGCTGGCGAGAACCGTGTCCGTCGCCGGCACCTGCCAGGCGTCGGCGCCGACTGCGCTCCCATTCGACAACGTCATCCCGGCGGCGAGGCCGGTAATCATGATGACGCCACCGTCGGCGCGCCCCTGCAGCGTCACGCCGAGCGGCGCGGGCTCGCCGCTGGTTCCGCGCGAGCCTTGAACGAGCAGTCGCGGGATCACCGTCTCGGCTCCCTTGCCGGCGACTGCCGGCACCGAGCGCGTCGAGGTCGAGGCAAGCTCGACCCCGCGATCGGCTGCCGCTTCGCGCCAGCCGGTCGGCACCGGGAACTGGCCGATGGCGATGAGCGCGACCACGGCAGCCGCCAAGATGACCAGGACGAGGCGGCTCACGACGGCGAGCCACGATCGATTGCGCAACGGCAGCGGCGGCGCGGGAGCGAACTCGGGATCGAGCGAGCGACGCGCGCGCAGCCGCTGGACAGCGATGTCGCCCTCGAATGGCTCGTTCGCGGCGGCGACGAGCGAGGTACGGCTTTCGCTCGGGGGAGGCACTTCCGGCATCAGCGCCGGCATTGGTTCTACCGGCGGCAGCCGCGTGGGCCGCGCGCCGCGCGGCGCGTAGTAGGACACGCTGTTCGGGTCGTTGCTGCGATCCGTCGGAGCACTCATGGACAGCCTCCCTGCCGAAGTTTCGGCTCGCCCTGCACGCGCGCCTACGCCGCCGCGGTATCTCGCGTGGCACGCCCTACCGTGCAACCGCCGTCGCTACCAGCCCGACCGTTGCCTGCAATATCTTTGTCTTTGGGGACCGCCGACGGCTCCGCAAACAAACGGACGTCGGGCAAACGAATAAACGAGCCACGCGCCATAAATATGTCGAGGCCCCGCACGGCTAATGCCCAGGGGCCTCGCGCGGAGTATCGCACGCCGACCATGTCCACCCCTCGAGAACGACCGCCCTGCGCAGGAACACACGCAACTGACGACCGTCGTCCTATCCCGTCGTCGGGCCAAACTTCAGCTTATAGTTTACTATTATGGCGGTTATGGCGGCAATATTGGCGCGGAATGTGTCACGAATGTGGCTCGCCTAAAGCGGGGCGATTTGATGGCTAAATAATGAAATTCACACAATTCTGTAAAAGCACGGGCGTCGGTTGCAACGATTAAAGGTTGAATAACGCTTGACGCACAAACGACCTTTTCGCCCGGAAATTCTGAACTTTCACAATCACTTCGGCTTAACCCGAGACGGGGATTGTTGGTTGCATGAGGGCCAATCGGCCTGCCCCAGTTTGCAATATCACCGGCGTGTTCATGGAATGCCGACTGCACGACCAGCAGGATGAGGTTGCAGAGATATTCAATCTAATGCTGTCCTGATGTTCAACTATGGTTACCGGCGCCATGGTCGGCGTTTTTCGCCACTCGAACCAGCCGTCGCCCCGGTCCTGGTGGTCCCCGAACCGAGGACCAGCTTGACGACATGAGCCGCACAATGCCGCTGGCTGGGTGGCGCGGCCCTCCCCTTTTCCGTCGCTCACCGGGTGCGCTACATAGCGTGCGAATCCGCTTACCTGCATTCGTAGGCAGCGAGTGAGCAACAGGAGTGCATGATGGTCACGCTGACCTTTCCCGACGGCGCGCGTCGGGAGTTTCCTCCCGGCACAACAGGGCTCGACATCGCCAAGGGGATCTCGCCCTCGCTGGCGAAGCGCACGGTGGCGATGGCGCTGGACGGCGTCGTCACCGATCTCGCCGATCCGATCGAGCGCGACGCGGCAATCGAGTTTCTCACCCGCGAGGACCCGCGCGCGCTGGAATTGATCCGCCACGACGCCGCCCACGTCCTGGCAGAGGCCGTGCAAACGCTGTGGCCCGGCACCCAGGTCACCATCGGCCCGGTGATCGAAAACGGCTTCTATTACGATTTTTTCCGCAACGAGCCGTTCACGCCGGAAGACCTCCCCGTAATCGAGAAGAAGATGCGGGAGATCATCACGCGCGACAAACCCTTCACCAAGGAGGTGTGGTCGCGCGACAAGGCCAAGGCCAGGTTCCGCGACATGGGCGAGCAGTTCAAGGTCGAGCTGGTGGATGCCATTCCCGAAGACCAGGAGATCAAGATCTACCGCCAGGGCGACTGGTTCGATCTCTGCCGCGGCCCACACATGACTTCGACGAGCAAGGTCGGCAATGCCTTCAAGCTGATGAAGGTGGCCGGCGCCTACTGGCGCGGCGATTCCGATCGCGAGATGCTCTCGCGCATCTACGGAACGGCGTTCGCCGGCCAGGAGCAGCTCGATGCCTACCTCAAGCAGATGGAGGAGGCCGAGAAGCGCGACCACCGCAGGCTCGGCCGCGAGATGAACCTGTTCCATTTCCAGGAGGAGGCGCCCGGCTCGGTGTTCTGGCACCCGCACGGCTGGACGCTGTTCCAGGCGCTCGAGCATTACATCCGCCGCCGTCAGACGGAGGCCGGCTATGTCGAGGTGAACTCGCCGCAGCTCATGGACAGCGAGCTGTGGGTGCGGACCGGCCACATGCAGGCTTATCGCGACATGATATTCCTCACCGAGAAACGCGAGGAGGACGAACGCGTCTATGCCATCAAGCCGATGAATTGCCCCGGCCACGTGCAGATCTTCAAGAACGGGCTCAAGTCGTATCGCGACCTGCCGCTCAAGCTCGCCGAGTTCGGCAAGGTGCATCGCTTCGAGCCGTCCGGCGCGCTGCACGGCCTGATGCGCGTGCGCGCCTTCACCCAGGATGACGCGCACGTGTTCATCACCGAGCAGCAGATCGCCGAGGAGTCGCTCGCGATGAACGACCTCATCCTGTCGATCTACGAGGATTTCGGCTTCTCCGACGTCTCGATCAAATTCTCCGACCGGCCGGAGAAGCGAATCGGCGACGATGCCGTGTGGGACAAGGCGGAGGCAGCCCTGATGCAGGCGCTGAAAGCGTCCGGGCGCCCGTGGACGCTCAACAAGGGCGAAGGCGCCTTCTACGGGCCGAAGCTCGAATACGTGCTGCGCGACGCCATCGGCCGCGACTGGCAGTGCGGCACCGTGCAGGTGGACCTGAACCTGCCGGGGCGGCTCGGCGCCTTCTATATCGACGAGCATTCCAACAAGGTCACCCCGGTGATGCTGCACCGGGCGATGTTCGGCTCGCTCGAACGCTTCACCGGGATTCTGCTGGAGCACTTTGCCGGTCATCTCCCGCTGTGGCTGAGCCCGCTGCAGGCGGTCGTCGCCACCATCACGTCGGATGCCGACGATTACGCACGGGCGGCGCTGACGCAGGCGCGGCGCATGGGCCTGCGCGTGGAAGCCGACCTGCGTAACGAGAAGATCAACTACAAGGTCCGCGAGCACTCGCTCGCCAAGGTCCCGGTGCTGCTCGTCGTCGGCAAGAAGGAATCAGCCGAACGCACGGTGTCGATCCGCCGGCTCGGCAGCGAGAAGCAGACCGTGATGCCGCTCGATGCCGCGCTCAACCTGCTCGTCGACGAAGCGGTCGCCCCGGACGTGCGACGGCTCAAGCAGGCGGCGTGATTACCGGCGTATTTCCCGAATGCGGTGCAGCCTGAGCGCACTTGCGCGAACGGTGCACCGCTGATCCCGGATCGCGAAGCCTCGGAGGCTCGACGCCGCTACACCGCCAGCTTCAGCTTGAGCCCCAGCGCCCGCAGCACGTGAGCGCGGTGGCGAATTCAGCATTACCTCCAGACGACAGCGCCTTGCAGAGGCTCTCGCGCTCGAGACCGGCCGCCTGAGGGATCTGGGTCATGCCTTTGGCGCGAGCGATATCGCCCAATGCGGCCGCCAACAAGCCACGGTCGCCATCCTCGAACACCGCGTCGAGATAGCTGGCGATGTCTCATCGATTTTCAGATGATCCGCTGCCTCCCACGCAATCGTCTCGGTCTTGCCCGCGTGATCTCCTGTCCGAGACAGAACCGACGCCATGCTAGAACAGGCGGACTTGCGGAACAGGAGTATCAACATGCGCGCAAAGTCCGCAGTTCGTCGCTGCGCCACGCTTTTGCCTTTGCTGGCGCTTATTTTTTCTGCTCCCGGCTCGGCCCAACCGTCAATCAGCGGCGTCAATTGGACGGTGAAAAACCGTTTCCGGCTGTTCAAGAACGAAGACGATTTCAAGTATGTGGCGCAATTTCACGGCCCGGGCGGCATCCTTGCCGCAGAGACGGCGCTTGCTGCCGCCACCAAAGGCATTGGCTGGGTCGCGCAGAGCGGGATCGTGGCCCGATCTCAATTGTGCATCGACGTCGCGAGGCCGTGCATGCGCAAATATTCGGGCGATAACCAGGGCATCCCCGAGTCCTACCTCAATCCGGCCAACCACAGGATAGAAGTGGAACCCAACGGCGCTCCTCCGACTGGCGCGCTGTGCACCTGGAGATTGGTGACGAACGGCAATGACTCGACAGCCGTCGTGAGAAGAGACCGGTCTTGCGGTAAGGAAGTATTTGACGTGCCGCACGGCAAGACGACACAAGTCCAGCTTTTCGTCGCAACGCGGCCCGAGGACGCCCAACCAACCGCAACGACGGACGTCAAGGTGCGCGACATCCTGATTGCCGGACTCGGCGACTCGACGGCGTCCGGCGAAGGCAATCCCGACGGCCCGATCAACCTCGACGTGAAAGGCTTCTGCTTCCGCCGCGCGCTTGGCCCTCGCGAGTATTTCCGGCCTAGCCGGGCCAACTACAGAGGCAATCGTTCGTGCACTGTTTACAGCGAGGCCGACGGGCTCAACTGGTCAAAGGAAAGCGCGCTCTGGATGGACGGCGCATGCCATCGTTCCTTGTACAGCTATCAGGTCCGCCTTGCTCTCGAGCTCGCAATCGAGAACCCGCAGATCGCCGTGACCTACCTACCACTCGGCTGCTCCGGCGCAACCATCAACGCGGGCATGCTCGGCCGCCAGGAAGCCCGAGAGAGCAAATGTGTCCCGGGCGCCAGTCCCCGGGCTTGCTCGCGCTGGGTGCAAGGCCAGCTCGAGGCGTTGAGACAAATCCTCGATCGAGCGCATCAGCGCGACAGGAATCGCAATCTCGATCTCGTGCTTTTGACGGTAGGAGCGAACGACATCAATTTTTCAGGCTTGGTCGCCAACGTCATGATCGTTCGCGACAGCATCTTGAAAAGAAACGCCGTCTTCCGAAACAGCGTCATCTCCACCGTGGACCAGGCCAAGCAAAAGCTGAACGATCTCCCCAGCAAATTCGTTACGCTACGAGCGAAGCTCAAAGCTCTTTTGGGTAACAAACTGGAACGCGTGATCTATGTCAGTTATGGGCATCCCGCACTGTACAACAACGGCCAGCCATGCCCGACCGGTCTTCAAGGCTTCGACGTGCACCCGGCCTTCCAGATCGACGGTGCCTTACTCAAGACGACGTCCGATTTCGTCACCAACGATTTCTTTCCGCGCCTGAAAGCCTTGGCGACCTGCGACAGCGGCAGCGGCTGCACATCGGCCGACGAGGATCGCATGACGTTCGTCGATCAGCACCAAGCGGAGTTCAAGAATCACGGTTTTTGCGCGCAAGCCAACGACGACCCGGCCTTCGACCGGACGTGCTTCATGGCCGACGGCCGCAGCTTCGAAACCGACCTCCGGCGAGCCCACGAACAGCCGCTCACCTGCTCGCAGCCGGCCAACTCGTTTCGTGCGTATGCGTCGCGACAGCGCTGGATACGCACTGCAAACGACAGCTATTTTGCTGCGATGACTTATCCAGACGGCACGCCGAAAATCATGCAGCCAGCCGACATCCACGACCCGCTCTGGGGCGTAGCCAGCGCGGTGTATGGAGGAGCGATGCATCCGACCGCGCAGGGCTATGCGGCCATGGCCGACGCGGCGCTTCCGGCTGCGCGACGCTTGTTGGGCTTGCCGGACCCGCGGTAGATCGCGATGCGCGACGTCGGCGATCGCCCAAGCCAGTTCGCCGTGACGTAGCCTCCGCACTGCTTCGGATTGGTGTGATAGGCGCCGCAGGCTAGGCGCTTCGCCGCGTGGGTGCGTGCGTCGAAGGTCACGCGACCCAGGGCGCCGCCGCGACAGGTGAGCGCGTTGTTGAAAATGCTCCAAGACATCGTCAGCAGCGTCGGGGCTTGCGCGCTTTCCGCTTCCCGCGCATCGTGCTTGGCCGGCATTCGGGATCCGGCGGCCGAGCCTCCCAGGGTAAGATGGTGCTCGGCGCTGTCGGCTGCAGCAGCCGTGCCCCCGGCGGATCGACGAACCGCTCGCGTTCGCGCCCCGGCAATTCGCTCGACGGAATGCGCCCCGCGGCGGCAGCGAAAGACGTGCTGATCGCCACGAGTGTCAGGGCGCGCAAGGTTGCGCGACGGCCGCGGCGGACAACGGCGATCATGGCTTGGGCGTCGCGCCCTGCCACGTCAGCGCGCCACGACATCGATCTCGCGATCGACGCCGGCTTCGACCTTGAAATCGCGATTGTAGACCTTGCCCTCGTTGCGTGCGATGACGACATAGTCGCCCTCGGCGAGCACCACGATGGGAAACGCGCCGATCGATTCCTTGATCACGTCGCCGCCGGGGGTCAGCACCGACCAGGCGGTGTTGGCCAGCGCTTCGCCGCCCTTCTCCCCCACCAGCTTGAGCGTGATCTTGGCGGCGCGGTGCACGATGGTCGTGTCGACGAGCTTGCTGGGCTGGACGCGCAGGTCGGAGCGCATGACGGAGTTGCCGTCGCCGTAGTTCGACACGACGTGATAGGTGCCCTCCGGCAGCAGCACCACGTCCCCGCTGGCGACGTTCTCGGCCACCGGCCGCTTCTCGCCGGGCTCGAACTGGCTGCCCTTGTAGAGATCGAAATGGATTTGCCCGAGCGGGATGCGCGCGTCGCCGACCTTGCCCTCGAAGCGTACGCCGCCGGCCGCGATCTCGAACACCTCGCGCACGGTATCGGAGCGCAATTGCACGCGCTTGACGGCGTTGGCGAGCCCGAACGTCACGTGAACGATGTATCCGCCGGGCGGCAGCAAGAACACCGGCGACGCGGTGCGGTCCTCGCGCACGAGCTTGAAGGCGCCGTTCTGGTCCGCCTTCTCGCTGTAGACGCGCCACAGCAACCCGCCGGTAATCGCCGGGGGATCGCGTCCGAAGCGGGCACCGACCGCCAAGGCGATCTGGCCCGGAGGGACCATCGGGGCGGCCGAGGCCGCAGGCGGCGAGACGGGAGCAGCGGGCGACGGCGGCGACGCCACTCCGCCCCCTGGCGCCGTCAGGTTTGCGCCCGGGGCCGGGCCGATCGATGTGGGAGCCGGCGGGGCCGGAACATTGGGGATGGGAGCCGGCGGTATCGGCGCTTGCTCGCCGGGCAGGAGGCCACCCAATTGGGCGGCGAGCTCACATGGCCATGCCAGAGCAATGACGAACGCGACCGCCGCGAGGCGGCCTGCACCAACCCGAAGCCCTCCCGATCCCGTCGCCATCGTGGCCGGTTGTCGACTGAAATCGCGGCGATTTCAAGCCATACGCTCGGCTCGGACTCGACGGGGCGGCGGCTGCGAGGGGCTCGCCCGCGAGCCATGGCCGGCCCTGCCGAACTCATATATGAAACACCGATGCCCGACGCTCTCGACCTTCTCACTACCCGCCGTTCAGTGAAGCCGATCGAGCTCGCCGGCCCGGCTCCGCCCGCCGCCGAGATCGACACGATCCTGACCATCGCATCCCGCGTTCCCGATCACGGCAAGCTCGTGCCGTGGCGCTTTCTCGTGTTCGAGGGCGATGGGCGCCTGGCGGCGGGCGACAAGATCGCGGCGGTGTTCCGCGCCGATCATCCCGAGGCCAAGCCCGAGCATGTGGAGATGGAGCGCACCCGGCTGGCGCGCGCGGCCCTGGTTATCGCGGTGGTGAGCCGCGCCGCGCCGCACGTGAAAATTCCCGAATGGGAGCAGGTGCTCTCGGCCGGCGCCGCCGCCATGAACGTGGTGCTCGCCGCCCATGCGCTCGGTTACGCGGCCAACTGGATGACCGAGTGGTATGCCTACGATCGCCGCGTGCTCGACGCGTTCGGGCTCGCCGCCAACGAGCGTATCGCCGGCTTCGTCCATATCGGCCGTCCGGCACAGCCGCCGGTCGATCGACCGCGACCGCCGCTCGGCGATGTCGTGACCCGCTTCGGCAGCTAGGGCTGCCGATTCTACCCGCGTTGGCGACCCGACGCGGGTCGCAATTCGGTCAAACCCCTGATCTCTGTTCACCGTGTTTCTTTCTTCACCATGGCGACGTGAAACCCTTGTTGTGCCGGCCAATTGGAGCATGATCCCCGAAAAACGTGCCCCGGATCTGATTCCGGGCTGGATACCGGTTTCGGGAAAGATCATGGGCCAACAGCAAGCTAGTGTGATGATTGGATGATGATGAGGCGTATGCGTGTTTGATTTCTTTGCCGGGCGTGCACGTTTCGGCAACGCGGCCGAAGCCGTCGATGCCGGCACGGAGGCCGAGGACGCCGTCAGGGGTGGCGCGGCACCGGCCGATTCGCGCGTGGGCGATGTTCCGATCGAGCAGGCGCCGATCGGCGAGACGCCGCTGGTTCGCCCTGCGGGCCCGACGCTCGGCCTGGCCCTGGGCGGCGGCGCAGCGCGCGGCTTTGCCCATATCGGGGTGCTGCGCGCGCTGTTGAACAAGGGACTGAAATTCGACGTCATCGCCGGCACCTCGATCGGCGCCATGGCAGGAGGCTGCTTCGCTGCCGGCCATCTCGACGCCTTCGAATACTGGGCGCGCAGCCTGACGCGCCGCCGCCTGTTCGGCTATCTCGACTTGAGCTTCGCCGGCTCCGGCCTGATCGGCGGCGCCCGGCTCGCCGAGCACCTCAACACGACGCTCGGCGCGACCACGATCGACGAGCTGCCGCTGCGGTTCGCGGCCATCGCCACCGAAATCGGCACCGGCCATGAGATCTGGCTGACGCGCGGGCGTCTCGCCGATGCGCTGCGGGCGTCCTATTCGTTGCCGGGCGTGTTCGCGCCGGTGCGCGTGGGCGGGCGCTGGCTGATGGACGGCGCCCTCGTCAATCCGGTGCCGGTCTCCGCCTGCCGGGCGCTCGGCGCGCGCGTCGTGGTGGCCGTCAATCTCAACGCCGATCTGATCGGCCGCGGCTCGACCATTTCCAGTCACGGCTCGGACGCGAGCGACGAGCCGGTCCTGCAGATCGTTCCGCAGCAGCGCGGCTTACGCGCCATGTTCACCTCGGAGCGCACCATCAAGCGCCAGTTCCTCGGCACCGATGAGCGGCCCGGCTTCTCCACCGTCATGATGGAAGCCTTCAACATCATGCAGGACCGCATCACTCGGGCCCGGCTCGCCGGCGATCCGCCCGACGTGATCATCAACCCGCGCCTGGGCGGCGTCGGTCTCATCGACTTCCACCGCGCCGCCGAGGCGATCGAGATCGGCGCCGAGGCAACCGAACGCGCCCTCGACGCGATCGGCGAGGTCATCACCGCGCTGGGGTGAGCCCCTGCGGTCACAAGTGCGATAGCCTGATAGCATTGCTGCAATAGTTTGGATCAGCCGTTTTTTGGGCGGTGAGAATCACCGGATGACCTCGAAAGCGCGATCACGCAGGCGGCCATACCGGTAGACGGCAAAATCATCGTCGAAGCTCGCGGCACGGGTGATACCGAGCCGCTCCATGACTGCAAAGCTGGTGCGGTCGACGATCGAAAACTCTTGGTCCGGGAACGCCTCACCAATGGCCCAACCGGCCTCGAGGTCGGCGGCCGTCACAGCGTGTACCAGAACGCCGCCGCTCCGAATGCTCTCCCAGAAGCGCTCCGCTCCGTGCCGATGGTATCGGCTGTTGAGCAAGAGCCATGTTTCGACCATGACATGATCGGTTGTCACGTGGTCCGAATTGTTGCGAAGGATGGATTTGGCGCGCCCATTGAGCCGATCCCTCGCAACGGCCGCGGCAAACCAGACGGACGAGTCGACGAAGATGCTCAACGGCGGCGCGTCCGGGACCGCGTGCGCGGTCGGGCTTTGCGACCTGTATCGCGCAAGTATTCGTCCCAAACCGCCTGCCCGACCAGCTTGTCCTTGTCGCGAGCAATGTCGGTCGGCGGACCTTCATCAACGAGATCAAATAGAATGGAGATATCCGCCTTCGGCTTTGGCTTGCCGAGATCGTGAGCCACGAGCCGCCGCACATATTCGGCGAATGAGATGCCGAGCTCGGCCGCCTTGGCATGCGCCCGACGCTGGGTCTCGGGATCCAATGTAATCTGCGTGCGCACATTCATGATGGCGCCATCATGCCATCACCAAGCGACGAAGACAAGACGGTTTGCCGCCGGGCGCACGAAGCAATTGGGCCAGCCGCCCGCGAGCGCAGGCTGCTCTGAGCGGACGGAGTTCCGTTCTTAAGCGGTCAGGATGTACTCGCGCAAAGCGTTCGATTCGTTCTCGATCTCGTGCAGGCGATGATTGACGACGTCGCCGATCGAGATGATGCCGGTGAGGCGTCCCTGGTCGATCACCGGCACATGACGGAACTTGCCCGCCGTCATCTGCTCCATGAGCTGGGCGACCGTATCGGTCTCGGTGCAGGTGAAGACCTTGCGCGTCATCACCTGATCGACGCGCTCGTCCAGCACCTTGGCTCCGCGCTCGGCGAGCGCACGCACGATATCGCGCTCCGACAAGATGCCGGCGACGCGGCCCTCGATGCCGAGCACGAGCACGGCGCCGATGCGGCGCTCGGCGAGCAGCTTGGCGGCTTCTGCCAGGGTCGCGGTCGGCTCGATGGTGACGATGTCGGTGCCCTTGCGGGACAGGATTGCCTTCACGGTCATGGCGCTTCCTCCGTCGGCGAGAGGTCCTCGCCGATCTTGTTCGCCCGCGCGCCGCACCGAGGCGGCGCCAAGGCGCCACTGCTGGTCGAATCATCGGACGCAAACGCGGTCAGCGCAAGGCCCTGATCGTGCGTTGCGACAACAGCGCTCAGTCCGGCGATGCCGCCGTGTCCGGTCCCCTGCCCGCGCCGACGTCGTCCGCCGAGCCGACGGGATCGAACCACGGAAACAACAGAAGGCCCGCCAAAAACCCGCCGATATGCGCCTGCCAGGCGATCTCCTGCTCTTCGCCGGCAAGCGAGAGCGAGCCGAGCCCCAGCAGCAGATTGAGGCCGAACCAGACCAGCAGAAACGCAAGAATGCGCGCGTCCATCAGCGCATGCCGTAACGGTGCGGCCGGCACATGATAGGCATGCGCCTCGTGTGCGCGCCACAATCCGAGTGGACCGCCGTGCTGGAAGGCGAAGCGAATCGCGGCCGCCATGCACCCGGAAATCGCGGCCGAGGCACCCACCATGGGGACGAATTCTCCGAAGTGCGCCGCCAAGTGCATCGCCGCACCGGCCGCCGCCGTGACGGCAAAAAAGACGACGAAACGAACGGGGCCAAAACGCCGCGCAACGGCACTGCCGAAAGCCAGGAACCACACCGCATTGACGCCGAGATGGGTGAGGTCGCCGTGGATCAGCGCGTAGGACACGAAAGTCCACACTTGCGCGCCGATCCCGCCGGGCACCCCCTGCGCCACCACGACGGGATCGTAGCGGGCGGGAATGAACGCAAACAGCAACAGGACGTCCGTGTTCGCTCGCGGCGACAGCAGGAAGACGCGAACCGCGTGGATGAGACCGAGCGCCAGCAATGTCGCGGTCACGACCGGCGGCACGTTGAGCATCGGTTCGGAAGATCTTCGCACGCAAAACGTCCGTCGCAGCCGTGATCCGGTGAGATAGGCCGCGATGCGCGGCGACGCAATCACCCGCCGTCGTAGGATCGGCCGGATAAAAAAAGGGAGAGCCTGCGCCCTCCCGTGAGCCGTTCGAGGTCGTTCAATGAGCGCCGGTCACGTCCCCTTGTTTCCCCCGGCTCGAAGTCGCGCTTTAGGAATGACGATGCGGTCAGAACCGCATCGGCGCCGACACTAACGCAACGGCGTGTCGTCGCCAACGGCAGGCTTTCATTAACGTTGATGAATCGTTGCGCCGGGCGTGCCGCACCGGCGCAACCGGCGCGGCACGCGCCCTGCTCGGTGGTGTTCGGTCACCCCGCCTGCCTCATTGGGATGTCCCGATCAGAGACAAGCGGCGACTTTCGAAACCGATAACCGGGGCGTCACGTGAAACATTCCTCGACTCGCTCCCTTTACGCCTACTGGAACGAGCGGCGCGGCACCCGCGCGGCTCCCGATCGCGGCGAAATCGAGCCGGGCGCGATCCGTGCCGCGCTCGGGGACAGCTTCATTCTCGGCCACGAGCCGGCCGGACTGCCCACCTTCCGGCTGGCGGGAACACGCGTATGCAGCTTGTTCGGCCGCGAGCTCAAGGGCGAGGCGTTCGAAGGCCTGTGGAACGAGAGCGACCGCGCGGCGCTCCGCGATCTCATGGCCATCGTCGGCACCGAGATTGCCGGCATCGTCGCCGGCGTTACCGGAACGACCGCCGAAGCCCATTCGCTCGACCTCGAATTGTTGCTGCTGCCGCTGCGCCACCGCGGAACCAGCCAGGCACGACAAATCGGCGTGCTGGCGCCGCTCAGCGCGGCGTTCTGGATCGGGGCAAGCCCCCTCACCGGCATGGTTCTCAAAGCCCACCGCCATATCGGGCCGGCGCTCGACACGATCTCCACCACTCCCTTCATGGCGGCAGCCGAGAGCAGACGTATCCGTCATGGCCTTCTGGTCTACGATGGCGGCCGCACCTGAATTCCAGACCGGTGCGGTGGATTTGCAGTTCCTGGATATTTCGGCAGCAACCTCGCATAGGAACTTTAAATCAGAAACCGCAGTGGATTGAATAACTTGCTCGTATCCTTCGATTTTGAAGTTCGCATCAGAGCATGCCGCAACGTGTGGCGAACTTCAAAAATAGGGACACGAGCCGGCGTATTCCGTCGCCAAGCTAACGGCGCCTTAACTATGTCTGAATAGGCTCAGTCACAGTCCCTGGGTATAAGAAGGCCTGCCGCTTCATGGCGACGGTAGTGCAGGAAAAGCCACACGCCCGTGCGTTGCGCGATGAGCGCCGCCGGTTCCAGCGCGTGCGCGTCAATTTGCTCGGCCGCTACATGCTGGCGGACCGGCGCGAGTTCCCATGCCAGGTCATCGACATGTCGCCCGGCGGGATGGCCGTTATCGCGCCGGTCAACGGCCGGGCGGGGGAGCGCGTGATCGCCTACATCGATCACATCGGACGGGTGGAAGGCACCCTCATCCGCCAGTTCGGCAACGGCTTCGCCATGACGATCGCGGCGACCCCGCGCAAGCGCGACAAGCTCGCCGCCCAGCTCACCTGGCTCGCCAACCGCCACGAGCTGGGGCTGCCCGAGGACCGCCGTCACGGCCGCATCGTTCCGCGCAACCCGGTCACCCAGCTGGTGCTGCCGAACGGCACGGCCATGACCTGCCGGCTGATCGACATGTCATTGTCGGGCGCCGCTGTCGTCACGGAAGAGCGACCGCCCATCGGGGCCCTGGTGCAGCTCGGCAAGGTTCAAGGGCGCACCGTCCGCCATCTCGAGCAGGGCTTCGCGGTCGAGTTCACGCGCCTTCAGCACCCCGACTTTCTCGAAGAGAACGTTACCGGCGCCTGAACGCGGCGACGCGCCCT
>JBJMSU010000209.1:0-8997 GCA_045801465.1 Xanthobacteraceae bacterium | reverse complement strand
GGCACCGTGATCTTCGCCGGATCGTAATAGGCCTTGCCGGCCGACCAGTATTCGTTGCTGTCCTGGACCACGCCGTTGGGCGCACGCAGGACCGGCGGGGTCGCCTTCGCGCCCTCGGGATCGGTCGCGAACGTCGCGTCGGCCCAGGCGTCGAACCAGCCGGCCGGGATGAGGGTTGCCTTCTTGTCTTCCGGCACGCGCGTCATCCAGCGCTGCAGCGCTTGCTCCCGCGTGACCGTGCGATAGGCGCCGAGCGGCCCGGGTCCCGCCTGCACCAGCGACGCGGTCTGGCGGATCCAGCCGGGCGCGTAGAGCACGAGCCGTTCGACCTTGCGCGGATTTTGCGTGGTGTAGGTCGCCATGGTGACGGTGCCCCACGACCAGCCCATCAGGTTGAGACGCGGGACGGCGCGGCGCGCGAGGATGAAATCGACCGCCGTGCCGATGTCCTTGACGGCGGTGTCGCCACGCACGATCGGCGGGTTGGCCTTCGGGTCCTCCGCCATCTCCTTGGGCCGCGTCGACTTGCCGTAGCCGCGCAGGTCGAGGAGGTAGACGTCGTAGCCGCGCGCCGCGATGTAATCCATCCATGACAAGCCATCGAGCTTCAGGTCGAAGGCGGTCGAGGCCGGATAGGTCGCGCCATGCACATAAAGCAGCGTGCGCTCCGGCCGGAAGGCCGTCATATCGGCTGGCCGCTTGTTGCGCACGTACAGTTCGATGCCGGAATCGGACGGCACCATCATCTCTTCCGTCACGATCTGCGGCGATTGGGCCAAGGCGCCGCTCGCCATCGTCAACGCGACGGCGCCGATCATCATCGATGTCGATCTCATGTCGCTTGCTCCTGCTGGTCCGCCATGCGTCAGCGTCACGGCGATCATACCGCGCGCGACGCTTGTTAGGGGACCAATTTTTGCCGCCGGGATCGACGCTGAGCACTACTTCATCAGGCCGGCGGCCTTCAGC
The DNA here is from genome assembly GCA_045801465.1 of Xanthobacteraceae bacterium. Lineage (GTDB taxonomy): Bacteria > Pseudomonadota > Alphaproteobacteria > Rhizobiales > Xanthobacteraceae > DATFWC01. The sequence goes on along the minus strand of JBJMSU010000209.1, from coordinate 8,028 downwards.
GCCCTGGTGATGACCGTCTCGATGTGGTGGGGGAGGGAAGGGCCTTCGTTCTGATCTGACCCCGCGCCTGCGGCATCCTCCTCGATGTTTTCAGCGTCCGCGCGCGCCTGAGCCGGAACGATCGGCACGCGCCGCTCGGGCACGCGAACGCGCTTCGCCTCCGTCAGGCCGAAGAATTTGGCGATGTGGTAGGAAGACGAAATCCCGACGTCGAGGAGAAACGCTCCCGCGGCGCCGGCATGTCCGTCGCCGTCCCCGGTGGCGAGCGGCGTGCCGTGCGCCATGCTGGTGATCGTATAGGATTCAATCGCAATGTCGCCGGCGCGAGTGCGCCAGGCTTGGCGCGGATAGCCGTCGACCATTTCGCTCAGCGGCGCAACCGAATCGAGGCCGTGCACATCCGTCCACTGTTTGACGATCTCGCCGGCGTTCATCGGCTTCACCGTCGGGTCGGCATCGCCGTGCCACACGGAGACGCGCGGCCATGGCCCTTTGTACCGGGAAGCTTGGCGCACGAGATCGCCCCATTCCGATGCCGGCCGGGATACGCCTTGAAACATGCTCTCGTATGCTTCCGCCACGTTGGCCGCCGCGCCGTACGGAAGCCCGGCGATGATGGCGCCGGCGGCGAACACCTCCGGATAGGTCGCCAGCATCACCGAGGTCATGGCTCCGCCGGCCGACAGCCCGGTGACGAAGACGCGGCGCCGATCGATTCCCTGATCAAGGATCATGGTCTCGACCATTTGCCGGATGGACGCCGCTTCGCCGCGCCCGCGCCTGGTGTCGTCGGGGCAAAACCAGTTGAAGCATGTCTTGGGATTGTTCGCCCTCTGCTGTTCAGGCAACAGCAGAGCGAAACCATAGCGTTCGGCGAGGGTCGACCATCCCGCGCCGTAATCGTAGCTCGCGGCGGTCTGGGTGCAGCCGTGCAAGACGACGACGAGCGCCGGCGACGACGGCACACTCGCCGGCACGAAGGTGAACATCCGCAGGGCGCCGGGGTTGGAGCCGAACCCCGTCACCTCGGTGAGGGGACTGACCGGCGGTTCGGCCGCGCGCGCCAGGCCGCCGGGCGGGACCTTCCACAGCCTCTCCCACTGGCGGCGGTGGCGGGCGAGGTGTCTGACCGTCTTTCCAAGACTGAGCACGTTGCCATCCTTGTTCTTGTTGAGTCGGTGCTGATCAACGCCAGTCTAGCACGTTGGTTGCTGCGGCGCACAAATATTGCTGCCATGCAGCATCGAGGGCTTGAATTCCCAAGAATTGCCTTTCTTTCCCCGGGATGAGGGGGGAATGGCCCGATTCTCACCGCGCTTGCCGATGGTAAACGGAATTGGGGCGCATATCGGTCGCCGAGGCGACACGATTGGACATGTTGAAGAAACCCGCCACTGCCGAAATGTCCCAGATGTCGCGATCCGTGAACCCCGCCCGGCGTAGCGCCTCGCGGTCGACGTCTTCGACCGCCCAGGGCTCGGCGGTCAGCTTCACGGCAAAATCCAGCATCGCACGCTGGCGCCCGGACAGGCGGGCGGCGCGATAATTCATCACCATCAATTCGCCCAGCGGCGGGTCGGCGGAGAGCGCACGCACGGCGGCGCCATGGGCCACCAGGCAATAGTAGCAGCGGTTCACCGACGACACCGCGACCGCGATCATCTCGCGTTCGAGCTTGGACAGGCCGGAGGGGCCCAGCATCAGGTCATTGTACATGGCCACGAATGCTTCGAGCTTGGCCATGTCGAACGCATAGGCTTTCAGCACGTTGGGCACGAAGCCGAGTTTTTCCTCGCATTTGGCGAAATACGCCTGCATGGCGGGGCTGAGCGGCGCCGGCGTCAGATCGAGCGCGGTGATCTCCACGTCGTCCGTTGCTGCGGCGCTCTCGGCGCCGTTGCTCTTTCGTGAACCGGCCCCCGCTTGCCGGTTCGGTAGCGGGCGAGCGGCCGCGCTTTCGCGTTTGGTCCGCAGGGCCGGTTTGGCGGCCGCGGCCTTGCCCCGGCGGCCGGGATTTTTGTTGGCGATGACCATCGGCGCCTCCGATCGATGTCTTTCTTCCTGCACGTGACCACTTTACAGTTTTGTCCACCTCGACGCGACGACCCGTATGGGCTCGAGTCGCCCGCATCTGAAACCGACAGGACAATCGGAATGGCCGCTCAAGGGCTGATCGGCACTGAACAGGAGCGCGCCAGCCGCCGGCTCATCGAGCAGATGGCGACGATCCTCGCCGGCTTGCGCGACGACGTGCCGGCGGGATTCGGCGCGGCCCTGTTCGCCCGCGCCGCGCCCGAGGACCTCCTCGCCTATGAGGCGCGCGAGCTTGCGGCGCTCGCCGAGGAGACATGGGCCTTTTTGTTCGACCGCATGCCCGGCACCGCGAAGATCCGCTTCGCGGCGCCCGCCGGTCCGGTGGGGGCCGAGCGCATCAAGGCGGTCTCGGTGCTGGAAATCGTCAATGACGACATGCCGTTCCTGCTCGATTCCGTGCTCGGCGAACTGAACGAGCAGGGGATCGAGGTGCGCCTCGTCGTGCATCCGGTTTTCGCCGTGGAACGCGACCCTGATGGCGTCCTGCGCTCATTCCGCGGCGAGGGCGTGCCGAGCGCGACGAGCGTCCGCGAAAGCGTCATCCATATCCATACCGACCGCATTGACGACGCGGCGCGGCGGACCGAGGTCGTGGCGGCTTTGGAGCGGGTGCTCGCCGACGTGCGCGTCTGCGTGACGGATTGGAAGGCCATGCTCGCGCGGTTGCAGGAGGTGATTGCCGAGCTCAAGGCAAATCCGCCGCCGCTGTCCGTCGACGAGGTCGCCGAGGCGGTGCAGTTCCTCGAATGGCTCGCCAACGACAACTTCACCTTCCTCGGCTTCCGCAGCTACGTCCTGCCCGATCGGGAGCGCGCCTTCGCGCCGCAATTCGAGACCGGGCTCGGCATCCTGCGGACGCCCGACGTGCGGGTGCTTCGTCGCGGCAACGAGCTCGTCTCCATGACGCCGGAGATCATGGAGTTCCTCAACGAGCCGAAGATGCTGATCATCACCAAGGCCAATGTGCGCTCGCGTATCCATCGCCGCGCGCACATGGACTATATCGGGGTGAAGCACTTCGACCTCACCGGCACTCTCATCGGCGAATTCCGCTTCGTCGGCCTGTTCACGTCGAGCGCCTATACCCGTTCGACGCGGTCGATCCCCTATCTGCGGCGCAAGGTCGCCGCGGTGCTCACCCGCGCCGGCTTCGATCCTGAAGGCCATTCCGGCAAGGCGCTCGCCAACGTGCTCGAGACCTATCCGCGCGACGAGCTGTTCCAGATCGATGAGGACACGCTCTTCCGCAACGCCCTCATGGTCATGCAGCTCGACGAACGTCCGCGCATCCGGGTGTTGGCGCGCCGCGACCGCTTCGACCGTTTCGTGTCTGTGCTGGTCTATGTGCCGCGCGATCGTTTCAGCAGCGCCAACCGGGCGGCGATCGGCAATTTTCTCGCCGACGTCTACAAGGGTCGTCTCTCCGCCTTCTACCCGTTCTTCCCCGAAGGCCCGCTGGTGCGGGTGCACTTCATTATCGCGCGCTACGAGGGCGAAACACCCGATCCCGACCGCGCCAGCCTCGAGCAGGCGGTGGCGAGGACCGTGCGGACCTGGCAGGACGAGCTGCAGGAAGCGCTGAGGCGCGTGCACGATGTCGCGAAGGCGCAGGGGCTGTTCAAGCGCTATCGCAACGCGTTCTCGGCCGCCTATCAGGAGGCCTATCCGGCTGCGACGGCGGTCGGCGACATCAGAATGATCGAAAACCTGTCGGCGCTGCGCACGCCGGCGGTCGATTTCTACGCGCCCACCGGGTCCGCCGAGCCCGGCGTCGGCCTCAAGGTGTGGAGCTACGAGCGGCCGATCCCGCTGTCGGAGCGCGTGCCGGTGCTCGAGAATATGGGGTTCCGCGTGGTCGACGAGCGCACCTACCGGATCGAGCCGCCGGCCGCCGGCGAACCCGAAGTGTGGCTCCACGACATGCTCGTGCAGCCTGCCGACGGCCGCGCGATCGACATTCCGGCGCGCGAGAAGCGGCTCGAAGCGTGCTTCCTGGTGGTGATGCGCGGGCGGGCCGAGAACGACGGCTACAACGCGCTTGTCCTGGCGGCGGGCCTGCCGTGGCGCGACGTGGCGCTGATCCGCACGATTTCCCGCTTCCTGCGCCAGGTGCGCGTGCCCTATTCGCAGGACTACATGTGGGCGACATTGCGCAAGCACGCCGAGCTCGCCGCCGAAATTGTCGCGCTGTTCCACATGCGCTTCGACCCGCGGCTCGAGCTGTCGCTCGACGAGCGCAGCCGGCGCGAAGCGGAAATCCGGACGCGGATCGGCACGGCTCTCGCTGCCGTCGCGAGCCTCGACGAGGATCGAATCCTGCGTTGCTTCGTCAATGCCGTCGAGGCCGCCATACGCACCAACTTCTACCAGGTCGACGCGAGCGGCCAGCCGAAGGCGGCGATTGCGATCAAGTTCGCGAGCCGCAACGTCGAAGGAATGCCGGTGCCGCGGCCGCTGTACGAGATCTTCGTCTATGCGCCGCGGGTCGAAGGCGTGCACCTGCGGTTCGGCAAGGTCGCCCGCGGCGGCGTGCGCTGGTCCGACCGGCCGCAGGATTTCCGCACCGAGGTGCTCGGCCTGGTGAAGGCCCAGCAGGTGAAGAATGCCGTCATCGTTCCAGTCGGCTCGAAAGGCGGATTCGTGCCGAAGCAATTGCCGGTGGGCGGGTCGCGCGAGGCGATCCAGACCGAGGGCGTCGCCGCTTATACGACGTTCGTGTCGAGCCTGCTCGACGTCACCGACAACATCGGTCCCCAGGGCGTGATCGCGCCCGCCAATGTGGTGCGCCGCGACGACGACGACCCCTATCTGGTGGTCGCGGCCGACAAGGGTACGGCGACATTCTCCGACATCGCCAACGGGATCGCGGCGCAGCACGGGTACTGGCTCGATGACGCCTTCGCGTCCGGCGGCTCCGCCGGTTACGACCACAAGAAGATGGCGATCACGGCGCGCGGCGCGTGGGAGGCGGTCAAGCGACATTTCCGCGAGCTCGACGTCGACATCATGACGACGCCGTTCACGGTCGCCGGCGTCGGCGACATGTCGGGCGACGTGTTCGGCAATGGCATGCTGCTGGCCAAGACCATCCGGCTCGTCGCCGCTTTCGACCACCGCGACATCTTCATCGATCCATCGCCCGATCCGGCGCCAAGCCATGCCGAGCGTCGGCGCCTGTTCGATCTGCCGCGCTCGAGCTGGCAGGACTACAACAAGGACCTCATCTCCGCCGGCGGCGGCGTGTTTTCCCGCGCCGCCAAGGAGATCGTTCTCTCAGCCCAGGCGCAGGAGTTGCTCGCGCTGCCGCCGAAGGTGACACCGCAGGACGTGATGCGGGCGATCCTCAGAATGCCCGTCGACCTGCTCTGGTTCGGCGGCATCGGCACTTATGTGCGGGCCTCGCACGAGACCGACGAGATGGCGGGCGACCGCGCCAACGACGCCATCCGCGCGAGCGCCGCCGAGCTGAAATGCCGCGTCGTGGGCGAGGGCGCCAATCTCGGCATGACCCAGCGCGGGCGCATCGAGGCGAGCTTCCGCGGGATCAAGCTCAACACCGACGCGATCGACAACTCCGCGGGCGTCAACACGTCGGATTTCGAGGTGAACATCAAGATCGCGCTCAGCACGCCGCTGCGCGATGGGCGGCTGACGCTCGAGAGCCGCAATGCGCTGCTCGCCGCGATGACCGACGAGGTGGCGGACCTCGTCCTGCGCAACAACTATTTGCAGTCGCTGTCGCTGTCGCTGGCCGAGCGGCGCGGCGCGGAGGATATCGGCTTTCAGCAGCGACTGATGCAGACGCTCGAGGCGCGCGGCGAGCTGGATCGCGCGGTCGAGTTCCTCCCCGACGACGCGGAGATTGCTGAACGGCGCCGCCGCGGCGCGGTGCTGACGCGCCCCGAGCTCGCCGTGCTGCTCGCCTATGCCAAGCTGGCGCTCAAAGCCGAGCTTCTCGACTCCGCGGTGCCTGACGATCCGTATCTAGGTCGTGAGCTCGGCCGCTATTTCCCCAAAGCGGTCTCCGAGCGCTTTCCCGATGCCATCGCCAATCACCGGCTGCGGCGCGAGATCATTGCGACCCAGCTCGCCAACTCGATGATCAACCGAGGCGGCCCTTCGCTCGTGGTCCGCATTGCCGACCAGACCGGCGCCTCGGCGGCCGCCATTGCGTCGGCCTTTGCGGCGGTGCGCGACAGCTTCGGCATGACCGCGCTCAACGGCGCGATCGATGCGCTCGACGGCAAGGTCAGCGGCAAGCTGCAGCTCGAGCTCTACGCCGCCGTGCAGGATCTGCTGCTCGACCGCATTGTCTGGTTCCTGCGCAACGTCGACCTCACCCAGGGCCTCGCCGCCGTGGTCGAGCACTACCGCAGCGGGATCGAGGAGATGGCCGGCGCGCTTGCGAGCGCCTTGCCGAGCGAAGAGGCGACGGGGCGCGATGCTCGCATGGCCGAATTGATCCAGGCCGGCGTGGACGAGGCGCTCGCCCGCCGTCTCGCCGATTTGCCGCTGGTGGGGGCGGCGCCCGACGTGATCCTGGTGGCCGATCGCACCGGCAAGCCGGTCGCCACGGTCGCGGCGACCTATTTTGCCGCCGGCGCATTCTTCAAGCTCGATCGCATCGTCGGCGCCGCGCGCAACATCGCGGTTTCCGATTATTTCGATCGGCTTGCGCTCGACCGTGCGCTCGATTCGATCGGCGCTGCGGAGCGCCGCCTTGCCGCCGAGATGGTGGCCAACGGCGCCGCCGGTCGTCCGGCGGTGGACGCCTGGGCGGCGGCGCGCGGCCACGAGGTCGACCGCATCCGCGCCGCCGTCGACGAGATCGCCGGCTCGGGCCTCACCCTCTCCAAGCTGGCGGTCGCCGCCAGCCTGCTGGGGGATCTGGTGAGGGATTGATTTGCTGAACTCGGGGTTCGGTTGCCGACCTGAATATGCTATCGGTGAACCATGAGCACCGTTGAGGACATCGAAAGAGCCGTATCCAGGCTTACCCCTGATGAGCTTGCACGGTTTCGCGTGTGGTTTGAAACGTTCGAAGCAAATCGGTTCGACGAAAAGATCGAACGCGATGCCAGGGCAGGCAAGCTGGATCAGGTCGCCGAAGAGGCGCTTGACGACTATCGCAAGGGCCGTGCCCGCGAATTTCTCTAGCGCCGGCGGCGCACGACCCTCTGATCGTCATCGCCGGGCTTGACCCCATAGGCGCTAACATAACGGAGTGCCCGCGATCCTATGGTTCGAGACGCGTCGCTTCGCTCCGCTCCTCACCATGAGGATCGCTACGATAGACCTCAGATAGACCTCATCCTGAGGAGCCGCCGAAGGCGGCGTCTCGAAGGAGAGGTCGTTCACTCGGGCATTCCGGCCTTGTGTTTGCGCCTATGGGGCTTGACTCGGCAATCCATCGTTTAGAGTTGAGTCATCTTTTGATGGATGCGCGGGTCAACCCTCGCCGCTGTGGCGGCTCGCCCGCGCATGACGACTCAGCGCGAACACGAAAATGCTCTAATGCCGGAAGTGCCGGGTGCCGGTGAACATCATGGCGATGCCATGCTCGTCGGCCGCCTTGATGACTTCGTCGTCGCGCATCGAGCCGCCCGGCTGGATCACCGCAGTGGCGCCGGCCTCGATCGCCACCAAAAGGCCGTCGGCGAACGGGAAGAACGCATCGGACGCGACCACGGAGCCTTTCGTCAGCGGTTCGGACAGCCCAGCCTCCTTGGCGGCGTCCTCGGCTTTACGCGCCGCGATGCGCGCGGCATCGACCCGGCTCATCTGGCCGGCGCCGATGCCGATGGTGGCACGGTCCTTGGCGTACACGATGGTGTTCGACTTCACGTGCTTGGCGACCCGGAAGGCGAAGGCGAGGTCGGCGAGTTCGGCATTGCTCGGCGCGCGCTTGGTGACGACCTTCAGCGCCGTGGCGTC
>JBJMSU010000200.1:0-5595 GCA_045801465.1 Xanthobacteraceae bacterium | reverse complement strand
GTTGTCGTGCATCCATTCGAAATGGACCGGATCGATGGAGTTCTCCTGGCATTGGAACCAGTTGCACGGAATATCGGCGAGCACGATCTCGCGGAACCCGTTGGCCCAGGTGAACGGCTCCCACACCGGCAACTCGGGGGCCGGCGGCGGCCCCAGATAGGCCCATAAGAGGCCGGCAAGCTCGCGCACCGGATAGGCCTTGGTGGCGCAGCGATCCCTGGCGCGCAGGCTCGGATTGGCGACGTCCTCGTACGGCTGCTCGACGCAGCGGCCGGTCTCGTCCATCAGCCAGCCGTGATAGCTGCAGCGGATGCCGATCGCCTCGACCCAGCCGTACGACAGGTCGGCGCGCCGGTGCGGGCAGTGCCGATCGACCAGGCCGTAGCGTCCGCCCAAATCCTTGTAGAGGACGAGGTCCTCGCCCATGAGGCGGAGCGGCTTGATCGACGTGGTATCAAATTCGCTCGCGCCCGCGACCGGCATCCAGTAGCGACGCAAGAGCGCGCCCATCGGCGTGCCGGGCCCGACCCGGGTGAGCTGTTCGTTCCTGGCGGCGGTGAGCACGAAGTGCCTCCTGCGACCTGACAAATCAGGTCTAGGCCGGCGATTTTACCCGCTCGCGCAAGTGGGGGAAGCGCTCCGTGAGCAGCGAGCCCGGATAATAGGTCGGCGCGAAGGCCTCGTGCGCACGGATCGCATCGTACCAGCGAACCACGCGCGGCAGATCCTGCCACATGGTGGCGAGGCCGAGGTCGGCCATGCGCACGAGCGCCGGCATCACGGCGATGTCGGCAAGCGTGATGTCTTTGCCGAGCAGCCATGGGCCGCCGCTCTTCTCCATCTCGGCGTCCATGCGCTGATAGGTGCGCCGCAGCCGATCGAGCGCGGCGTTCATCTCCTTTTCGGGAAAGCCCGTGCGGCCCATGGCGAGCATGAATTCCTTGCGCAGCGGCTTCGACTCGGCGAACGCCAGGAACTCGTCCTCGCTCAAGCCGGCAAATCGCGGCAGGAAGGCGAGATTGAACGTCGGCACCCGCACTGCCGCGGCCGGCATCTCGTCGATGAAGCGCATGAGCGCCCGCATGCGCGCCCGCGCCACCGGATCGGCAGGTGTGAAGCGCGCCGGCTCCGGCGCGACCTCGTCGAGGTATTCGATGATCACCGAGGAATCGATGACGATGTTGCCATCGTGATCGAGGGTCGGCACCACCCCGTTGGGGTTGAGCGCGAGGTATTCGGGCTTGAGCTGATCGCCCGCCATGAGGTCGAGCTTCACCTCGGCGAAGGGAAGCTTCTTGGCGTTAAGGACGAAGCGCACCCGCTGGCTGCAGGTCGACGGCGGCGCGTTGTAGAGCGTGAAGGTCATTTCTGTCCCCGGGCCGTTCCCATTGTCATCCCGGACGGCTCGCGAAGCGAGCCGATCCGGGACCCAATTGGCCCGGCATCAAAGATCAACGTCGGCGGTCTTGCAACTCACGAAAGGGGCTCATGGATCCCGGCTCTTGCGCCTTGCGGCGCTCGGCCGGGATGACAGGAGAGGTGGGTCGCTCTCTAGCTCTCAAGCCCGGTCGGCACGTTCTTGTGCTCGCTCTCCAATTCCATGCCGGAGGCGAGCGCCATGGTCTCGGCGAGCGCGGCGAAATCCTTCTGCAGGTACTCGTCGGCATTCTTCTGCAGCGTGGCGGCGCCGAAATGGCTCTGCAGCACCTCGCGCGCCGCCGCCGTGACCGGCATGATGACGTCCTGCTCGCGGCCGAGCTTGAGACCGAGATCCAGATCCTTGCGCAGGAGCTCGGGCGTAAACGTGGTGGTCCAGTCGAGATTGACCAGCGCCGGCGATTTGTACGTCGTGAACATCGAGCCCATCACGCTGTTGTTGAGGAAGGCCAGGAAGGCGTGGCGCGGCACGCCCATCTTGTTGGTCAAGAGCGTGATCTCGATCAGGTTCTCGATCACCACGCCGAGCATGACGTTGTGCGCGATCTTGCACACGCGCGCGAGCTCGCCTTCGCCCACATAGGAGACGCCGCGCGGCGCGAACACCTGGACCATGGGCTCGACCGTGCGGAAGGCGCTTTCCGGTCCGGAGGCGACGGCGGAGAGCTTGCCGGCCTTGATCACCTTGGCGTTGCCGCTCACCGGGCAGGCGATGAAGTCGCTGCCGAGCTGCCCCAGACGGTCGCGGATCGCCGCCGATTCCTCCACCGCAATGGTCGAGCAGTCGACGAACACGCGCGGCACCTTGCCGCCGCCACCAGTCACGCTGTTCTTGCCGAAATAAACCTGATCGAGATCCTTGCCGGTCGACACGATCGAGAACAGCACGTCGACATTTTTCAGATCGGCGAGGTTGTCGACGATCTTGCCGCCCTTCTTGGCGAGCGGCTCGGCTTTCGCGCGCGTACGGTTCCAGATGGAGACGTCGTAACCGGCGTCGAGCAGGCGCTCGGCCATCGGATATCCCATGCGGCCCATGCCGATCCAGCCGATCTTCTGCGTGTTCTGCGCCATTTAAGTTTCTCCTCATCGCCGGGAACAGCGAATGGCGAATAGCGAATGGCGAATAGCGGTGGCAAGAGGCGAGTGTCGCATTCGCTATTCGCCCCTTCACCGCACCAGCTTGGCAAACAGTCGATAGGCCGGTTGCGCCAGCACCAGGATGATGATGATCCGCACGAGCTGAAAACCCGCCACCACCGGCGCGTCGAGGCCGAGCAACTTGGCGGTCAACACCATCTCGGCCATGCCGGCCGGCGCGAAGGCGAGCACCATGGTGGGAATGGGCAGCGCCAGGAGGAAGGCAATGCCGGCTCCAATCAGCGCCATGGTGGTTGCGCCGAACAGGACGACGACGCTCGACGCCAGCATGATCCTGGTGAGGCGCGTCAGGAACTCGCGCCGGAACTGGACGCCGAGCGAGGCGCCAATGAGGATCTGTGCCGGGATGAGGACGAGATCGGGCATGCGGCCTTCCGCCAGGCCAATGAATCCGAATGCGATCCCGACGGCGATCGCGCCCATGAACCAGGCGTTGGGAAACGTGAAGGCGGCAAAGGCGGCGCCGCCCACCGCGGCAGCCGCCAGCAGCACCAGGGCAATCGGCCACCCCATCGTGAGCCCCGGAACCAGCGACTGCCCGCCCGCATGGGAAAATTGGATGACCAGGAACGGCGCCACCGCAACGATCAGCCCGACGCGCAGGGTCTGCGAGAGCATGATCGGCTCGAGCTCGGCGTTGTACCGGGGCGCGATATTGACCATCTCGGCGACGCCGCCCGGTACGGTCGCGAAGAACGCCGTGGTCTTGTCCAGGTGCGCGAGCCGCATCAGCAGCAAGGCGCCGCACGCGCCCACCACGATCGAGACGAGCGCGACGGCGCCCATCACGTGCAGCAGCGAGAGCAGCGTGAGGATGATGGTCTTGTTGAATTGCACGCCGATGGCCGAGCCGATGACCACCTGGCCGACGGTGCGGCCGTAGCGGATCGGCCTGATCGGCGCGCCCAACAGCCCGACCAGCGCGGTCGCGAACAGCGAGCCCAGCAACCACGGCAGCGGCAGCCCGCCGAGCCGAGCCATGAACGCGCCGACGACGGCGGCCACCAACGTTGCTGCCGCGGCGGCCGCACGTCCGAACGGCGTGGATTTTGGCCGGGCAGAAACCGGGGCCGTTTCGTTCATTGCACCCCGGATCAATGCACGAGGTCGCTACGCCTGCTTGGCCTTCGCAGAAAGGACGGTCAATACGCGCTCAGGCGGCAGACTTCGCCGCGCGCACATGCGCGGGAAGCGGCAATGGCTGGTTGGCGCTGGTGAGAAACTCGACCGTCATGAACACCATCTCCTTGTCGCCGAGGTTCTCGAGATCGTGCACCTTGCACTGTCCCGGCCCGTACGTCTCGTGGCGGGTCTCGCCCGGCTGATAGGTGTATTCGACGGTGGTGCCGTCATGCACGTGCTGGCGGCCGCGGCCTCCCGTCACTGCGGTCCAGAAATAGTCGAGGACATGACGATGGAAGCCGAACCGCTCGCCGGGAGCAAGCCGGATCGTCCATACGCGGACGCGATCGCTTTCCGACACCAGCATGTTGCCGACGCAAGGATTGGGATTCTTGGCTTCGCGCTCGAACTCCGCCGCGACATCGGCCGGCCATGCGCTTTTGTCGGCATGCACCGCCGCCTTGTCCATCATTGAAAGAGCCATGGCATTCCTCCAGCGAATACTGGCACACTATATAGCGCGTTTTTTCCGCCTGAGAACCGGATCGAAGCCTTGATCGAAGCGAAATCAAGCCGGGCCATCGTGATCGGCGGCTCGATGAGCGGATTGCTCGCCGGCGTGCTGTTGCGGCGCGCGGGCTGGGACGTTCACGTGTACGAACGGGTGGAGGGCGAGCTCGCCGGCCGCGGTGCCGGCATCGTGGCGCAGCCGGAACTGATCGATACGCTGCGCACCGTCGGGGTCGATCCGACCGATCTCGGCGTCCACATCACCACCCGCAGGATTTTCGACGCCTCTGGACGCCTGACCGGCGAGCTCACCTGTCCACAGGTCCTGACCGCCTGGGAGCGCGTCTATCGTTGCCTGCGCGACGCATTTCCGCCCGAGCGCTACCACCGTGGCCGCGGCCTTGCGCGCTTGACGCAGACGAGCCGCAGCGTCACGGCGCATTTGAGCGACGGCAGCAGCGCCGAAGGCGATCTCCTGGTGGGAGCGGACGGCATCCGTTCGACGGTGCGCCAGCAGCTGCTCCCCGAGCTGGCCCCACTCTACGCCGGATACGTGGCTTGGCGCGCGCTGATTGCCGAAAACGCGATGGCGCCAGAGACCCACCGCGAACTGTTCGACTACATGTCATTTTGTCTGCCGCCCGGCGAGCAGTTCTTAGGGTATCCGGTCGCCGGCCCGGACAACGACCTCCGCGCCGGCCACCGCCGCTACAACGTCGTCTGGTACCGCCCGGCCGAGGAACGCACCAAGCTGAAATGGCTGCTCACGGACGAAAGCGGCACGAGTCACGCGATCTCGATTCCGCCGCCGCTCATCCGGCGCGAGGCGGTCGCGGAGATGCGTGCCGACGCCGAGCGCCTGATCGCTCCTCGCATGCGTGAGATCGTGCGTATCATCGACGAGCCGATCCTGCAGCCGATCTACGACCTCGAAACACCGCGCATGGCCTTCGGGCGGGTGGCCATCATGGGCGACGCGGCCTTCGTGGCGCGGCCGCATGTGGCGGCCGGGGTCGCCAAGGCGGCGGACGACGCGATGGCGCTGGTCAAGGCGCTCGAGGACTGCCGCGACGTCGAGCCGGCGCTGCGGCAGTTCGAATCCGTCCGCCTTCCCGTCGGCACGCGCATCATCCAGCGCGCGCGCCACCTCGGGGCCTATCTGCAGGCGCTCAAAGAGACCGACGAGGAGCGCGCCCATTCGGCGCGCTACAGCATTCCGGAGGCGGTGCTGGCCGAGACCGCGGTGCTGGATTTCTTGTATGCTTGACAGGCTTGGCCCATAGCCCGGATGAGCGCAGCGAAATCCGGGATTGACTGCTCCCGCATTCCGCTTCGCTCATGCGGGCTACCGCAGCTTGTTCACAA
>JBJMSU010000106.1:0-33686 GCA_045801465.1 Xanthobacteraceae bacterium | reverse complement strand
ATCATGGCCTTCCTCCCCAGACCGGCCTGGCGCCATTTCCTCGCGCGAGACCACGCAGGCCGAACCGCTCGGCGTCAATTCTGGTGCCCCGCTTCCGACGTTCGTGATACCTGGCGGCCCCGCTGCCACGACAGCAAGTCTATGATCTATTGCCGCTTTTCGATTTGAAGTTCCCGCACGAGTTTGCGGCAGGCGGTGCAGGAACTTCAAATCGGCGGCACTAGGCTGGATTGAGTGAGTGTCGTCCTTCGCCAATTCGGCGACAACGACTCGTGCACCAGCAGGTCCCTGCGCGCACGAGATGCGGCGCCCTGCACGAAGTGCGACAGTACTACTGACTGAAAATCAGGTGACGGCTTCGTGCGTGCGGAACTCGAGCCGCGAGCGCAGGCCGCCGAAGCGGCTGCGGCTCACAGGCACCGTATAGCGATCGGTTCCCGCCAGCTCGATCACGCCGTTATCGCCGGCGCGCTTCAAGCCGACCACCCGGTCGATATTGACGATATGGCTGCGATGGACGCGCACGAAACGGGCATGGTCGAGCCGCGCCTCAACGTCGCCGATCGCCAGCGTGCAGAACAATTTCGCCGTGCCATCAAAGACGTACGTGTAATGTGCGTTGGCGTGGACGGCGACGATATCGTCGACCGGGATGAAATGCGTCGCGCCATCGCGTTCCACCGGAAGATGGGCAGGTGCCTGGCGCGTCTGCGTTTCAGCAATGACTTGGTGAACCTCCGGCGCGATTTCCATCGCGGCGATCGCGCGCGCCGCCGGAGCCCCCCGCTCGACGCGATCCGGCGGCGCCAACGGGGCCTCGTCATGGTCCGGCGCCAGCGAGCGATCCGGTATCAGCAGCAGCAGGAAGACGGCTGACATCAGGAACGCCACGATGGCGACGACGATGGCGAGCAGGTCCGTCGAGAGCGCCGGCGCGCTCGACACCGGACTGGTATGCGGAAATACCGCCAGCCCCGCCATGGCGGTGTAGTGCATGCCGGCAATCGCCGCCCCAAAGGCGATCGCCGAGATGACGAGCGGCGGCCTCGCCCCGCGTCCATCGGCCAGCCACAGCGCCAGTCCCGATGCGCCGACCGCAATCGCGACGCTCGCCGCCACGAACGCCGGGTCATGTTGCAGATGCGCGCTGGCGTGGAGCGCACTCATGCCGATGTAATGCATGGTCGCAATGCCGCCGCCCGAGAACGCCGCGGATGCAACCAGCCGGGTGGGCGTCAGCGGTCCGGCGCTGACGGCGAACACCGCGGCTCCCACAACGATGACGCACACCAGGAACGACAGCAGGGTGGGGAACACGAGGTAATCGACCGGAAGCGGCAGCCGCGCTGCCAGCATGGCGACGAAATGCATGGCCCAGATGGCGACCGCGAGCGACACCGCCGCCGCGGCGAGCAACAGGCGGCGCCGCACTCCGATGGCCTCGGCGACCTGCAGGGAGAGGGTCAACCCGACATACGCGCCCTGGATCGCCACGACCAGCGATAGCGCGACGAGCCAGGGCTCGTGCGTCACCGGCATCTTCCTGTCCTCCCGGGTCGTTGCCGCGATTTCGCGTTGTCGATCAGCACAATACTAGATCACTCCCGGGACGACCAGTCGTTTTCCGGTTGGCGACCACATGCGTGCCGGACGGCACCGAAACTTGACCGGAGGAGCCGATCCAGAATCCAAGGCCGAATTTTGACGCGCTGGCGCGGCGCAAGGCATCGCGCGTTCGACAATGGAACAGATGCCGGGTGCCGCCCGTTCTGCTGCACCGGTCACCCTGGACCTTCGTTCTCAGCATGCCAGTCAAGTATCGGCGAACTGCTTTGGCCCATGCGCTTCTGGCCGGCGCGGCTGCCTTTGTTATCGGCACCCCGGCCGTCGGTCAGTCGCCGCCACCCGGGATTCCCAAAGCGCCGGCATCCGCTGCCCCGCCCGACGACGGGCAGTGGTCGATGCCGGCCAAGAATTACGCCAACACGCGCTACAGCGAACTCGACGAGATCAATACCGGCAACGTGAAGGACCTGCGCGTCGCCTTCACGTTCTCGACCGGGGTGAACCGCGGGCAGGAATCGGCGCCGCTGGTGGTCGGCGGCACCATGTTCGTGCTCTCGCCCTTTCCGAACATCCTCTACGCGCTCGACCTCAGCCAACCCGGTGCGCCGCTCAAATGGAAATACGAAGCGAAGCCGGAACCGGCTTCGCAGGGAGTCGCCTGCTGCGACGTCGTCAATCGCGGGCCGACCTATGCGGACGGCCGCATCTTCTTCGTCACGCTCGACGCCAGCGTGGTGGCGGTCGACGCCGCGAGCGGGCAGGAGGCCTGGAAGAGCAAGGTCGGCAGCATCAATACCGGCGAGACCATGACGATGGCGCCGCTGGTCGTGAAGGACAAGGTCATCGTCGGAAACTCGGGCGGCGAATACGGCGTGCGCGGCTGGGTGCAGGCGCTCGATGCCAAGTCGGGCAAGCCGGTATGGAAAGCCTACAGCACCGGGCCTGACAAGGACGTGCTGATCGGCCCCAACTTCAAGCCGTTCTACGACAGCGACAAAGGCAAGGATCTCGGCGTCGCCACCTGGCCGCCCAATGCCTGGGAGCAGGGTGGCGGCACCGTGTGGGGCTGGCTCTCCTATGACCCCGATCTCAACCTCGTTTATCACGGCACCGCCAATCCGGGCCCGTGGAATTCCGACCAGCGGCCCGGCGACAACAAATGGACGGCGGGAATTTTCGCCCGCGATGCCGACACCGGCGAGGCGCGCTGGTTCTACCAATGGAGCCCGCACGATCTCTACGATTGGGACGGCATCAACGAAAACGTGCTCGTCGATCTCACCTGGAACGGGCGCGAGCGCAAGGCGCTGATCCGCCCCGAGCGCAACGGCTACCTTTATGTGCTCGACCGCACCTCGGGCGAGGTGCTCGGCGCCACGCCGTACCATCACATCACGGCGACCACCGGCGTCGATCTGAAGACCGGGCAGCTTCAGTACAATCCGGCCAAGAAGCCGCAGGTGAACAAGGTGGTGCGGGACATCTGTCCGAACGCATCGGGCGCCAAGGATTGGAACCCATCGGCGTTCTCGCACAAGACCGGCTTGCTCTACATCCCGCATGCCAATCTGTGCATGGACCTCGAGCATATCGATGCCAACTACATCGCCGGCACACCCTATGTGGGCGCCGAAGTGCGCATGAAGGCCGGTCCCGGCGGCCATCGCGGCGTGTTCACCGCCTGGGACATCCTGGCCCAGCGCCCGCGTTGGCAGGTCAAGGAGAATTTCCCGCTGTGGAGCGGGACCATCGCGACCGCCGGCAACGTCGTGTTCTACGGCACCATGGACGGCTGGTTCAAAGCTCTTAACGCCGAGACCGGTGAGCGGTTGTGGCAGTTCAAGACCGGCTCCGGGATCATCGGCCAGCCGACCACCTACCGCGGCCCCGACGGCCGCCAATACGTGGCGATCCTGTCGGGCGTCGGCGGCTGGGCCGGCGCGATCGTGTCCGGCGACCTCGATCCGCGCGACGGCACCGCCGCGCTCGGCTTCGTCAACGCCATGCGCGATCTCAAGGAAGCGACCACCAAGGGAGGCACGCTCTATGTGTTCCGTCTCCCTTAAAGTGGGCGCGAGGCCGTGCCACTTGCTCCACCTCTCCCCAGCGGGGAGAGGTCGCGCCGAAGGCGCGGGTGAGGGGGAACTTGCCTGTCGAGAGTTTTTTCCCCCCTCACCCCAACTCTGTCCCCGCTGGGGAGAGGAAGCGCGCCCATTTCGCTGCTACGCCGCAGCGCTGGTTGCGGCGGTGCTGTTCGTCGGCGGTCCGGTCGGGGCGCGGGAACTGCGCGTCTGCGCCGATCCCAACAACCTTCCGTTCTCGAACGATCGTCTCGAGGGATTCGAAAACAAGATCGTTGCCGTCGTGGCGCATGAGCTCGATGCGGCGGCGACCTATACGTGGTGGGCGCAGCGCCGCGGTTTCCTCCGCAACACGCTGAAGTCCGGGACGTGCGATCTCGTGCCGGGTACGCCGTCGAAAATGGAGATGCTGCGCACCACCGCGCCGTACTACCGCTCGACCTATGCGTTCGTGACGCGCACTGGTGCACTGGAGATCCGCTCGCTCGACGATCCGGCTCTGCGCGAGCTGAACATCGGCGTGCAGCTGATCGGCGATGACGGTTCCAACACGCCGCCAGCGCATGCGCTGGCGCAGCGCGGCATCACGCAGAACGTCCGCGGCTACTCGGTCTACGGGGACTACCGCCAGGACAGTCCGCCGGCGCGCATCATCGCGGGCGTTGCGCAAGGCGAGATCGACGTGGCCATCGTCTGGGGTCCGCTCGCCGGCTACTTCGCGCGTCGCCAACCAGTGTCGCTGCGCCTCGCCACCGTGGACCCGCAGATCGACAGGCCCGGGCTGCCGATGGCGTTCGACATCTCCATGGGGGTGCGCAAGGACGATGCCGCCCTGCACGACGCAATCGAAGCCGCGCTCGCGCGCCGGCGCGCCGACATCGATCACATCCTGCGCGACTACGGCGTGCCGCTCGTGGACCGAACCCTTCAAAAAGGCGCGGCGCGATGACTCGCGGCGGCTACATTGCGCTGTTGATCGTCGCCCCCGTTGTTGCGGGCTGCGAAAGGGAGCAGCGGTCGTTTCGTGCCGATCCGGTCGCCGCCGAAACGCAGGAGCAGATTGCGCTCACGCCCATTTCGCCGGGCTCGAGCCCGCCGACGGAATTTCGCAGCGGCAAAGGCAAGGAGTACGAGCAGAACGCATTCCATCTGAGCCAGGGCAAGAAGCTGTTCGCCTGGTTCAACTGCACCGGCTGCCACGGCAACGGCGGCGGCGGCTCCGGCCCGGCGCTGATGGACGAGAAATGGATCTACGGCGGCGAGATCGAGAACATCGTCGCCACGATCCGTGAAGGCCGGCCCAACGGCATGCCCTCGTTCCGCGGCAAAATCCCGGATGATCAGATCTGGGAGATCGCAGCTTACGTCCGCTCGATGGGCGGCAACGTGCCGGCCAGCGCGGCGCCCAGCCGCAACGACGACATGCAACCTCGGCCGGCAGAGAACCGCCTTCCGCCTACCCCGCCGGCGGGAGGCAACGTGCCTGGCAGCGCCGAAAAGCCGGAGTGAGGGATGCTGCGGCTGGTCATCGCAGGCGCGCTCGTCTCCACGCTCTCCGGCTGTTCGGGTTGGCAGTCGGCGCTCGATCCGCAAGGACCGCAGGCAAAGCATCTGGCGGATCTGATCTGGAGCTTCACTGCCATCTGCACAGTGATTTGGGGGCTGGTGATGATCGCGCTCGCTGTCGCCTTGCTGCGACGGCGCAGCGAACGGCTCGATCCGCTCACCACCGATCCGTCATCGGAGCGAACGATGCTGGGCGTGATCGGCGCGTGCGTGGCAGCCACCGCCGTCATCGTCATGGCGTTGACGGTCCTGAGCTATTTCTCGCAGCGCGCCTTGTTCGCCAAGTCCGATCCGGCGGTCACGATGCAGGTGACCGGATATCAATGGTGGTGGGACATTCGCTACCAGGAGCCGCGCCCGGATCACTCGGTCACCACTGCCAATGAGATTCATATTCCGGTGGGCGAGCCGGTCCTGATCAAGCTCCAGTCCGCCGACGTGATCCATAGCTTCTGGATGCCGAGCCTCGCCGGCAAGATGGATCTCATCACCGGGCAGGACAACGAATTGCACTTCGTCGCCGACCGGCCCGGCATCTATCGCGGTCAGTGCGCCGAGTTCTGCGGCCTGCAACATGCCAAGATGGGAATGCTCGTCATCGCCTCCTCGCGCGCGGAGTACGAGGCTTGGCGCGACGCACAGCTCAAGCCGGCAGAGACACCTAACGATGCCGAACGGCAGAAGGGACTCGACGTCTTTCTGTCGCGCCCGTGCGTCATGTGCCACACCATCCGTGGCACCCCGGCGGGAAGCCGCGTCGGCCCCGATCTCACGCACCTCGCCAGCCGCAGATACATCGCCGCCGGCACGCTGCCGATGAGTCGCGGCAATCTTGCCGCCTGGATCGTCGATCCGCACGGCATCAAGCCGGGCGTCAACATGCCCCTCACCAAGCTCGCGCCCGACGAGCTCGAGGCGCTCGCCGGCTACCTGGCGGGTCTGCAATGAGCGACGCGTCCGCCGCCGAGCTGCGCGATACCGACGTGAGCGACGTCGAGCTGGCGATGCGCCTGGCGCGCATCTGGGGCACGCGCTCGACGCTGATGGGCTGGCTCACCACGGTCGACCACAAGAAGGTCGCCCGCCGCTACATCGTGACGGCCTTCATCTTCCTGTTCCTCGGCGGCCTGAGCGCCGTGGTGATGCGGCTGCAGCTGGCGCGGCCGGAAGGCCAGGTGGTTGGGCCCGACCTCTATAACCAGCTCTTCACCATGCATGGCTCGACGATGATGTTCCTTTTCGCCGTGCCGGTGATGGAAGCTTTCGCGGTTTACCTGGTGCCGCTCATGGTCGGTACGCGCAATATCGCGTTCCCGCGGCTGAACGCCTTCAGCTACTGGATCTACCTGTTCGGCGGCTGCTTCCTCTGGATCTCGTTTTTGCTCAACATCGGGCCGGACGTCGGCTGGTTCGCCTATGTGCCGCTGTCCGGTCCGGAATTCTCGCCGGGGAAGCGTGCCGACACCTGGGCGCAGATGATCACGTTCACCGAAGTCGCAGCGCTTGCCGTGGCGGTCGAGATCATTGTCACGGTCTTCAAGCAGCGTGCGCCCGGCATGTCGCTCGATCGCATCCCCGTCTTCGTGTGGTCGATGCTGGTCACGTCCTTCCTGGTCTTGTTCGCCATGCCGGCGGTCATGGTCGCCTCGACCACCCTGATTCTCGACCGGCTGGTGGGGACGCACATCTACAATCCGGCCGAGGGCGGGGACGCGTTGCTGTGGCAGCACCTGTTCTGGTTCTTCGGTCACCCGGAGGTGTACATCATCTTTCTCCCCGGCACCGGCATGGTGTCGGCCATCGTCGTCACCTTCGCGCGCCGGCCGATGGTCGGTTACCTCCTCGCCGTGCTGTCGCTGATCGCTACCGGCTTCCTGTCGTTCGGCCTGTGGGTGCACCACATGTTCACGACCGGACTGCCGCAGCTCGGCGCGAGCTTCTTCACGGCGACCAGCATGCTGATCGCGGTGCCGAGCGGCATCCAGATCTTCTGCTGGATCGCGACGCTGTGGGACGGAAAGCCGGTCTACCGTACGCCGCTGTTGTTCGTGCTCGGGTTCATCGTCACGTTCGTGATCGGCGGATTGACCGGCGTCATGGTGGCCTCGGTTCCGCTCGACGCGCAGGTGCACGACACCTACTTCGTCGTCGCCCATTTTCACTACGTACTGATCGGCGGCGCCGTGTTCCCGCTGATCGGCGCGGTGTATTACTGGTTTCCGAAGTTCACCGGCCGCATGATGAGCGAGCGGCTGGGCAAGTGGAATTTCTGGCTCGCCTTCATCGGCTTCAACGTCGCTTTCTTCCCGATGCATATTCTCGGCCTGCGCGGCATGCCACGCCGCGTCTACACCTATCTGCCGGAGATGGGCTGGGACGGATTGAACCTGCTCGTGTCGGCTGGCGCGCTCGTGTTCTTCCTGAGCTTCGTGGTGTTCCTGTGGAACGTGATCGCCAGCTACCGCGGCGGCGTTCCGGCGCCCGATAATCCGTGGGACGCCGGCACGCTGGAATGGGCGACCTCCTCGCCGCCGCCGCCGTATAATTTTGCCCGCATCCCGTTCGTCACGCATCGTGAGCCGCTGTGGGCCGAGCGCGCGACGCGGCCGGTGATCACGGGACTCCGTGTCGATCGCCGCGAGCTGATCGTCAGCACGCTCAGCGAGGCGCAGGCGGAGGTGCGCGAGGCTTCGCCGGAGCCCTCCATCTGGCCGCTGATCGCCGCCATCGCGGCCACGATTTTTTTCATCGGCTCGATTTTCACGCCCTGGGCCGTGGTGTGGGGAACGCCGCCAATCGCCGTCGCCCTGATTGCGTGGTTCTGGCCCAAGGACACGAGAGAGGACGAGGAATGAAGGAGCGGTCCGTCCTGGACGTATCGGCGCTCCCGACCTTCGGCTTCGGCTCCAAGACGACGCCGTGGTGGGGGACGCTCGGCTTCGTGGCCATCGAAGGCGCCGGCTTTGCCCTGGCGATCGGCACCTATCTCTACCTCGTCTTCGTCAATGCCGACTGGCCGCTGGGCGCGCCGCCGCCGAACCATTGGCCCGCCACCATCCTCACGCTGATCCTGCTCGCCAGTCTCTGGCCCAACCAGCTCGCCGACAATGTGGCACGCAAATACGATTTGCCGCGCGTGCGTCGCCTGCTGGTGCTGATGAGCGTCATCGGCCTGCTGCTGCTGGCGATCCGCGGCTACGAGTTCGCCAATCTCAATGTGCGCTGGGACGAGAATGCCTATGGGTCGATCCTCTGGGTCATTCTCGGCTTGCACACGACGCATCTTGCCACCGATGTCGGCGACACGTTGGTGCTCACGGCTTTGATGTTCACGCGCCATGCCACTGAGCGACGGTTCAGCGACGTGACCGACAACGTCTTCTATTGGTACTTCGTCGTGCTGTCGTGGCTGCCGCTGTACGTCCTGATCTATTGGGTCCCGCGTCTGTGAGGGATGCGATGAGAGCCCTGTTGCGCAACGGCATCGATTGGGCGGGATTGGCGGCCGGCCCGGCCGCCTGGGCAATCAGCACGCAGGCCAATTACAGCATCGTCGCCTGGGCATGCGGTCGTCCGCTGAACCCGGTGCCGCCGCTGGCGCTGGCTCTGGTGATTATCGCGCTGAGCGGCGCTGTCCTGTCGTGGCGCGCCTGGTACGTGTCCGGCGCCGATCGCGAGCTGTTGTTCGAGGAGAATGGAAAGCCGCACGCCTTCCTCGCCCTCATGAGCGCGCTCATCGCCGTGTTGTTTGCCGCGGTCATCGCGATGCAAGGCGCGGCCGGTCTGATCCTCACGGGATGCGAGCGATGAGAGGGCTTGTGCTCCTGATCGTCGTCTGCGCCGCCGGGCCCGCGGCGGCGCATGGTGATGCATCGCCGTGGACCAATTCCACGTGGACCTACGATCCCTGGATCATTGCTCCCCTTTACCTGTCGGCCATTCTTTATCTGATCGGGACGCAGCGTTTGTGGCGACGGGCCGGGCTGGGCCGCGGTGTTCATTACGGCCAGGCCTGCTGCTTCTGGGCCGGATGGGTGGCGCTGGCTTTGGCGCTGGTGTCGCCGCTGCACTGGGCCGGCGAGCGCCTGTTCACCGCCCATATGATCGAACATGCCGTCCTCATGGTGGTCGCGGCGCCGCTCATCGCCGCAGCCCGTCCCATCGGCGCGATGTTGTGGGCCCTGCCGAGACGGCTGCGCGCGTCGGTCGGGCGGCTGCGCGCCCAGGTCGTGCGGTCGCGAACGTGGGCAGGGATGAGCCACCCGCTCGGCGCCACGGCCCTGCACGGCCTTGCCATCTGGGCCTGGCATATGCCGCGCCTGTATCAAACCGTGCTGGACAACGTGATCGCACATCGCCTGCAGCACGTGACCTTCCTGGCGACCGCGCTGCTGTTCTGGTGGTCGCTCATGCACGCACGTACGCGGGCCCGAGGCATTGCGGTGTTCTGCCTGTTCGTCACCAGCCTGCACACCGGCGTGCTCGGCATCCTCATGACCCTATCGCGCCGCCTCTGGTATCCGGAGCAGGTCGCCATCGCGGCGCAATTCGGCCTCACCCCCATGGAGGACCAGCAGCTTGCCGGCCTCGTCATGGGCGTGCCCATGGGGCTGATCTATACCGGTGCGGCACTGGCGATCGCGGCGCGCTGGATCGCCGGCAGCAGTGCGCCTCACGCAGGTGCTCGTCATGCAGTCGCGGCGCATTAGGGCCGCCACCGCCGTGGTGGCGGTGCTGTTCGCCACCGGCGCCGCGGCCGGCTTCGCGGCTTGGCAGTTCCAGCACCGCGCCACGCAGAAAGCCGCGCAGTTGACAGGCGGAGATCCCGAGATGGGCCGCAAACTGATGCGGCAATTCGGATGCGCCGGTTGCCACACTGTGTCGGGCGTGCCCGGGGCCGTGGGACTGGTCGGGCCGCAGCTCACCCAGGTGAGACAACGCGTCTACATTGCCGGCGTCCTCACCAACACGCCCGACAACCTGGTGCGCTGGATGGTCGACCCCAAGGCCTACAGCCCGCGCACCGCCATGCCGCGGACCGGGATCAGTGAGGAGCAGGCGCGCCACGTCGCCGCTTTCCTTTACAGCCAGTAAGCGGCCGGCTCGGTCGGCAGTCTCTGCGATCTTGAATCGGAACGGTGTTCTTGCCATCTCGAAGCCGGTGAACCGTGCTTTTTGGGGGAATGCCATGACCGTCGTCGAAGAGGGCGAGAGCCGCCCATTCGAGGCCGATGTCGCCAAGCTGCTGCACCTCATGGTGCACTCGGTCTATTCCGACAAGGACATTTTTCTCCGCGAGCTGATCTCGAACGCCGCCGATGCCTGCGAACGGCTGCGCTACGAGGCCATCGCCACGCCCGCCCTGCTCGAGGACGACCCGAAGCCGCGGATTACGCTTGCGGTCGATCCCGACAAGCGATGCTTGACCGTGGAAGACAACGGCATCGGCATGAGCCGCGACGAGATGGTCGAGGCGCTCGGGACGATCGCGCGCTCGGGAAGCAAGGCCTTCCTGGACCGCATCGAGGCGACGCAAGGCAGCGAGCGTGCGACCCTCATCGGCCAGTTCGGCGTGGGTTTCTATTCGGCCTTCATGGTGGCGGCGCGTGTCGACGTCATCTCGCGCCGCGCCGGATCCGAGGAGGCGTGGCTGTGGTCTTCGGACGGGAAGGGCACGTTTTCGGTGGCGCCGGCCGCGACGGGCGATGCGCCCCGCCGCGGCACCCGCGTGATCCTGCACTTGAGCGAAGACGCCAAATCCTACACCGAGCGCTTCACGCTCGAACGGATCGTCAAAGCGCAATCCGGGCACGTGCCGGTGCCGATTGCCATCGTCGACAAGCCGGGCGCAGAGCCGTCCGAGATCGCCGACGGAGCGGCGCTGTGGGCCAAGCCCAAGTCCGACATCGCCGCCGCCGAATACACCGATTTCTACCGGAGCGTCGCCGGCCATTTGGATGAGCCGGCGGTCACGATCCATTTCCGCGCGGAGGGCCGGCAGGAGTACACGACGCTGCTCTTCATTCCGGGCTCGCGCCCGTTCGATCTCTTCGATCCCGACCGCAAAGGGCGGGTCAAGCTCTACGTCAAGCGCGTCTTCATCACCGACGAGGCGGAGGTCCTGCCGCGCTACCTGCGGTTCGTGCGCGGGCTGGTCGATTCCGCCGATCTGCCGCTCAACATCTCGCGTGAGATGATCCAGGAGAGCCCGATCCTGACGGCGATCAAGAAAGGGGTGACCAGCCGTGTCATCGGCGAGCTGGAGCGCATCGCAGAGAAAGAACCCGAAACGTTCGGCAAGATCTGGGAGAACTTCGGCGCGGTGCTCAAGGAAGGCATCTACGAAGATTTCGAGCGCCGCGATGCGTTGCTCGGGCTGCTCCGTTTCAAGACAACCACGTCGAATGGCACCTGGCGCAGCCTGAAAGACTATATGGCTTCACTCAGGGAAAATCAGACCGCGATTTATTATTTGGCGGGTGACGACATGGAACGTCTCCAATCCTCGCCGCATCTCGAAGGATTCCGCGCGCGCGGCGTCGAGGTTCTCCTGCTCGCCGATCCGGTCGACAGCTTCTGGGTCACATCAGGCGCGTCGTTCGAGGGCAAGCCGTTCAAGTCGGTCACGCAGGGGGCGGCAGATCTGGCGCTCATCCCGCGGCTCGATGCCGCCCACCAAGCGGCCTCCGAGAGCGACACGGCCGTCAAGGACTTCATCGCTTTCGTCAAGGCGACGCTCGGAGACAGCGTGTCTGACGTGCGCACATCGGACCGGCTGACCGACAGCGCCGTCTGCCTCGTTGCGCCGGAGTTCGGGCTCGACCGCCAACTCGAGAAGCTGCTCGCCGGCGCCGGACGGCTTCCGTCGACGTCGAAGCCGATCCTGGAGATCAATCCGCGCCACGAACTGGTCGGCGCGCTGGCGCGCCTCGGAGAGGACGAGCGGCCGTTCAAGGAGGATGCCGCCTACCTGCTGCTCGATGAAGCGCGCGTGCTCGACGGCGAGCGCCCGGCGGATGCGCGGGCATTTTCCGATCGGCTTGCACGCGTGCTCAGGCGAGGTCTGCCGACGGGCGCGCCGGCTGACGGCTAGTGCCGCCGATTTGAAGTTCCTACACCGCCTGCCGCAAACGCGTGCGGGAACTTCAAATCGAAAAGCGGCACTAGGATCATAGACTTGCTAGTGCCCCCTTGCTTCCGAAGTTCGTGTCAGAGGGGGCCGCGATGTATCACGAACTTCGGAAGCGGGGCACTAGCGTCCGGCCTTGCCGGCCGGATCATGCGAGTGGTGCTTATCGGGCTCGCCGCCGCCGCCCGACACGCCGGCGTGACGGGTGCTCTTCTTCTCCAGCGGATGCGGTCCGCGCGGCTGAGATTTCTCCGGGTGCTTGCGGTTCTCGTGACTGGCGCCTGGACCGCCGACGCGGGCCGTGTTCGGGTGTTTGTCGGACATGTCACCGGTCCTGCTGATAGCCCTGATTGGTGGTGTTCTGCGCGATATTTCCCTGCTGGCCCTGTTCCTCCAGGTTGTCCGGCACGTCCTTGTGGCGGGACGTGTCGCGCGGGGCCTCGGCCGAGCCGCCGGGGCCTTTCGGGCTGCGGTTGGCAGGCGGAACTTTGGGCGCTTTCGCCGTCATGATCAGCTCCATGTTACTGCAGGATAACCCGCCCGCGCGATGGCGGGTTCCGGACGTTCCCGCTGTCCAAGCAACCGTCACGCGCCGCCGATCGCCTTGATGACCTTGCCGCTGCCGCCGCAATTCGGACACGAGGTTCCGCGAACTCGGCCGCTGCCTTCGCATGCCGCGCAGATCGCTTCACCGGTTCCCGGGGTTCCGGGCGCGGCCTCGTCACCGGGATTGAGTCGAGCACTGGCTTGCGGTCGTTGACCCGCGCTCTTCGCGTTCATGTTCGCCTCCATTACAGCCGGCCGCTTTTGCCGACCTCAGTGAGTTAACGCCGCCGCGAAGGCAACGTTGCGGATGCGTGCGGCCGACGTGAGCGGGTGGAACATATGGTTCGGGACCTTTGTTGACGCACAAGCCCCCCATTTCGCGAGGCGTCCGCCGGATCGGGCGCCCGACTGCGCGCGAGGATCCCAAATGCGTAAGAAAACTGCCGGCGACGTGCTTGTGGAATCGTTGATCGAATGGGGCGTGGACATCGTTTTCGGAATGCCGGGGGACGGCATCAACGGCATCATCGAAGCGCTGCGGATCCGCCAGGACCGCATCCGCTTCATCCAGGTGCGGCACGAGGAGGCCGCCGCGTTCAACGCCTGCGCCTATGCCAAGTGGACGGGTCGGCTCGGCGTGTGTCTCGCAACGTCCGGACCGGGCGGCATCCATCTGCTCAACGGGCTCTATGACGCCAAGCTCGATGGCCAGCCGGTTCTCGCCATCACTGGGCTGCAGTTCCACGATCTCATCCACACCTACACGCAGCAGGACGTCGAGCTCGACAAGCTGTTCATGGACGTGTGCGTCTACAACGCGCGCATCATGGGGCCGGCCCACGTGGAGAACGTGATCGAGCTCGCCTGCCGCGCCGCGCTCGCCTACCGCGGCGTTGCCCATGTCACCATGGCGGTCGACACGCAGTCGCAACCGATCAGCGCGGATGTGCGCTCGGAACGCAATATCGCGGCCCACGTCTCCGCCATCATGGCATGCCCGACCTACCGGCCGGACGAGGAGCAGCTCGGCCATGCGGTGGCGCTCCTCAATTCCAGCAAGAAGACCGCGATCCTGGCCGGACGCGGCGCGCTCGGCGCGAGCCGCGAGCTGATCGCCGTGGCGGAACGCCTTGGCGCGCCGATCGTCAAGCCCCTGCTGGGGAAAGGGGCGGTGCCCGACGACAGCCCCTTTACCACGGGCGGCATCGGCCTGCTCGGCACCAGGCCATCGCAGGAGGCGATGGAGACCTGCGACAGCCTGCTGATCGCCGGCAGCTCGTTTCCATACATCGAGTATTATCCCAAGCCCGGCCAGGCCAAGGGCGTACAGATCGACATCGACCCGAAGCGGATCGGACTGCGCTATCCGGTCGAAGTCGGCATCGTCGGCGACACCGCCAGCGTGCTGCAGGCAATGCTGCCACGCCTCGACTACCGTCAGGATCGCTCGTTCCTCGAGGCGGCGCAGGCCGGGATGAAGGAGTGGCGGGATCTGATGGCGGAACGCGGCACCCGGCGCGACAAGCCGATGAAGCCGCAGGTCGTGGCGCACGAGCTCAACAAATTGTTGTCGGACGATGCCATCGTGGCGACGGATTCCGGCACGATCACCACATGGATCGCGCGCCACCTCGTCATGCGCGGCAACATGATGTTCTCGTGCTCGGGAAATCTTGCCACGATGGCGTGCGGATTGCCGTATGCGATCGCGGCGGCGCTGGCTTATCCGGGGCGGCAGGTCGTGACCTTCATCGGCGATGGCGGGCTCACCATGCTGATCGGCGAGCTCGCCACCTGCGTGAAGTACGATCTCGACGTGAAGATCGTGGTGATCAAGAACAATTCCCTCGGCCAGATCAAATGGGAACAGATCGTCTTCCTCGGCAACCCGGAATATGGCTGCGACCTGCAGCCGATCGATTTCGCGGCGGTAGCGCGCGGTTTCGGCCTCAAAGCCTACTCGGTCGACGATCCGGCGCAGTGCGGCAACGTATTGCGTGAGGCGCTGATGACCCGGGGGCCGGCGCTGGTCGAGGCGGCGGTCGATCCGCACGAGCCGCCCATGCCGCCCAAAGTCAAGACGAAGCAGGTGACGCACCTCGCGGAGGCGCTCGCCCGCGGCACGCCGGCGCGCGGCAAGATCGCACTCACCATCGGCTCCGACATCGTGCGTGAGATCGTGTGAGTGGGTTTCCGCTCGCACGGCCTTCGATTATCATCCCGGCCGAGCGCGTTTCGGCGCGACGGCCGGGGAGCACCATGACGGCATTTGACAACGTGATGCGGCTTGCGGCGGCTGCGCTGGCGAGCGCGATACTGGCATCGACGGTGAGTCCAGGAAGGACGCAACCGACAAACCCCGCCACACCTCCCGTGACATACGCCGAGCAGGGCTGGTCCGCCGCCGACCGCGACAGCTTTTATACGACGAGCCAAGGCTCTCGCTTGATGCCTTATGCGTGGTTCAAGGCTCTGCGCCGCCAGGATGGCCAGCCGTTCGCGGGCGACCAGCTGCAACGCTTCGGATACCTGCCCAACGCACGCTCGAGGAGCAATCCCGAAGGCTTGCCGATCGGCTTCATCGTCGATGGCAGCGCGACGTCGGGCATCCTGGGCATGACCTGCGCTGCGTGTCACACGGCGCAGCTCGAATATCAGAAAGACGGCGAAACCCGTGCTCTGCGTCTTGACGGCGCACCGGCGCACGCCGACTTCCAGCTGTTCCTGACTGAGCTCACCGCGGCGTCGCGCGCGACGCTGGCCGAAGCCGACCGGTTCGCGGCCTTTGCCAAGGCGGTGCTGGGCACCGGCTATTCGACGGCGAAAGCGGCCCAGCTCAAGGTCGACTTCGGCGCCTGGGTCAAGCAGTTCGGGGATTTCATGGAAGCCAGCCTGCCCACGGCGCCATGGGGTCCGGGACGGCTCGATGCGTTTGGGATGATCTTCAATCGCGTTGCCGCGCGCGACCTCGGCATCGCTGCCAATTTCAAGATCGCCGACGCGCCGGTCAGCTATCCATTTCTGTGGAATGCTTCGCGGCAGGATCGCACGCAGTGGAACGGCGGTGTGCGCAATGGACTCTTCATCCAGGCGCTCGGCCGCAACACCGGCGAGGTCTACGGCGTGTTTGCCGATTTCAAGCCGAAGATCGTCGCTCATGTCCCATCGCGTCCCCCGTTGATCTCGTATAGCGACAATTCGGCGAAGTTCTCGGGGCTGCAGACGCTGGAAGAAAAAATCGCCGCGTTGAAGCCGCCGCCGTGGCCGCGCGACATCTTCCCCATCGACGATCAGCGCGCCGAACGCGGCAAAACGCTCTTTGCGACGCATTGCGCCGAGTGCCATGCGGAAACGGCATCGACGGACGTATTGGGGGCGTGGGTTACTCCGGTCAAGGCAGTCGGGACCGACCCGAAGATGGTCGAAAACGCGGAGCGGATGTCCGATTCAGGCCTGCTCGCGGGCGCCCCGATGCCGCCGCCGCCGATCGGCGCGACCTTGGCCAATCCGGCGAAGACTGGCGATGTTCTGGCGAACGTGGTCGTCGGCAGCTTGATCGACGAGGCCTTCGACTTCCCGCTGACCCCGAGGAAGATCGCGCAGAGCGGCGTATGGCGTGCCATCCGCAAGGATCTTAAGAATCTGTTTCCCGACGAGAACCTCGACGACATCTCGAATGCGCAGCCCAGTGCTCGAAGCGTCGTGCGTCTCCAAGCCTTCGTGAACGCGCGTCTGAAGTCCAAGATGTTGGAACGGCTCAACGACATGTTTCGCAAGCCCGCGACGGCCGATGCCGGTGCGGCTTACGAGTCACGTGTGCTCTATGGCATCTGGGCGACCGCGCCCTATCTCCACAACGGCTCGGTGCCGAACCTGTGGGAGTTGCTGAAACCGGCAAGCCAGCGCAAATCATCCTTCTCGGTCGGCAGCCGCACGTTCGATCCGAAGAACGTGGGCTATGCCACCGATCAAACGCCGTTCGCCAACGGCACGTTCACGGCCGATCCTGCGATCGGCAACGGCAATGGCGGCCACGAATACGGCACCGGCCTCTCGGAAGACGAGCGTTGGGAACTCGTCGAGTATCTCAAGCAGCTCTGATCGCGCCGGGTGCGCCTTTGAAGCACGATTCGAGCCGAGCGCCAGGGACCGACGAGATCATGAACCCGTCGATTGCTTCGGCTCGAAATTCGTGGCGATGCCGTTGATGCAGTAGCGCAGGCCGGTCGGCGGCGGCCCGTCGGGAAAAACGTGCCCGAGATGGCTGCCACAGCGCGCGCAATGGACCTCGGTGCGCGTCATCCCGTAGCTCGTGTCGTCGGTGGTGGCGATCGATCCGGGAATCGGGTTGAAGAAGCTCGGCCAGCCGGTTCCGCTCTCGAACTTGGCCTGCGCTTCGAACAACGGCTGCCCGCACCCGGCGCACGCGAACGTGCCCGGCCGCTTCTCGTGCAGGAGCGCACAGGAGCCCGGCGCCTCGGTCGCATGCTGCCGCAACACCCGGTATTGCTCGGGCGTCAGCCGCTGGCGCCATTCCGCGTCGGTGAGCTGAAACGGGAAGGATTCTTTTGTGCGCACGTCCATGAGAACCTCCAAAGCATCAAGGGCCCGCTGCCACGGCCCACCAAAAAGATAGCCATTGCAGCCGTAGTTATCCACCAACTGGCAGCCATGACCCTGCCGACCTCAGTGCATCGCCTTGCCGCCGTCGACGTTGATGGTCTGGCCGGTCATGAAATCGCTGGCCGATGAGGCGAGGAACATCACGGCTCCCACCAGATCTTCAGGATATTGCGCGCGTTCGATGGCGCGTCCGGCGATGCGCATGCTCAGGTAATTGCCGGAGGAGGACGCCACCTGGGTCTCGCTCTGGGTCATTCCCGGCGTGACGGCATTCACGGTGATGCCGAACTCGCCCACCTCGCGGGCAAGCGCACGCGTGAACCCGATCACCCCGGCCTTCGAGGTCGTGTAGTGCAGCCGGTTGGGCGTGCCGTCCCACACCCGCGAGGAGGAGATGTTGACGATCTTGCCGCGTCCTTGCGCCTTCATGGCCGGGAATACGGCGCGGCAGGAGAGAAACATGCCGCGCAAATTGACGGCCATGACCCGGTCCCATTCGTCCACCGGGATCTCGAGCCAGGAGCGGCGTGCCAGCACGCTCATCAGCGAGGCATTGTTGATGAGCACGTCGATCGTGCCGAACCGGTCGACGGCCGCCGCCGCCATGGCTTCGGTGGATTTCGGGTCGGCAATGTCGGTGGTGAGCGCGAGCGCCTCGCCGCCGAGTGCCGCGATCTCTTCGCCAACCATTTCCGCCGCACCGCCGTCGATGTCGGCGGCGACCACGCGCGCGCCGGCGCGGGCGAATTCCTTCGCGTAAACCTTGCCGATGCCCTTGCCGCCGCCGGTGATGATGACCACGCGATCGTTGAGGTCGAACCGTTCGTTGGTCGCGCCCGGCATGCTGCATGTCCTCCAAAAGTCCATGAAAGCTATACGTTCGACGTCCGTCCTGCCAAGCATGCGGCTGCCGCGTGCTTGACACGAAGCGGCGGCAACATAAGGTGCATCGCCTATGTTTTCGAACGCGCCCGCGTATCGATGCACGTGGCCGGCGTGTCACCGGGAAAGTGAATGGCGGTATCGGGAGCTCTCGATCATCGTGATGAGGCTCCCGCCCGGCGCCTCGACCTGCAGCGGCTCTATGGGGCAAACGAGCGGCTCATCGTCGGCGGCGGCACTCTAGCCTGCGTGCTCATCGCCTGGGAGCTCGTGGCGCGTTTCGGCGTCCTTGATCCGCTCTTCATCTCGGCCCCGAGCCGGGTGGCACGCGCCGCCTATACCCTGTTCGCCGAGGGCGAAATCTGGCCGGACCTCAAGGTGAGCGCGACAGAATTCCTCCTCGGCTATGTTCTGGCGGCGGCGATTGGCATCCCGCTCGGCTTGGCGACCGGGTGGTACCGGCGGCTGTCCTACGTGCTCTCGCCGTTCGTCGACGCGCTCAACGCGGTGCCGCGGCTCACCCTCATGCCGCTCATCGTCATCTGGTTCGGCATCGGCATCTGGTCAAAAGTCGTCGTGGTGTTCCTGGGCGCCGTGCTGCCGGTTCTGATCGCCGCCCATGCCGGCGTGACGACCAACGAAGCGCGCTTCATCAAGGTGGCGCGCAGTTTCGGCGCCTCTCAGCTCAAGATCTTCACCAGCATCATTCTGCCCGGCACCGTGCCGTTCATCTTTACCGGGCTGAAATACGGCGCCGGCCGCGCACTGCTCGGCGTCGTGGTGGGCGAGCTCTATGCCGCGACGGCGGGCGTCGGCCACATGATCGGGAATGCCGGCAACACATTCCAGACCGACGTCATGTTCTTCGGCGTGCTCATGTTCACGGCAGCTGGGCTGCTCACCGTTAGCGCGTTGAACTGGTGCGAGCGCCGGTTCGAGACGTGGCGGCCGAAGGTCGGAGCCGCTGCATGATGGCGGAGCCAGTCACACTGCAACATCCAGACGACCGCACGCCATGGCTGCGCCTCTACCTTGCGCACGAGCGGGCCATCCTCGGCGCTGCCGCGGTCATCGCCTTCCTGATCTTCTGGGAGGGGCTGGAGCGCGGCTGGTGGGCGGATGCGCTCCGTCCGCTGGTCGGCGCTGCCGCCGACCGCTGGGTGATCAAGCCGATCTTCATCTCCTCGCCGACGCGCATCGCCGAAGCCGCGTACCGGATGTTCTTCGTCACCGGCGAGATCTGGACCGATCTCAAATGGAGCGCGCTCGAATACGTGGCCGGCCTCGCTATGGCGATCGCGGCGGGCATTCCGCTCGGCTTGGCGGCCGGCTGGTACCGCCGCTTCTCATACGCGGGCGAACCGTTCCTGGCCGCCTTCAATGCTACGCCACAGATCGCGTTCCTGCCGCTCATCGTGGTGTGGGTCGGAACCGGCCTTGCCGCCAAGATCCTGATCATCTTTCTGCTCGCCGTGCTGCCGATCGCGATGAGCGCACAGGCGGCGGTCCGCACCACCGATCCGCGCCTCGTCAACCTGGCGCGCAGCTTCAGCGCCGGCGAATGGCAACTGTTCCGCAGCATCATCCTGCCGAGCGCAATTCCCTTCCTGCTGGCGGGGCTGCGGCTGGCCGTCGGGCGCGCGATGATCGGCATCGTCGTCGGCGAAATCTATGGGTCGGCAGCTGGCATCGGCGCAATGATCAATCAGGCCGGCTCGCGTTTCCAGACCGACAAGGTGTTCGTCGGCGTGTTGACCATCGTGGCGGCGGGAATTGCGCTGTCGGAGCTCGTCCGCCGCATCGAACGGCGGGTCGAGACCTGGCGACCGCCGCTTTGACCGTATCTGCAGGCTTCTCGCGATGGGCGTGAAACTCGAAGCGCAGGATATCCGCCTCGAATATCACCAGCCTCGCACCAACTCGCGCCTCGTTGCGCTCGACGGCGTGAACCTCAAGGTGATGGATGGCGAGTTCGTCTCCATCGTCGGGCCGTCCGGCTGCGGCAAGACCACGTTCCTCTCCGTGGTCGACGGTCTCATCCCGGCCACCAGCGGACGCATTCTGGTGGATGGCGAGGTCGTCACAGCGCCCGGCTCCGACCGCGCCGTCGTATTCCAGGACGCTTGCTTGCTGCCCTGGCGAACTGTGCTGAACAACGTGGTCTACGGCCTCGAATGTCGTGGCGTCGCTGTCGCGGCCGCGCGCGCGCGGGCGCAACGCTTCATCGACCTGGTGGGGCTCACCGGCTTCGAGCAGCACTATCCGCACGAGCTGTCGGGCGGAATGCAGCAGCGCGTCAACCTCGCGCGCGCCCTGGTGACAGATCCCAAGGTTCTGCTCATGGACGAGCCGTTTGCCGCGCTCGATGCCCAGACCCGCGAGTTCATGCAGGAGGAGCTGTTGCAGATCTGGGTGAAAGCGAAGAAGACGGTGCTGTTCATCACCCATCAGATCGACGAGGCGATCTACCTGTCGGATCGCGTGGTCGTCTTTTCCGGGCGCCCCGGGAGGGTCAAGGACATCATCGATGTGGCGATTGCGCGTCCGCGCAAGCTCGGCGTCAAACGCGAATCGCATTTTCACGCCATGGAGGATCGTATCTGGCAGCTGATCGAGGAGGACGTGAAGGGCCGGAAGGGGCAGTGATTGACCTGATGCGAGGTCCGACTGGACCGGGCCGTTCCGTCCCAGCAATGGCAATTTCCTGGAGGATCGACCTGCAACCTTGCGCCGCTACGGCGAGACAGATGACAAGAGGCAAGAAATCATCTGAAATCGCCAGGGAACGTCTCGCCGCGCCGCCTTCCTAAGATCCGTCGTTCGATCCGATTCCAGCAATGCAACGCCCGCGCATGAGTTAACAAGGACACATCCATGGCAGCCAACAGCCGTTTCGAGCCGCTTAACTCCGCCCTTGCCGCGGCGCTGGTGTCCGGCCTTGTGCTGGCCTTAGCGGGCCCCTCTGCGCAGGCGCAGAATCTCACGCCGTTCAAGTTCGGGATCTCGGCGCCGGTCGTCACCATTTTTCCCGTGTGGATGGCGGACGCGGGCGGCTTCTACGCCAAGGAGGGATTGAAGGTCGAGGTGGTCAGCATGGAAGGCGGCAGCCGCGGCGTACAAGTGCTGCTGTCGGGCGAGATCCAGGGCATGCATGTCGGCATCGCGCCGGTCATCCAGGCCAACCGGGCCGGCGCCGACATCCGCGCCATCACGTCCAGCGCCAATACGATCCCGATCACGATCTTCACCAAGCCGGAGATCAAGTCGGCGGCCGACCTGAAAGGCAAGAGCGTCGGCATCAGCGCATTCGGGTCGGAGACCGACATCGCCATCAGCCTGGCCTTGAAGAAGCTCGGGGTCGACCGCAAGGATGTTACCATCCTGCAGATTGGCGGCAGCTCGCAACGCTTCGCCGCGCTCGCGGCGGGACGGATCGACGCGGTGCCGCTGCTCGAGCCGACGATCACGATGGCCAAGGAGAAGGGATTCAATCCGATTCTCGATCTCGCGGCGCAGAA
This sequence comes from Xanthobacteraceae bacterium, assembly GCA_045801465.1. Lineage (GTDB taxonomy): Bacteria > Pseudomonadota > Alphaproteobacteria > Rhizobiales > Xanthobacteraceae > DATFWC01. The sequence continues at coordinate 11,775 of JBJMSU010000106.1, read as the reverse complement.
CACGCCGTGGATTTTCGACTCCGTCGTCGTGACCAGGAGCTATATGCAGCAAAACGGGGAGACGCTCACACGATTCGTCCGAGCCTATCTGGCGGGCGCCTATCTGGCGCTGTCAGACGAGAAGAAGGCCAAGGAGGAGATCGCCAAGCGCTTCAAGACCCAGGATCCGAAGGTGATCGATGCGACCTACCAAGATTTCAAGCGACTGATGCCGCGCGATGCGGCGCCGTCGGTCGAGGGCGCCAAGAACGTGATGGAGCAGCTGCAAGCGGTCGGCATCGAGGTCGGCAGCACCGACGTCAAGGACCACCTCGATACGGGCATCATCGACGGGCTGAAGCGCAGCGGCTATTTCGCGCAGCTGGAGAAGGAATTCCCGGTGAAGTGAAGCTGCGGCGCAGGCGGTGGCGTTGCATGCCGCTAGCGTTGCATGCCGCAATTTTCTTGGTCGTTTCCGCCGCAAGCTATCGTGAGGTCCGTGGTTATGGGTCCCCGCTTGCGCGCATAGGCGCCAACATAAGGCAGAATGGCAGAGTGAACGACCTCTCCTTCGAGACGCCGCCTTCGGCGGCTCCTCAGGATGAGGTCTAACGAAGCGATCCTCATGGTGAGGAGCGTCGCGAAGCGACGCGTCTCGAACCACAGGATCTCGGGCGCTCCCTTATGTTAGCGCCTATGCGCTTGCGCGGGGACGACGTGATGCTCGATTGGAATTCGCATGACTGAGCCCGGCTCGCTGAACGCGATCGATCTCGAAGTCATCTATCAGTCGACCCTGCAGATCGCCCGCGAGCTCACCCTCAACATGCTGCGGACGGGCTATTCGACCATCATCAAGGAAAGCCAGGACTTCACCTTCGCGATCTTCGATGCGGACGCCCGCATGGTGGCGCAGGGTATTCCGCAGCCGCTGCACATCGGGCCGATCACCGCGCAGGTGCGCGAGATCCGGCGCCGTTTCGGCGACACGGCCGAGCCCGGCGACGCCTTCATCGTCAATCACCCGTACCAGGCCTGCCAGAACCACGCGACCGACATCACCATCATCACGCCGCTGTTCGTGGCCGATCGTCTCGTCGGCTATATCGGCAACACCGCGCACAAGCCCGACATCGGCGGCAAGGTCCCCGGCACCAACAGCGGCGACGCTACCGATCTGTTCCAGGAAGGACTGTTGATCCCGCCGCTCAGAATCCTGCGTCGCGGGGTGATGAACGACGGTCTTCGGGAGGTGATCTGCGCCAACACGCGAACCCCCGAGGTGACGTGGGGCGATATCCAGGCGCAGGTCAACACCAACAGCTATGGCGTGCAGAAATTCGCCGAGCTGTTCGGCAAGTATGGCGTGGATCGCGTGCTGGCCTGCTGGTCGCGATGGATGGATATCTGCGAAAGCGAGCTGCGCAAAGAGATCGCCAAGGTTCCTGACGGGGTCTACGGCCCGGAGACCGACTATCTCGATGACGACGGCGTCGATCTTAGCCTGCCGCACCGCATCACCGCCTCGCTCGAGGTGAAAGGCGACACGCTGCGCTTCATTCTCGACAGCGACGGCCAGGCGCGCGGCCCCATCAACCTGCGGCCCTGCGTGTCGCGCAACTTCATCGAATGCCTGGTGAAGATGATCTTCATCCCCGGCCTGCCGGTCAACGACGGGCTGTCGCGGCCGGTTGCGGTGTCGTATCCGCCGGAAGGTTCCCTTCTGAACCCGCGGTTTCCCGCTCCGGTCAACATGTATGTGCGGCCGAGCCAGGTCACGACATCGGTGGTGATGCGCGCGCTGGCGAAAGCGGTGCCCGGCCGCGTGCCGGCACCGGGCAGTGCCGCGGGCGGCTCGCTGTCGAGCTCCGGCCGCAACCCGAAGTCCGGTCGCTGGTATTCGCAGTACGAGATCCTCAACGGCGGCACCGGTGCGCGACCCGACGGCGATGGCGTAAGCGCGATGGATGAATTGGTCATCAACGTGATGAACACGCCGGTCGAGGCGCTGGAGACCGAATTCCCGGTGCGCGTCGAGGCCTACGAGCTGGTGCGCGATTCCGCCGGCGCCGGCAAGTTCCGCGGCGGATTGGGGGCGCGACGGGTGTGGCGTGCTCTCGGCCAGGAAGCGATCGTCAACCTGCGCACCGATCGCTTCAAGTTTTCGTCGCCCGGCCTGTTCGGCGCCAAGCCGGCATGGCCTTCCAGCGCCGCGCTCAATCCCGGAAGTCGCGAGGAGCGGCCGCTCACCTCCAAAGTGGCGGGCCTGCGGTTGCAGCAAGGCGACCGGCTGGCGTTCGCACTCGGTGGCGGCGGCGGATGGGGGGACCCGCATGAGCGCGATCCGGAACTGGTCCGTCAGGACGTTGTGCGCGATTACGTGTCGCGGGAGGCTGCGGCGGCCGACTATGGCGTTTTGCTCAAGGACGACCTGACCATCGATGCCGCCGCGACGGCGCGCTTGCGCCGCGGAACGAACGCCTCATGACGCTGCGCATCGGGATCGACGTCGGCGGCACGTTCACCGACGTGACGGCGTTCGACGAGGCTGCCGGCGAGGTCGTGGTCCGCAAATACCTGTCCGACCCCGCCGAGCCGGCGCGCGTCATGGACACGATCACGCGCGATCTCGTCGCCGCGTATGGGGCCGATGCGGTGTCGCTGGTGCTGCACGGCTCGACGGCGGCGCTCAACACGTTGTTGGAAGGCAAGGGCGTGCGCGCCGGCCTGCTGACGACGAAGGGCTTTCGCGACGTCTACGAAATCGGCCGGCAATGGCGCGGCGACGAGGTGTTCAACATCTTTCCGCCGGCACCGAAAATGCTGCTTCCCCGCGATCGTGTCTTCGAGATCGGCGAGCGGCTGGATGCCCGCGGCGAGGTCGTCACGCCGCTCCATAACGACGATGTGGTGCGGGCGGTCCGCGCGCTGCAGGCGCAGGGCGTCGCGGCCGTGGCGGTATGCTTTCTGTTTTCCTATGCCAATCCGGTGCACGAGCGGGCCGCGGCCGCGATCATCCGCGAGATCGCGCCCGAGCTCTACGTGTCCCTGTCGAGCGAGGTCAATCCGGAATGGCGCGAATACGAGCGGACCGCTTCGGCGGTCGCCAACGCCTATATTGGGCCGCCGGTCGTGCGCTATCTGGCCGAGCTCGAAGCGCTGTGCACGCGCCGGTTCCCGCAGTCGCGCACGCTCATGATGAAATCCGACGGCGGTGCCGCCAGCGCCGGCATGCTGACGCGCACGCCGATCCAGACGGTGATGTCGGGCCCGGTCGCCGGCGTCATCGGCAGCCGTCATCTCGGCGACGTCAAGGGCATCGAACATCTCATCACCTTCGATGCTGGCGGGACGAGTTCCGATATGGCCGTGCTGCCGGGGCGCCCGTTGTTCAAGTCGGAGCTCGCCGTCGCGCGGCATCCGCTGCGCACGCATACGATCGATATCGAGACGATCGGCGCAGGCGGCGGCAGCATCGCGTCGGTGCAGCTTGGCGGCGTGCTCAAGGTCGGTCCTGAGAGCGCCGGTGCGGCGCCGGGTCCGGCCTGCTACGGCCATGGCGGAACCGAGCCGACGCTGACCGACGCGCTGGTGGTCCTCGGGCATTTGAGCCCGGCGGCGCTGCTGGACGGCGCCATGCCGATCGCGAGCGCCAAGGCGCATGACGCTGTCACGGCTCGGGTCGCGCGGCCGCTCGGGATGTCGGCCGTCGAAGCCGCCGGAGGAATCCTCACCGTGCTGGCGACCAACGTGATGGCCGCCATGCGCACGATCACGATCGAACGCGGCTACGATCCGCGCGAGTTCACGCTGCTGCCGTTCGGCGGCATGGGGCCGACGATCGCCGGGCGCGTCGCGGCGGAGCTCGGGATCACCCGCATCCTCATCCCGCGCGACCCGGGCACGTTCAGCGCCTACGGCATGCTGGTGACCGACGTGCATCAGGCGCGCAGCGTCACGCGCGTGACCCAGCTGGAGGAGATGACGCCTGCCGAGCTCGACGGCGTCTTTCGCGCGATGGAGGAGGCGGCGCTCGCCGATCTGCTCAAGGAAAAATTCCCGCGCGAACGCCTGCAGACGTCACGGTCCGCCGGCATGCGCTATCGCGGCCAGTCGTATGAGGTCAACGTGCCGGTGGCGGCCCTGCAGCGGCCTGACGACATCGCCGCGCTGGCACAGCTTTTCCATGAGGCGCATCGCCGTCGCTATGGACACATGGCCAAAAACGAAGCGATCGAGATCGTGAATTTCAAGGTCACCGCGATGGCGGCGATTCCGCGGCCGCCGGCGCGGAAATTTCCTGCGGGACTGGGCCGGCCGCCTGCCCCGCACGAGAGGCGCCTCGCCTATTTCGCAGCCGCCGAACCGTTTCCCACGCCGGTGTTCCGCCGGCGCGAGCTTGCGCCTGCGGCCGTTATCGAAGGACCTGCGATCATCGAGGAAAAGACCTCGACCATCGTGCTCTATCCCGGTCAGAGCGCTCGGATCGATGAGTATCTCAATGTCGAGGTGACATTGCCGCGAGGGTAAGCCGCGGTCCGGTCGCTTGCGCTGCTCCTCCGAGGCAACCGCGGGCTGTCGAGAAGGTAAATTGCTGTAAACTCTAAAACCGTGACGGGCGGGAGGCAGGGTCCTATGGCGAGAGCTGTCGCACTGTGGTTGTGTCTGTTTTCGCTCTTCGGCTTGGGGAACAGCCCATGGGCGCATGCGGACGACTACCCGCAGCGGACGGTGACGTTCCTGTGTCCGTTCCCGGCCGGCGGCGGCACCGACATCCTCACGCGCATGCTGGCGCAGGAGCTCCAGGACAAGCTGAAGCGGCCGTTCATCGTCGACAACCGTCCGGGCGCCGGCACGCAGCTCGCCGCCGGTGCAGCGGCCAAAGCCGCACCGGACGGGCACGTGCTGCTGCTCGCGCCGGTCACCACGCTGGCGATCGGCCCAAGCGTCTACAAATCGCTGCCCTACGATACGCAGAAGGACTTCACCCCGATCGGGCTGGCCGGATCGGCGCAGTTTGCGCTGGTGGCCAATCCGGCACTCGGCGCCAAGACGCTGCCCGAGTTGATCGCGCTGATCAAAGCCCGATCCGGCACCATGAGTTATGGGACGTCGGGCGCGGCGACGCCGCACCGCCTGTTCATGGAGATGTTTCTCAAGATGATCGACGCCAAGGCGCAGCACGTGCCTTATCGCGGCAGCGTGCCGGCGCTGACCGACGTGATGTCGGGCCAGATTCACATGATGATGGTCGACCTGGCGGTGGCACTCGGAATGATCTCCGAAAGGAAAGTGACGGTCTATGGCGTCACGTCGCCGGCGCGCATCAAGGCGATGCCGGATCTTCCGACCATCGCGGAGGCCGGGTTGCCTGGTTATGCGGCGACCGGTTGGTTCTCGGTGGTGGCGCCGGCCGGAACCCCGCGCCCAATCGTCGACAAGATCAATACTGTGCTTACAGCGTATCTCAAGCGCGCCGATGTCCAGGACAAGCTGCACGCGCTCGCCATCGAGCCACTCACCAGCACGCCCGACGAGCTCGCCGAATTCATCGACCTCGAGATCAAGAAGTGGGCGCAGGTAGTCAAGGACGCCGGGATCGTACCGGAATGAGCGACCGGGACGCGCAACTGCTGGCCGTCGCGGACGTGCGGCTCACTCGGCTTTCAGTCCAAGCTTCTTAATCACCGGTCCCCAGCGGTCGATCTCGCTGCGGATGAAGGTGCCGAGCTCTTCGGGCGACGAGGCGTCCAGGTCGATGGCGGCAAGCCGCTCGCCGAGCGGCAGCGCCAGGATGCGCCGCATCTCGGCGTTGAGCTTGGCCACGATCGGCTTGGGCGTGCCGGCGGGCGCGAGCAGTCCGTACCATTCGGTCACCAGGAGATCGAACCCCTGCTCGCGGAACGTGGGCACGTTCGGGAGCGCCCGATGAGGTTGGGCCGCGGTGACCCCGAGCGCGCGCACGAGACCGGCCTGGTATTGCGGCAGCGCCTGGGTGACGGTGGCGAAGGTCATCGGAATTTGTCCCGCCAGGACATCGTTCAACGCCGGCGTGCCGCCGCGATAGACCACGTGCGTCATTTCGATGCCGGTTTGAATCTTGAGCATCTCGGCGGTCAGGTGGGTCATGCTGGCGGTGCCGGCCGAGCCGAAATTGATCGTGTTGGGTTTGGCTTTGGCGAGCGCGACCAGGTCCTTCACGTCGATCGGCGCAAAAGCGGGACTGACATACGGCACGATGGGCGCGCGCCCGAGCAGGCTGATGGGCTCGAAATCCTTTACGGCGTGATAGGGCATCGTGGCCTGCAACGCCGGATTGGTCGCGTGATTGCTCACCACGATGATGAGCGTGTAGCCGTCCGGGTCCGCCTTCGCCGCCGCCGCGGTCCCGATCATAGTGCTGGCGCCCGGCCGCGTTTCGACGATCACCGGCTGGCCCCATTGATCGGTCAATTTCTGGCCGATGACGCGGGCCAGAATGTCGGTCGATCCGCCCGGCGCAAAGGGCACGATGATCTTGATCGGCCTTTCCGGGTACCGGTCGGCCGGCGATTGTGCGCACACGCCACTCGTGGCGAATATTCCCGCAATGGTCGCGAACGCCGCGGCGCGGCCCATGCAGGCGCACCGTCCGACGAGATGCTGTGCCATCTCTCCCTCCCTTGCGCCTTCCCGTGGATGATTTTTATCCGGCAAAAGCTATCATGGACCCTGCTCCAGCAGCCATACCGGTTCATTTTGTGCGAATGTTGCAAGGGGAGGGTGTGTCATGTGGTTTCGGTCAGGTGCCGTGGTCGGATTGGTAATGGTTGCCGTCGCGTGCTCCGCCAACGCGCAGGTGCTCACGCAGAAGGACGTATCCGCGCGCATGGCCTGGACCATCATCGAAGCCGCGACGACCCAGTGCGAGAAGGATGGCTACAGCATCACGATTGCGGTTCTCGACCGCGTCGGGCGCTTTCGCGCCTACCTGCAGGGCGACAGGGCCAGCCTTGCGAATATCGAGCTGGCGCGCCGCAAGGCCTATACGGCCCTGACCTTCCGCCGCACATCGATGGAATGGGCGCAGCGCACGGCCGAAGGCTCGAATTTGGCCGGGCAACGCAACCTCGCCGACGTGATCCCGTTGGGCGGCGGCATTCCGATCAAGGTCGGCGAGGATACGATCGGCGCAATCGGGGTGAGCGGAGCGCCGGGCCAGGACAAGGACGAAGCCTGCGCCCAGGCCGGCCTTGCCAAAGTCGCCGACCAGCTCCAGTAGGTGCATGCCGGATATCTCGGTCAGCGGAGATGATCATGCAGTTACGGTCGGTCGATACATCCGCCGGTATTTGCGTTCTCGTGCCGGCCATCGTCGGATCGGCCGCAAAGGCTCTCGCGCTGGCCGGAGCAGGCCTGCTCTGTTGTGTTTCGATCGCGGCATGGGGCGGCGAGACCGCCCGCGCCGCCGAGCTGAAGGTCATCTCTGCCGGCGCCGTACGCGGCGTGATCGGCAACATGATCGACGACTACGCGCGCGCGACCGGCCACACATTCAAGTTTACGGTCGGTTCGACCGGCCAGCTGCGCGAAATCATCACGTCGGGCGAGCCCGCCGACCTCATCATCGCCTCCGCGCCGTTGATGACCGAGCTCGAGAAGACCGGCCGGATGGTGCCGGAAAGCCGCGTCAACATCGGCCGCATCGGATTGGGCGTCGTCGTTCGGGACGAAGCGGCGGCACCGGATGTGTCCACGCCGGCGGCGCTCCGACAGGCCCTCCTCGACGCCAAATCGATCGCCTACACGGACCCGAAGCTCGGCGGAGTCTCGTACGTCCATCTGATGAAAATCGCCGACAATTTCGGCATCGCGGAGATCGTAACGCGGAAGGGCGTGCATGCGAGCGGCGGCAACGATGCGGTCGCCAAGGTGGCGCAGGGCGAAGCCGAGCTCGCCATCGTGTTGATCAGCGAGATTCACGCTAAAGGCGCGAAATTGGTGGCGCCGCTGCCCGAGCCGCTGCAGCTGTGGACGGTCTATTCCGCCGCCATTCCGGCGAGCAGCGCGCAGCCTGAGCACGCGCGCGCTTTCATTGCGGCGCTCACCGCGCCGGCCATGCATGAGCGCTGGACGGCGGCCGGCTGGGAGCCGGCGAAATAGACCTATCGGAGGTTCAGGATTTCCAGCGCTTCACGATTTTGGCATCGATGTCGAACAGATCGAGCGCGCGGCCGACCGTCTGGTTGATGATGTCGTCGAGCGTCTTCGGCTGATGATAGAACGCCGGCACCGGCGGCATGATGATGGCGCCGTTCTCGGTCGCCGCCATCATGCTGCGCAAATGCCCGGCATGAAGCGGCGTCTCGCGCACGACCAGCACCACGCGGCGGCGTTCCTTGAGCTGCACGTCGGCGGCGCGGCTCAACAGGTTGTCGGTCCCGCCATAGGCGATGTCGGAGAGCGTGCGGATCGAGCACGGAATGATGACCATGCCGCGCGTCTTGAACGAGCCGCTCGACACTGCGGCGCCGATGTCGCTGTTGGGATAGATTTGCGCCGCCAGCGCGCGCGCGTTTTCAATCGTAGCGCCGCATTCCTCCTTGAGCGTCTGCACGGCCGACTTGGAGACGATCAGGTGCGAGGGGATCTCCATCCGGCGCAGGACTTCGAGCATGCGAAGCCCATAGATCGCACCCGACGCACCGCTGATGCCGACGATGAGGGGCAGCCCCGTCATTCTCCCCGCCAATCTGAACATCCGGCCGCGTTTGTCCGGCGCCGGAACTGGCGATAACCTAGACGCTAGCGAGCGTGGCCGGTAGTAGGCCTTGGCGCGAAGGTTAAGGCGGATGGAACCAGGTCCGGAACGGGTGCGTGACTGGATCGCTCGGGCGGCGAATCGCAACCCGCAAAAACCGTGGATCATCTCCGCCGAAGATGGGCGCAGCATCACCTATGGTGAGTTGCACCGGCTCGCGGGACGACTGGCGGCCTTCCTGCGCGAGCAGAGGATCGGGCCAAACGATCGGGTGGCGCTGCTCGCCAATAATTCCATCGAGCATCTCGCCTGCTATGTCGGGGTCGTCGCCTATGGGGCGACCATCTGCACCATCCATGTAGAAATCAACCGGCATCATCTCGACAATATCCTGCCGGCTGTGAACCCGCGGCTGATCGTGTTCGAAGACGGGTTGGGCTTGGACGACCTGCTGGCCACGGTATCGGCGCCGCGCTTTGCCATCGGCCGCTGGGACGACCGCGCCAAGGGCGATACTTTTTTCGGCGCCGTCAATCGATGTGCGACGAGCGACGCGAGCTTCGCGAGCACCGGCGGACGCGACGATGCCGTGATCCTGTTCACATCGGGAACGAGTGCGCGGCCGAAAGGCGTGGTGCTGACGTTCCGCGAGCTCCTCGCCAATGCACCTGCGACCGCCGCCGGCTTCGGGCTCACCGGCGACGATCGCGTTTATGATTTCCGCTCCTTCAACTGGTGCTCCGCCCAGACGCTGAGCCTGGTTCCTCCCCTGGAGCGTGGTGCCTCGGTCATCGTCGCGCGGCAATTCTCCCGCAGCCGGTTCTTCGAGCACATCAGAGCCTATGGGGCGACGATCGCCACCGGCAATCCGACCACGCTCGGCATGTTGCTCAACGGAGAGGACCTATCGCGCGATGCGGATGTGCCGAACCTGCGATTCATCACCTCGAGTTCCGCACCGCTGCTCGCCGAGGACTGGCGGCGCTTCGAGGAGCGGTTCGGCATTCGAGTTGCCCAGGGATATGGCAGCAGCGAGACCGGCTGGATTGCCGCGCATCCGGGCGAAAGCCGCCGCGTCGGCACCGTCGGCAAGCCGCTCGCCTATCACGACCTCCGCATCGTGGACGCCGCCGGACGGCCGCTCCAGCCGGGCGAGAGCGGCCGCATCGAGCTCGGCGGGTTCGCCGACAACGACTACCGTTGTCTGGTGGAAGACGGGACGATCAGGATCGACAGCCGCGGCCGTTTCCAGACCGGAGATTTGGGCTTCCTCGACGAGGACGGCTATCTCCACGTCACGGGTCGCGAAAAGGACTTGATCATTCGCGGCGGGGTCAACATCTCGCCGCTCGAGATCGACAGCCTGTTGATGCAGCGGGGAGACGTCATCGAAGTCGCCACCGTGGGAATTCCCGATGCCATCTATGGCGAGGAGGTGGTGAGCTTCGTGGTGCCGCGTCCCGGCGCCTGCGTCGACGCCGACGATCTGCTCCGCTACTGCAGCGCTGTGCTGCCGGCATTCAAGGCGCCCAAGCGCATCCTCTTGAGCGAGGCGCTGCCCCGCACCGAGCGCGGCAAGCTCGACCGCAAGGCGCTGGTGGCGCGGTGGACGAAGGAACGCAGCGCGTGACGTCGTGCCCGCGAAGGCGCATAGGCGCTAACATAAGCCCAGCACCGGAGTGAACGACCTCTATCCTTCGAGACGCGGCCTTCGGCCGCCCTCAGGATGAGGTCTATCTGATGCCCATCGTAGCGATCCCTCATGGTGAGGAGCGTCGCGAGCGACGCGTCTCGAACCATGGGATCGCGTTCACTCCGCCTATGCGCGAAGGCGGGGACCCATGACCACCGCCGGCGACCCCATCGCAATGTTCCGTGGTCATGGGTTCCCGCTTGGCGCGGGAACGACGCCGCAATCACCGCCCCGTTCTTGCCAGCGAGTGCACCCAGCCGGCCATGCGTGACTTGGCGTTGTCGATGTCATTCTTGGAGAAGAAGTTCTCCGGCTTGACGCGGTCCACCGGGTAGACCGGCCGCAGGAAGTCGCTCTCATAGCCGAACGGCACGGTGGCATCGATGCCCATGCCGCCCTCGAACTGGGTATTCGAGGCGGTCCACTGCTTCTCCCCGGCCGTCATGCGCTCGGCCGGCATGAAGGTCTGGCCGCGGCCGCCGGGGATCGGATTGAGGATGTCGGTGCGCGGATTGACGCGCGTGGTGAGGCACCACATCACGTCGTCCATGGAGTAGGGATCGGTATCCTCGCTCACCGCGATGGCGACCCGCATCCCTTGCGAGCACGACAGGATGGCGGCGAGGAAATTGCGCTGCCATCCCTCATCGATCTGGTGGCGCTTCTTCACCTGGATGATGCAGCCGCCCCAGTCGGTCATGCAGTAGGGAATGACCGCGTCCTGGATGATGCCCGGCTGCAGGCGGTTGCACAGTTCGAAGATCGCCGCCTCGCGCACCGTCGTATCGATGTTGTGATCGTCGAGCGTGTGCACGCCGAGGGCAAAGATGATCGGCTTGGTGGCGGGATTGCGCATCGTCACCGCGGTGACGTGGAAGGTCGGCGCCTTGTAGGCCTTGCCCATATAGCCGGCCCATTCGGGGTGGAAGTGGAAGCGCCCCTGGACGCCGGCATCCTCGGATTCCTTGGTCTCGAACCGGCGGTCGCGCGGATTGACGTAGCCTTCGAGAACGACTTCGGAATCGGCGAGCGCCATGGCGTTGACGGTGCGCGCCTTGACGAGGCGGATGGGCGAGCCCTGCACGGCGCCGGCGATGCCGATCTCGTCGCATCCCATCGGCAGGATCGCGTAGTCGAAACCGGCCCCGGCGAGCAGCGTGCACGCCGGCGGCACGCCGAAGCACATGGTGATCGGGACCGGCTCGTCCGCCTTGTAATATTTGTTCACCACCTGCCACATGTGCGACCCGGGCGAGATCTGAAAGGTGCCCACATTGCCCCAGCGGAAATTCATGCGGTTATAGCCGAGGTCGGAGCCGCCATCGAATTGCGGACCGGTGACACAGCGGATCGCCGAACCAAC
>JBJMSU010000048.1:0-24785 GCA_045801465.1 Xanthobacteraceae bacterium | reverse complement strand
GCTCGGCCTCGTGGGCCTCCTGCTGCAGGCGACGCGCTTCGCGCGCATAGGACTTAAGTTGGTCATCGCCAGTCTGGTGCTGCTCGCTTTGTTCGGGTGGACGCCGCTCGGCAACATTCTGATGCTGCCGCTCGAGCAGCGTTTCCCGGCTTGGCAAGGCGGTGGCCGGGAGCCCGACGGGATCGTGGTGCTCGGCGGCGTGTTCGACACGCTGGTGTCGGAGGCGCGCGGCGAGGTCGCGCTCACCGATGCGGCCGAACGCATGACGGTGGTGGCGGAGCTTGCGCGTGCCTATCCCAATGCGCGCATCGTGTTCTCCGGCGGCTCCGGACGGCTGCTGCTGCACGGCGCGCTGGAATCAGACCTTGCGGTGCGGATGTTCGGAAGCCTCGGCATCCCGGCGAGCCGGATTCAGGTGGACGAGCGCGCGCGCGACACGCTCGAGAATGCCGTCTTCAGCAAGGCGATTGCCGCGCCGAAGCCGGGCCAGCGCTGGCTGCTCGTCACCTCCGCCTACCACATGCCGCGGTCGATTGGCGCCTTCCGCCGCGCCGGCTTCGCGGTCGAGGCCTATCCGGTCGATTGGCGCACGCGCGGACCCGCCGACGTCACGCGCCCCTTCGACGCGCTCGCCGACGGTCTCAAGCGCAGCGACACGGCCATGCGCGAATGGATCGGGCTCGTCACCTACTGGATCAGCGGCCGCACCTCGGAGCTGTTTCCCGGACCCGTCCACGCCGGTTGCGACACTGGCAAGGACACGTGCCGTCCTTAAACCTGCTCACTCCCCCAGCACGGCGCGCCGGGACTCGGAGGCAAACTGGCGCGCCCACATGACGACCACGGCGGCCGCCGTCGTCGCCATGAACACCCACGGGCTGATGAACCAGCCGAGATAGGCGAGCGCGAAGAAGAACGCGCGCTGGCCGCGATTGAAGTGCTGCCCGGCCGTGGTGAACAGGCGGGCGGTGCGCGCCGCATGCGCCTGCGCCTCGGGAGAATCCCTGTCGGTGGCGAGCGGCGTCGCGCCGAACAGGATCGCCACGTAATTGAACAGCCGATAGGACCAGGCAAACTTGAAAAACGCGTAGATCAGAATGACCACGATGCCGATGACCTTGGCTTCCCATTGGGTGCGCGTGGTTTCGATGCCGAACGGCAAAGTGGCGAGCACATTCAGCACCTCGTCGGTGGAACGCAGCAGCGTCAGCGCGCCGCCGATGGCGATCAGCGTGGTCGAGGCGAAAAAGGCGGTGCCGTTCTGCAGCGCCGCCATGATCTGCATGTCGACCATGCGCATGTCGCGTTCCAGCATGCGGCGCATCCACATCTCGCGGTAGCCGTCCATCAGCGCGTTGAGCCCCTTGTGGCGATACGGACTCCATTCCACCGCTGCCGCATAGGCGGTCCACGCGGCAGCGAACCAGGCAAGCGCGACGAGGTCGAGGCCGGTGAAGGGAAACATGGCTCCATCCGCGCGGTTGATCGGTCACATCACGTCAATTCGCTTGCCGCGGCACGCCCCCGCCGCTCAACTGGTGCCGCCAACACGGGGAAAGCGATGGCACTGACGCTGGTGATCGGCAACAAGAACTATTCGTCGTGGTCGTTTCGGCCGTGGATCGCCATGAAGGCGGCCGGCATCGCCTTCACGGACCGGGTGATCTCGCTGAACGATCCTGAATTCAAGCCGACGCTCGCCCAGGTGACGCCAGCCGGCAAGGTCCCGGTTCTCGTCGACGGCGACGTCCACGTGTGGGAATCGCTGGCGATCCTCGAGTACGTCGCCGAAAAGTTTCCCGCCGCTGCGCTGTGGCCGACGGACGCGGCGGCACGCGCCCATGCGCGGGCGATCGCCGCCGAAATGCACGCCGGTTTCGTGCCGTTGCGCCGCCACTGCCCGATGAACTTCTGGCGACCGGTCAAGCGCCGCGATCTCACGGCGGAAGTCGCCGCCAACGTTGCCCGCATCGATGCGATGTGGAGCGAATGCCGGGCGCGGTTCGGGGCGGGCGGGCCGTTCCTGTTCGGGCGCTTCTCGGCCGCCGACGCCATGTATGCGCCGGTCGTCTCCCGCTTCCAGACCTACGATGTCCAGGTGGGGCCGGTTTCGCGCGGCTATATGGACGCCGTGATGGCGCTTCCCGCCTGGGCCGAATGGCGGGACGCCGCCGTAAAGGAACCGTGGGTCCTGGCCGAAGACGAACCCGACTGGCCGACCGTGCTGCGCGCTTGAGGGCCGCAAAAGCGAAGCCCCGGCCGATGGGGATCGACCGGGGCCGGTACCGAACGGCCTTGGGGGGACGTGGGGGCTTGGGGAGGCCGTCCGGCCTGCCCCAAACCTAGGAACGCGGCGGGATTTCCGGCAGTGCCGCTCTTTGTCGCGGGGGGCGGCCCCTTGTTTTCCGCTCACGTTCCCCCTTGCGGCGGCAACCATCCTACAAAAAATTACCGTGGCCGCGATTGCCAAAAAAATCGCGTGTGGTACGGGGACCCGGGGTTCTCGAGGGAAACAATCCTCATTCGCTGATCGGGAGACGTTGCTATGCGCCGTCTGGTTCTATCTGTTTGTGCGGTCATTGTCGGGCTGAGCGCTGTACCGCTGCGCGCCGAAGAAACGCCAAAGGATATCAAAGGTCTTTATCTTTTGACCGACTATCCGGCGGTCACCGTTCGGCCCGGCACCACGTCGACCATCTCGCTGCGTCTGCAGAACTATAACCTGCCGCCGGAGCGGCTCGAGCTCAGCGTGTCCGGGGTTCCGACGGGTTGGACTGCGACGCTGCTCGGGGGTGGTCAGCCGGTCGCCGCCGCCATGGCCGCGACAAATAGTAGCGCCAGCTTGCAGCTCCGCCTCGACGTTCCGGCCAATGCCCCGATGGGCACGCAGAATCTGACCATCGCGGCCCATGGCAAGAGCATGAACGCGGACTTGCCGGTCGCCGTGACGCTCGCCAAGGACCTGCCGGCGAAGCTCACCGTCACGCCACAGCTTCCGGAGCTGCGCGGCACCGCGAAGTCGAGCTTCGAGTACCAGATTTCCATCAAGAACGACAGCGGCAAGCGGCTCACCGTGGCGCTCGCCGCCGACGCCCCGCGCAACTTCGAGACCTCGTTCACCGAGAACTTCGGCAGCCAGGAGCTCAACGCTGTCCCCGTCGACGCCGGCCAGTCGAAGGACGTGAAGCTGAAGGTCCGCCCGCCTAACACGATCGGTGCCGGCCGTTATCCGGTGGTGATGCGCGCCACCGCCGAGGACGCGACCGCCAAGGCGGATGTGGCGCTGGAAGTCACCGGCCAGCCCAAGCTCGACATTGCTGGCCGCGACGGCTTGGTCAGCGCCCGCGCCGAAGCCGGCAAGGAAGCCACCATTCCGGTTCTGATCACCAATTCCGGCACCGCGCCGGCGGATCAGATCGAGCTCTCGGGCTCGGGGCCGAGCGGCTGGAAGATCAATTTCGAGCCCAAGCAAATCGAGCGCATCGCGCCGGGTCAGAACCAGGAAGTGCAGGCGCTGGTCACGCCGGCCGCCAAGGCCATCGCCGGTGACTATGTGAGCACGGTGCGGGCGACCTCGCGCGGGGAATCGGCCTCGTCCAATTTCCGCATTACGGTGACCACCTCGATGATCTGGGGCGTCTACGGCGTCGGCATCATCGGCGTTGCGCTCCTCGTCATGGTGGGGGCGGTCGCCAGGTTCGGCCGGCGATGAGCGCGACCGTCATCGAGGCGCAGAACCTCACCAAGCGCTACGGCCGGGCGACCGCCGTCGACGGCGTGTCGTTCACCATTGCGCCGGGGGAGATCTTCGGGCTGCTCGGCCCGAACGGCGCCGGCAAAACCACCACCATCCTGATGCTGCTCGGCTTGACCGAGATCTCGGCCGGCCAGGCGCGGGTGCTCGATCACAATCCGGTGCGCGAGCCGCTCGCGGTGAAGCGCCGGGTCGGCTATTTGCCCGATTCGGTCGGCTTCTATGACCATCTCAGCGCCGCCGACAACCTGCGCTACACCGCACGTTTGATCGGGATTCCGTCGACCGAGCGGGAGAACCGGATCGCGGCGGCACTGGCCCGTGTCCAGCTTACCGAGGTCGCCAATCACCGGGTCGCGACGTTCTCCCGCGGCATGCGTCAGCGGCTGGGCCTCGCCGAGATCGTGATGAAGGACGCGGCCATCGCGATTCTCGACGAGCCGACGTCGGGACTCGATCCGCACGCGACCGCCGAGCTCCTGACGCTGATCCGCACGCTCAAGCACGACGGCGTGGCGGTGCTGTTGTCGTCGCACCTGCTCGAACGGGTGCAGAGCGTGTGCGACCGCGTCGCCCTGTTCCAGAACGGCAAGATCGCCCTCATCGGCACCATCGAGGAGCTCGGTCGCCAGGTTCTCGGCGGCGGGTTTGCGGTCGAGGTCGAGGCGGAAGGGGCGGGCTTGGCCGAGCGGCTGCGCCAAGTCCCCGGCGTGCGCACCGTCGAGG
The DNA here is from genome assembly GCA_045801465.1 of Xanthobacteraceae bacterium. Classification (GTDB taxonomy): domain Bacteria; phylum Pseudomonadota; class Alphaproteobacteria; order Rhizobiales; family Xanthobacteraceae; genus DATFWC01. The sequence continues at coordinate 20,305 of JBJMSU010000048.1, read as the reverse complement.
AGACCGGCCCCGGGCGCCTGCGGCTGCTGGCCGAACGCGACGTGCGGCCGGAAGCTGCGGCCGCGGTAGTCGCGGCCGGCGGCCGGCTGACGCGGCTCTCCATCGAAGAGCCGAGCCTGGAGGTCATCTATACTCGCTACTTCGAAAACCAGGGGGTGCGTCATGCGGCGTGAAGGGTCTCCCTGGCGCGGCCTCGGGGTCGTGTTCCTCAAGGAGCTGTCGGATCACCTCACCAGCGCGCGCATGCGCGTGCTCGAGTGGCTGGTGGTGCTCACCGCCATGGCGGCGCTCTACGGCGCCATCCAGCAGCTCAGAGAGAGCACGGCGGAGGACCCGTATCTGTTCCTGCGCCTGTTCACCACCACGCGCGAGCAGTATCCGCTGCCGTCCTTCGTCTCGTTCCTGGCTTTTCTCGTGCCCCTGATGGCGATCGGGCTCGGCTTCGATGCGGTCAACGGCGAACATAGCCGCCGCACGCTGAGCCGCATCCTGGCGCAGCCGATCTATCGCGACGCCCTGCTGTTCGGGAAATTCCTCGCCGGCCTCGCGACGCTGTCGATCAGCCTCCTGGCGCTGTGGCTGCTGGTGATCGGCCTCGGCCTGTTGCTGCTGGGCATACCCCCCGGCGGGGAGGAAATCGCCCGCGCCTTCCTGTTCCTGCTGGTGACCATCGCCTATGCGGGGGTGTGGTTGGCGCTCGCCATGCTGTTCTCGATCGTGTTCCGCTCGGCCGCGACGGCGGCCCTGGTGACGCTCGGCCTGTGGCTGTTCCTGACCGTGATCTGGTCGGCGCTCGCGCCAGCGATCGCCTCCGTCGTGATCCCGCCCGACCCGCGCTACGCCGCGCTCGGGCTGCCGACGCCGGAAACCACCGAACTGCAGACCGCGCTGGCGCGCCTATCGCCGGGCACGCTGTTTGCCGAAGTGGTGCTGGCGCTGCTCGACCCGACCACGCGCGCGCTCGGACCGATCTACCTGAGCCAGCTCCAGGGGGCGGTGGTGGGAGCGCCGCTGCCCATGATCGAGAGCGTGATGATGGCGCTGCCGCAGATCGTCGGCCTCATCGCCGGCACCATCGTGCTGTTCGTCATCGGCTATGTGGTGTTCCAGCGCCAGGAGGTGAGGGCGTAGCGAGCGCCCTCGCATCCCGTCTCGCGCGCGCAGCTTAGTTCGTGGCGGGGCTTCGCGCTGGACCGCATCCGGGGGCGCGGGCGGCACCCCGTGCGCATGCGCCGCATGGCGGCTCCGTGCCGTCGAGGCTGCCCGTACTGCGACCAAATCGCTGTTCTGGCGTTAAGGGTTGGGGAACTTTTTTCCCACGGGACCCTTGGAATGAACGTGCCGGTTTGCCTCGACCGACCTAAATCTTGTTCCGTGCCAATTGCTTCGCGGACGATACTGCAGCCTGGCCGAAACGTCTGGAGGATCGAGCGCGCTGATCGGGTGGCGCTCCTGGTCGATGGTGCCCCATTTTTCCGCGCCGTCCGCGAAGCGATCCTCAAGGCGCGGCGCAGCGTCTTCATCATCGGGTGGGACCTGCACAGCCAGACCCGCTTGGTGGGCGAGACATGCCAGGCGGACGACGGCTATCCGGTGATGCTGGCGGACTTCCTGTCGGCGGTCGTGCGCGAGCGGCCGAAGCTCGTGGTGCGCCTCCTCTTGTGGGACTACTCGGTCCTTTATGCGAACGAGCGCGAGCTGTTTCCCCGCCTCACCTTGGGGTGGAACACGCCCGACCGCGTCTGCTTCGCCCTCGACGATGCGGTGCCGTTCGGGTCGTCCCAGCATCAGAAGCTGGTCGTGGTCGACGATTGCGTGGCCTTCTCGGGCGGCCTCGACCTCACGATTCGTCGCTGGGATACGTCCGAGCACGCTGTCGACAACCCGCATCGTGCCGATCCGTCCGGCAAGCCCTACCGGCCGTTCCACGATGTGCAGGCGGCGGTGCAGGGGCCGGCCGCGCGCGCGCTCGGCGGTATTGCGCGTGCGCGCTGGATGTGCGTGACCGGCGAACGGATCCAGGCGGTCAAGTATCCGGCCGGTGCCTGGCCGGACAGCGTCGTGCCGGATTTCACCGATGTGGATGTCGGGATCGCCCGTACGCAACCGCGCTACGACGGACAGGAGGAGGTGCGCGAGGCGGAGCGGCTGTTCCTCGACTCGATCACGGCGGCCGAACGGTTCATCTATATCGAGAACCAGTTTTTCACCTCGGTCAAGGTTGCGGAGACGTTAAGCCGGCGCCTGTGCGAGCGGCCCGAGCTCGAAGTGCTCATGGTCGCCCCGCAGCACCATCACTCCTGGCTCGAGGCGCACACGATGCGGACCGGACGCATCCGCTTCATGCAGGTTCTGCGCGATGCCGGAGTCGCCGATCGCGTCCGCCTGGTCTACCCCGAAGTAACCAATGGGCAGGAAACGACGGATACGATGATCCACTCCAAGGTGATGATCATCGACGACCGCCTCCTGCGCATCGGCTCGGCAAACCTGAACAACCGCTCCATGGGCACTGATACGGAATGCGATCTCGCCATCGAGGCGGCAAGCGCCGACCAACGTCGCACGGTCGTCAGAATCCGCGACCGGCTCGTCGCCGAGCATTGCGGCGTCGCGCCGGAGGAGGTGAGCGTGGTTGTGCGGGAAACCGGCTCGCTGCTGGCGGCTGCCGAGCGGCTGAGCGACAACGGCCACAGGCTGCGCCCGGTCGAGGATGGCGAGCTTCAGCCGGGCGATCTCGCCACCCAGTACATCGAAAGCGTCGCCGATCCCGAGCAACCCATCGGCGCCGATGCCTTCCTGGAGGCGGTGTTCGGGAGTCGCCATCGCCGGCGCGGTCCGGTCCTCAAGCTCGTGCTCGTCGCGCTCGTGATCGTCGGGCTTGCCCTGGCGTGGCACACCACGCCGTTGGCGCAGCTTGCCGAACCGGATGCGGTGCGCGGCTCGCTCGCCGCGTTTGCGCAAAATCCGTGGGCCCCGGCGCTTGTGGTCCTGACCTTCGTGGCGGCCGGCTTCGTCGCCTTTCCGGTGACGATGCTGATCGCGGCCACGGCGGCCGCGTTCGGGCCGCTACCGGGCCTCGTCTATGCCACCGCCGGGGTGCTGGCGAGCGCCACGATCACCTATGCGGTCGGCGCGCGATTGGGCAAGGAAGCGCTGCGCAATGTTCTCGGCCCGCGCCTCAACCGCATCCGCCGGAAGATCGCGCGCCAAGGGGTTCTCGCCGTCGCCACCATTCGCCTGGTTCCGCTCGCCCCCTTCACGGTGGTGAACCTGGTGGCGGGCGCAAGCGCCATCCGGCCGATCGATTTTCTCGCCGGCACCGTCCTCGGCATGTTGCCCGGCCTGATCGTGCTGTCCGTCCTCGGTCACCAGATCGTCCGCATCCTGGCCGATCCGTCGCCGGCGGAAATTGCCCTTCTGGTGGCGGCGGTGGCAGCCTGGATTGCCGTGTCCGTCGGGCTGCAGTTCATCGTTTCCAGAGCATATTCAAGCGAAAGGCTGCCCCGGACTGGACCCGGGACGGATACGGGTTCGCGTCAGGCAATGCGACAGACCAAAAAATAGAGCGGTGGAGCGAACGACCTTGAGGGAGAAAAGTCCCTCGACCGTGCGCGTGATGACCTGGAACATTCACGGCGCCGTCGGCGGCAATCCACGGTTCGATCTCGCCGGCGTGGTCGAGCTGATCAAGCGCTGGGACGCCGACATCGTTGCGCTGCAGGAGGTCGATTCACGCCGCAAACACGCCCGCGACGATCCCTTCGCGGTCCTGCAGGAGGCGCTCGGCCGCCACGGCATCGGCGCGAAATCGATCACCACGACCGACGGCGATTACGGCCAGATGCTGATCAGCCGGTGGCCGATCGGCACGAACGAGATCCACGATATTTCGTTTCCCGAGCGCGAGCCGCGACGCGCCGTGAAGGCAGAGGTGGCAACCCCGCTCGGCTCAATGCGCATCATCGCCACCCATCTGGGCTTAAGCATCCGCGAGCGGCGCAGCCAGGCGAGGACGCTCCTCGACATCGCCGGCGAGCGCAGCATGACGACGATGATCATCGGCGACTTCAACGACTGGTTCTGGCCCGGCTCGGTGCGCTCCGCGCTGTCGCGCGAGCTTCCCGGCTATACGCGCTACCGCACGTTTCCGTCGCGCTGGCCGCTGCTTCGCCTCGACCGCGTCTATTGCCGGCCGGGCGAAGCGCTGATCCGCAGCTACATCGACGGACACGCCCGCGCGTGCTCCGATCACCTTCCCATCATCGCCGATGTGGCTCCGGGAGGGTAATGCCGGACTGTCGGATAGCATCCAAGAAAGATTGTGTTTACAACAGGCGCATGACGAAAGAACAGGTGAAGCAGATCCTCGATCGCGTGCTGACTTGGACGCCGGAGCGGCAAGCCGATGCCGTGCGAATGGTCGAGCTCATGGAAGAGCAGGACAACAGCCCACTGGGCCTCAGCGATGAGCAGCTCGCGGAGGTACGCCGTCGTCGTGCGAAGAAGAATCCGAAATATGTCTCCTTGAACCAAGCACGCAAGCGGTTTCGCGACCGCGGCACATGAGGGTCATTTTCGATGACGAAGCGTTGGACGATCTTCAGCGCATCTTCGCATGGATTGCCAAAGACAATCGACGGGCAGCAGAAGATCTGGTCGCACGGATTTTCGATAAGACCGAACGCCTGACAGATCCGCGCCTCGCCGAGATGGGACGTCCGGGTTTGGACCCCGGCACACGCGAACTGATCGAGTACCCTTACATCATCGTCTACGAAGTGCATCGGGATCGCGCCGAGATCGTGGTCCTCTCGGTGGTCCATGGCGCGCAAGCGCGGAAGCCGCGGGAAGAGTAGTCGCACGCACGGCGCGTCGGCGCGTACCAGCTGCGCGCCAATCAATCATTGCCGCCATTCGAGTCCAGACCCAGCCTTTGCGCCAGCTCGGTGAGAAACGGCTGCTGATAAGCGAGGATTTTGGTCAGCGCGGTGTCGAGGTCGAAATAGGCGACCCGGTCGATCTCGGGAAAGCTCTTCCACTTGCCGGAGCGCGGCGGCCATTCGGCCTGGAAATAATTGCTGCGGCAATCGCTGAGATCCAGATCGGCTGCGAGCGCAAAGGCATGCACGGTCTTGCCGCTTTTCTGCTTGACCGGGTTGAGCGGCATGAACGCGCCATCGGCCACGAGGCCGGTCTCCTCGGTGAACTCGCGCCGCGCGCAGACGAGGAGATCGCCCGATTCCACCAGCCCCTTAGGGATCGACCACGCGCCGGCATCCTTCTTTGCCCAGAACGGACCGCCCGGATGCGCGAGCAGTACCTCCAGGCCGTCCTTGAGCCGGTAGGCGAGGATTCCGGCGCTCACGTGGCTGCGACGAGACATGGCGAGAACGATGTCGTGACCGGCGGCCGTGTTGGCGCAACATGTTGCAAAAAGAAGGGCGGCCGAGCCGCCCTTCCGCTTCACGATATCGCACGACCCTGCGGTCAGGTGATGACCGCGACAATCCTGAGCGTGCCGGGCTCGACGATGATGATCTCGTCGTTGACGACGAAGTAGAGGAAGCCACGCCACGCCGGATGGACTTCCACGATCGTCGAGGGCACTGCCACCAGATGCACCGAGCGCGGCACCACCGTGCCGACGCTGATGTTGAAGTTCACATTCGACACCCGGTTGACATTGCCGCCCCTGAGCACCGTTTCACGGATTCTCGTGCGCTGCTCGGTGTTGAGAGAGGCCGAGCCGGTGCTGGTCTGGCCCTGGCCCGTCTTCTGGTTGGTGCCGCCCTGGCCTTGACGGACGCCGTCCTGGCCGCCTTGGCCGGTCTGGCCGGTTTGCCCCTTGGGGCTGCCCTCGCCCTGACCGGTGCGCGGCTGTGTTTGATCGCGGTTCTGCGTGGTTCCGCTCTGCCCACGCTCGCCAGCACCCTGGCCACCGCGCTCACCTTGGCTCTGACCGCGGTCCATCTGGCCGCCCGAACTGCCGCGATCCATCTGCGACCCGGTGCCCTGGCCGGTCGTGCCGCCGCCCGTCGGCGGGCCCATCTTTTCCGCCGGAGCCGCTGATGGCGCTCCGCCGCCACCTGTACCGGCGCCGCCGGCACCGCCGCCGCCCTGCATGCCTTGGGCGGCAACAGCGATCGTGCCCGCCACCAGGGCGGTCGCTGCAACCGTCGCCAACAAAGTCCTTTTCATGAGAAATTCCTCCTTGCGTCACCCTCGTGCCATCGACCTTCCGTCCCAACAAGAACGCGAGTGTCAGCGCCGGGTTCCGGCCAGCCGGTAAATGGCTGAGCGCGCCGCGCAATCTCGGTGTGATGAGCCATTAATGGGCGTTCACTTCGTATGACCGGGAGGCCATAGTGACGCACAGGAACGGGAGGGATTGAGGTGGCGCTCATCGCGTCCCAGATCGACACGAATTCGGACGAGTTTGCAGCGAATCGCGCCGCGATGGCCGCGCTCGTTGCCGAGCTGCATCAGCGTCGCGCCGAGGCTGCGGCGGGCGGCTCGCCCAAGGCCCGCGAGCGCCATCGCGAACGCGGCAAGCTGTTGCCGCGCGACCGCGTGATGCGGCTTATCGATCCGGGCGCGCCGTTCCTCGAGCTCTCGCCGCTCGCCGCCTATGGGATGTACGACGACGCCATCCACGCCGCCGGGATCATCACCGGCATCGGACGGATCGAGGGCCGCGAATGCATGATCGTGTGCAACGATTCCACGATCAAGGGCGGTACTTACTATCCGATGACGGTGAAGAAGCACCTGCGGGCGCAGGAGGTCGCGCGCGAGAACCGGCTGCCCTGCATCTATCTCGTCGATTCGGGCGGCGCCAATCTGCCGCATCAGACGGACGTGTTCCCCGACCGCGAGCACTTCGGCCGCATCTTTTACAATCAGGCCACATTGTCGGCGCTCGGTGTCCCGCAGATCGCCGTGGTGATGGGGTCGTGCACGGCGGGCGGCGCCTACGTGCCGGCCATGTCGGACGAGACCGTTATCGTGCGCCGGCAGGGCACGATCTTCCTCGGCGGGCCGCCGCTGGTGAAGGCGGCGACCGGCGAGGTCGTGTCGGCCGAGGATTTGGGCGGCGCCGACGTGCATGCGCGGCAATCCGGCGTCGTCGACCATTATGCGGCGGATGACGATCACGCGCTGGCGCTCTGCCGCCGCATCGTTGGCCACCTGAATATCAAGAAGAGCGTCGCCATTCCGCTGAACGCTGCGCGCGAGCCCGCGTACGACCCGAAGGAGCTCGACGGCAGCGTGCCGACGGACCTCAAGAAGCAATACGACGTGCGCGAGGTGATCGCGCGGCTGGTCGATGCCTCCGAGTTCGACGAGTTCAAGCAGCTCTATGGGTCGACCCTGGTGACGGGCTTCGCCCATATCCACGGCATTCCGGTCGGCATTCTCGGCAACAACGGCATCCTGTTCTCGCAATCGGCGCTCAAGGCCGCGCATTTCATCGAGCTCTGCTGCCAACGACGCATTCCGCTTCTGTTCCTGCAGAACATTTCAGGCTTCATGGTGGGGCGCGACTACGAGGCGGGCGGCATTGCCAAGGACGGCGCCAAGATGGTGACGGCGGTCGCCTGCGCCCAGGTGCCGAAGATCACCGTGATCATCGGCGGCTCGTACGGCGCCGGCAATTACGGGATGTGCGGCCGCGCCTACGGGCCGCGCTTCCTGTTCACATGGCCGAACGCGCGCATTTCGGTGATGGGCGGCGAGCAGGCCGCCTCCGTGCTCGCCACGGTCAGGCGCGACAATATCGAGGCCGAGGGCGGCACCTGGTCGGCCAACGAAGAGGAGGCGTTCAAGGCGCCGATCCGCGCGCGCTACGAAGAAGAGGGCAATCCCTACTACGCCACGGCACGGCTGTGGGACGACGGCATCATCACGCCGCAGGAGACGCGGCGCGTGCTGGCGCTCGCCTTCTCGGCAGCCCTCAACGCGCCAATCCCGGAGACGCGGTTCGGGGTGTTTCGGATGTGAGGTGCACGAGCGTCAGCGGCGCTCATATCGCTGGCGCATGCGGGTTCCGCTGGCGGTCGCGCGGGCAGGGAGGTTCCCGGCATGACAAGGTTCAGGGGCCGTGCGCTCCATCGATCAACGGCCGGATAACATCCGCCATACGGTCGGGCGATGTGCCGGGCGGAAAAAACCCGAGATAGTGCCCGGCCCGATCCATCAGATAGATGAAACCCGAGTGGTCGACCGTGTAATCGGAGCGATCGGCCGTCGCCACCTTGGCATAATACACCTTATATGCGCGCGCGGCCTGCCGGATTGAGCTCGCGTCGCCGCTCAACCCGATCAGGCGGGGATGAAATAACGGCACATAGTCGGCTAAGAGCTGTGGCGTATCGCGCTCCGGGTCGAGGGTGATGAAGAGCGGCTGCACGGCATCTCCGGCCGCTCCGAGCTGATCGAGCGCTAAACCGATCGCCTGCAGGTCGGTGGGACACGCGTCCGGACAAGAAGTGAAGCCGAAATAGACGAGCAGCAGCTTGCCGCGGAAGTCGGCCTCGGTCCTCGGCCTGCCGGTGTGATCGACCAGCACGAACGGCCCGCCGATCGGCTCCCGGTTCCACATCACCGCGTCCATCAGCTCGGCGGCCGAGCGCTCGGGCGGCGACTGCGCGCGCGCCGGCAGGCCCAGGCTGCCGAGGCCGAGAAGCATCGGCACCAACATGCGCCGCCGCGTCAGTCGCATCGGCGTTCCCTACGCGCTGAAGATCAGGCGGCTCCCGGTCGACGTGGCGATGACGCTGTTCGGCATCTGGGCCTGCGCCTCCAGCAGGAAGTTCAGACCGCTGCAGTGCATCGGAGCGACCACGTCGGGCTCCAGCTTCTTGATCTCGGCGATCACCTGTTTGAGGTAGTCGGCCGGGGCCGGCCCGAGATGGAAGCCGCCGACGATCGCGTGAACCTTCTGGATACCGGAGACCTCCTGCGCCTGCCGCACCGAATTGACGATGCCGACGTGACCGCACGAGCTGATCACCACGAGGCCCTTGCCGCGGATGTTGAAGCAGGTGGCGTGCTCGTGCACGTGCTCGTCCGGCACGAACTTCCCCTGCAGCTCGGCTGCCGTGTAGTGGCTGTATTCGCAGCTCGCCCCCTCCTTGCTGTAGTCGACGTAGCCGTTGGGCAGCACGCGCTCGATGCTGTTGCGCCTGATCTTGCCGGTCGTAAAGGCATGGCCCGCGACCACGGTCGGCGCCTCGCACAGCACCGTCGTCACCTTTTGCGCGGCGATCTCGCGGCGATCCAGCGTACCGCCCTCAGCCAACTGCCCCGGCGTGGTCCCCCTGAGGCGGTGGCAGAAATTGTCCTCGCCGCCGGCATAAAGCTTCAGGTCAGCCGGGAGCACGCTGCGATATTTCTCCAGGAAACCGATGAGGCCGCCATAGTGGTCGATATGCCCGTGGCTGACGATCAGCGCCTGGATCTTGCTCGGATCGACCTTGAGCAGGCCGAGATTGTTGGCAAGCGCCTCGGCGGTATAGCCGAAGTCGAGCATGACAGTACGCTGCTCCTGCTCGCGTTGCGACTCCAGCAGAAGCGAGAGCCCCCATTGATTGTGCAGAACGTTGCGGGCGTCGGCGCTGCGTCCAGCCCCGGGCGCCTCGTGCACCACACCGTTGACCGTACTCCCCCGCATGAATTGATCATGCGCCTGATCGATCAGGACCCGCATCGTCAGCTTGTCGATGGTTGGAACGTCGATCGGCGCGGCGGAAGCAATCTCGACGCAGCTGAAGCCGCCGGCTGCCGCGGCGGCGGCGAAAGCTGCTGAAGCTTTCAAGAAGTCCCGACGTTTGAAATCGTTCATGTCATTCTCCCTGAGGGCTCGGGCGTGGAGGCAGGAGCCCGGTACACAAATCGTCACAGACAATGATCCCCCGCGACACCGTATCACCGCCATAGGCCGATTGAGCAAGTCTGTTTTTCGAACTGCCCGGATATGCGTTCCCGAATTTCGTCAAAGCTCATCTAGGCTCCGCGTCTCGTCGCCACCACACGAGCGCGACGCCCACGGTTGCGGCCACGAGGCCGAGCACGGTGAGGGGCGACAAGGTCTCGCCGAGCACCAGCCAGGCGATGAGCGCGGCCGCGCCCGGCACCACGAAGAACGACGAGGCGGCGCGGCCGGCTCCATAGTGAATGAGAATGAAATTGTAGAGCGCCATGCCGCCAACCGACATGAGCAACGTGTTCCACGCCATGGCAGCCACGAGACTCGTGGTCCAATGCGCGTGCGGCGTCTCCAGCGCCAAAGTGGCCAAGCCGGCGAGCATGGCGCCGCCAACGAGCTGGACCATCGTGGCTTCGAACGGCGGAACATCTCGGCAGAACCGCTTGAGATAAAGCGTGCCCCCGGAGAGACCGACGAGGCTCAAGGCGAGCAGCACGAGCGCGCTCTCGCCGGCGCTGAGCGGCACACCGACGAGCACGCCGCAAAATCCGATGATCACGCCCGCCCATTGCCAGGCGCGAAACGTCTCGCCGAGCAGGAGCACGCCAAGCGCGGCGGTGAGGATGGGATGAAAGGCATGCACCAGCGCGGTCGCCGTGGCGCCGACCGAGATCAGGACCGCGTGCGTGGTCGCGAGCGCCAGACCATGCACCAAGGCACCGCCCACCAGCAGATGCGGCCACGTCCGGGTGAGCGCCTTCCACGCGGTCTGTCGCGCCGGCAGCAACAGGGCTGCCGCCGCTGCGGCGATCGCCAGACGCAGGGCCACGAAGGCGAATGGCGTGATGTCGGCCAGGCCGATCTTGGCCGCCGCATAAGAGGACGCCCACAGGAGCGCAAAGGTGAAGGGCAGCAGGCGGGTGAGCACGCGCGGGCCATGCTTGGTTATGCGCAGCGCCTATACGGAATTCCCGGCGGGAACGCCCTTCGTATGTTTGACAGGCGCCCTTCGCATCCGGCGTAACCGAATTCGGTCCACGGCTTTTGACGCCTGCCAGGAAAATCTCTTCACGCGTGGCCGCTGCCACCGGTGATCGTCAGGCCCGGGCTGCCTTCGCCCGTGATCTCTTCGCCGGCCGGCGGCTCCTGCCGTCGCTCTTTGCCGTCCTTGCGCAGGTCGCTTTGCGTTTTCGCAGGTCGCCCGTCGTCATCGCGATCGGCTTCGCCTGGCTTCTTGCGCTCGTCCTGTGAAGTCATTTGTCGCCACCTCTCGCCTGGGATCAATTTGACAACACCATATTTGCCGGCCTGTTCCGTGCGGCATGAGCCACGGGCGCCACCGCCGACGCCTGCCGGGACAATGAGGGGGGCACCACAAAAGCGTCGATAGGGTGGTCAGGACGGGAAAAGTGGAGCAAACTCGAAGCCGATGCGGGGGTCGGGAGAAAGGGCAAAGCCATGCACGCATTCACGATGCCGCCACACATCGTCGAGCGCGTCGTGAAGAAACGGGGAAGAGTTCACGCGTTCGATACGATCGAGGCGGCCAGGACCGCGCTCATCGTGGTCGACCTGCAGAACGCGTTCATGCTCGCGGACGTGGCCCATACGCTGTGCGAGATGGCGCCGCGCATTGTCCCGAACGTCAATCGGCTGGCGCGAGCGCTGCGCGAGACCGGCGGCACCGTGGCCTGGATTCGCACCAAGGCGGCAACAGAAACGCTCGAGGATTGGTCGACGTACTACGACCTGCTCACGCCGGAGGCCCGGCAGCGGCGGCTCGACGCCCTGGCGGAAGGCTCGCTCGGCTATGACTTCTGGCCGGAGCTCGCGATCGAGGCGCACGACCTGATCGTCACCAAGCTGCGCTACAGCGCCTTCATCCAGGGCTCGTCGGGCTTGGCGGAGCAGCTTCGCGCGCGCGGCATCGACACCGTCCTGATCACCGGATGCGTTACCAACGTCTGCTGCGAGTCGACGGCGCGCGACGCCATGATGCTGAACTTCAAGACCATCATGGTGAGCGACGGCAATGCCGCCGCAAACGACCAGGAGCACGCCAACGCGCTGATCGCCTTCTATCTCCATTTCGGCGACGTGCTGACGGCCGAGGAGGTCATCGAAGCGTTGAGCGTGCGCGCAAGAGCGCGCGCTCACGCACCGGCGTGACCGTCGCTTATCCCGCAGCGACTGCCGGGTTCAGATGATGCGACGGCCGGCGGTGAGCTTGTGGGTCGGCGTGCACACGACCTTGACCCGCTCGTTGTCTGCCATCTCGCGGCCAATCGAGGTTTGGGCCAGGAAAGCCTGGCCGCGGATGAAGCATTGCGAGGGCAGGGAGAACTCTTCCGGCACTTGCATCACGTTCGTCGCATTGTCGCGGCTGCACTCCCGAAGGTCAGGCGTGATCGCGAGGGAGCAGACGAGGATGATGGCCGTTAGCATAACTGAAGACCGCGCCTGGAATCCGAGCGAGTGTAATTTCGTCAAGTACTGATAGCAGCAAAGTATTTACGAATGAATACCAGAAATCCGGCACGAACGAAGGGATGTATTAACCAAAGTATACTAGCCGTTAACAGTTGGGCCGTTTGTCAAGCCACGATGGCGGGCCGGCGAGCGTGCTCCCTCCGCAAAACCTTCACCGGTGATGACGACGGCCCTTGCCGTTACGGCGGTGGACCAAGTCTGTCATCGGGCCGATCAGGCCGATCATCTGGCCCAGTTCCAGACTGCCCGTGGCCGGCATGTTGCCGCCCGTCAGGCCCGAGAGGCCGCCTTGCTCCTCCATCTGCAGGATCATCGGCCCCATCGTCTGCATCAACTGGCCGAACCGGCGCTTGCCCATTTTCTCCTTCATCATCTCCAGCAAGGGAGCGAATTGCTGCATCTGGCCCTCATCCATCCCGGCGAACTGCGCCTTGGCCGGCGCGCCGGTAAGGGAAAGAACCGCGAGAACGGCAAGAGGACAGGCGAGCTTGGCAAATCCGATCATGGGTCGTCCTGTTGCGAGCTGGGGCCTATGGGCTGGCCGTTTGGTCGCCCGAGCCGATCTCGCGTTCAAAGGCAGGGAGCGTTTCGGCCGTGCTTTGTGCGGAGACGCACGTTAGGCGCCGCGCGTGTGCGGCCGCACAGGATCGTTTTGAACCTATCCTCACCGGGCTGCGTCTCACGGCCGACGGGCGGCTCCCGTCTCATCGGGATCACGCCAGAGGAGCCATTGATGCGCACTATCGCGATCGTTACCGCCGCCGTCCTCGTGGGCGCCGGCGCCGTTTTCATGCTGAAGCCAAATGCTGGCGTCACCTATGCGGCGCAGACCACCGTTTCGACCTTCGAGCTGATGGTGAAGGCGAAGGATCTGCCGGTCGCCGAGAACCCGGACGCGTTCTGAGGAAGCCGTACGCGATAGCCGAGGGATCGCTGTTCGCAATGTCGGATGGGCTTTCCCGGTCTGACGGGGATCGGCACTGCCCGCGTTTGTTGCGCTGGCCATAGAGGACCCGTGGGCTCTGGCCGAACCAGGCGTGGCCTTCCTTTATCGGCAATGACGCAATCCGTAAGCCGACGGCCCCTGCTTCTCGTTCGATGGCCCATTGACGACCGACTGGAACGTCTTACGTGTGTCGCAGCGGGTGAGCGAACGACAGGGCTTTCGACGACTTCGACGTGTCAGGCCCCTTATCGCGCGGTTGCACGTGACTGGTGCAAATCCGAAGGAGTCGGCGATGAAATTGACTCCCGCACAGGTGCAACGAATTCTGAGTCAGGTCGAAGCGAAGGCGATTCCCGATGATCACCCGGGGGTCCCGCAGCTCTATGAGCTGTTCGGAGATCACACGTTTTTTCTCGACAGGAAGGGACTCAATATCGTCGAGCCGGCCGAAGCCACCCAGGCGGGCGTTCAGCTCGGGAGAATCGTCAATCTGGCCAACTGGAGCGATGCGAAGCTGACGAAGCTCGCCACGCATGAGCCCGAACCGACCGACGCAATTGTCGAATTCGGGAGCACGCATTGATTCGCCGCGAGTGCCGCGAGCCCGAAGTTCTCATACGGTTGCCTCGCGAGTCTTAGATTGCGAACTTCGGAATCGGGACACTGGGCGGATCTGCACTTGAAGCCGTGACGCGGCGATCAATTGGCCGATGGATTCATGCGCTGAAGGAGTTTTCCCCGAAAGTCAGGATCCTTCTGTGCCGCCTCCAGAATCGAGGCGTACTCGGCAATCGACAGCCCCTGATCGGTAACCGCCTTCACCAGGGCGCGCTTGGCCTCTTCGGCAATCCGGTCCTGTTTCGACGGCGGCGCTGCGAACATTCGTCCTTGGTAATCCTGGGTGAGGCTCACCACGCGTTCGAGGGCGGCCGCAGCCGCATCGAGCCTCTCGTCCGGGATGTTGTGGGTCTGCGATTGCGCGGAGAGCGAAGACGGCGATGGAGCCTGCGCGTTGGCTGCCGGAATGGACAAGACCCACGCGGCAGTGAGAACCGCGACGGCGAGCGAGACCGTCGATAGTTGCATGTCTTCCTCCTCGCACTGAGAGGCTGCGCTGTCCATTGAAGCAAGCGAGCCGTAGCCGCCTGGCATCCGGGACAAACAGATTCGCGGGGAGAAGTTCCCGCCAACTTGCCCGATTTCGGTACGTCGAGGCGACGCGTCGCAAAGAGAAATAGCTCCAGAACGCCAGTCAGAGGCTTGATCGATGCGTCCGAGCACGTCCGACAGGCGCACGCACGCGCGACCGCGCATGCCGCCGGAGCGAGCAATTGTTGCCGGCCCGGCGCACCGTTTTTGGCCTCTTTGTGGGAATCGCCGCATCACCCGGCACGCTTGAAATACTGCACGTCGCGCTCGTGCTTCTCCGCCGCGGCACGGGTCTTGAAGGTGCCGAGGTTCCGGCGTTTGCCGGTCTTCGGATTGACATTGCGGGAATACAGGCGGTACGCGCCCGATTTCAGCTTACGGATCATCGGCGGGGTACCTCCCTTCCTGTGATTTGAGCCTGCCCCTCCATTGTTGCGCAGTGCACTTTGCGGCTGCTCGTTCACCGCGGCTCGTCTAACCCTAGAAACTGCCGGCCAGCCCCAACGGTTCCGCGCTGCTGCCGCGACCCATATCGTCTCGTCGGCTCATGACGGCTGTCTTGTGCCACCGAGCGGCCTTGTGCGCTTCGGGGGCGGGCGGTTTACAGTCACGCTTGGCAAAGCCGACCAAGCGGCACTTTAGGGAGCACACGGAAGCGGGGCACGAGGATGAAGATCGTCATACCGGATGATTATCAGGATCTGGTCGATCGGCTCGATTGCTATGCGCTGATCCGCCATCACAACGTCACCCGCTACCGCGAGCCGGCACGCGATATGGCCGAGCTCGTGGAGCGCCTGCGCGACGCCGACGTGGTGGTCGCGATCCGTGAGCGGGTTGCGCTCTCGCGTGCCGTTCTCGAGCGGCTGCCGAAGCTGAGATTGATCGCGCTGGTCGGGCGCAACTCGCACGTCATCGATTTCGCCGCCTGCACCGAGCTTGGCATTGCGGTGGTGACGGGAAAAAGCAATTCGCCCGTCGCGCCGGCCGAGCTCACGCTCGCGCTGATCATGGCGTCTCGCCGCAACGTGGCGCTCGAAGCCGAGCGCATGAAACGCGGCCGGTGGCCGTGCACGCTGTCGCACCGCTTGCGCGGATCGACGCTGGGCATCTTCGGCCTCGGCCATATCGGCCGGTTGGTCGCCGAAGGCGGCCGCGGTCTCGGCATGGAGATCCTCGTCTGGGGCCAGAAGGCGTCACTGGAGAGAGCCGCGGCGGCCGGCTACGCGGCGGCCGCAAGCCAGCAAGACCTGTTCGTGCGCGCCGACGTGCTGTCGCTGCATGTGCGGCTCACCCGCGACACACGCGCGATCGTCGGCGCGGACGATCTCGCCCGGATGAAACCGACGGCCTTGCTCGTGAACACTGCGCGCGCCGAGCTCATCGCGCCGGGCGCCTTGCTGCAGGCGCTGAAGAACGGCCGGCCCGGCTATGCGGCGGTCGACGTGTACGAGCAAGAGCCGATTATGAACGGCGATCACCCGTTCCTGTCGATGCCGAACGTGCTGTGCACCCCGCATCTCGGCTGGGCCGAATGGCCGAACTTCGAGCTGTATTTCGGCGAGACGTTCGAACAGATCGTGGCGTTCGAAAAAGGCTTGAGCCTGCGGCTGGCCAATCCCGCTGTTCAGCCGCGAGCGCGAGGCTCGGACCCGGCCTGACGACATTTGATGCAGGAGACGGCCGCCGCCACGAGCACGGCCAATCTGGGCGACTTCGCCATGTCGCGACCACATCGCGACCACATGTATCGACAGATCAAGGCGAGAAGGATCGCGCCCGGCCGGAATAGACCATTTCATCGCCAGGCAGGAGGGTTTCTGGCGTTGACAATAGCGCGAACGATTCCAAGAACTTGCTTCCAGCAGCGCGAGCGCGACGAGCCGCAAGTGTCCGGCGCGGGATGCTCAGGCCGCAGGGCGCGTGATGCTGTCCGCTGCGTTGCGCTGCCGTTTCGAATTTTCGGTTGACCATACGGCGGGACACCCTACGTGAGTCTCCGCGGGATGAGCGGATGACCTATGCCGTTTGACCACCTCGACGTGGGAGGCCCCCGTAGCACGCGGTGGCGCGTGGCCTTGTCGCGCAAGTCCAACACGAAGGAGCAAGCAATGAAATTGACTGCCACACAGGTCGAGAGGACTTTGAGCCAATTCGAGGCCCAGGCCATTCCCGACGATCACCCGGCGGTTTCGCAGCTCAATGAGCTGTTCGGGGAGCATACTTTCTTTCTCGACAGCAACGGACTCAACATCGTGGAGCCGGCCGAACCTGCCGAGGCGGGCGTTCAGGCCGGAAGAGTGGTCAATCTCGCCAACTGGAGCGACGAGAACCTGACGAAGCTGGCGCCGCACGAGCCCGAACCGACCGACGCCATTGTCGAGCTTGGCAGCAAGCACTGATCGCGGATGCGACCCCGATCCCGGCAGGGTGTTTTCGGCCACAGAGCCATCCACATTACCCCTGCGGTGCAGCACCAGCTGATCAAGTCGAGCGATGGCGGACACGAACAATCGCACCGTGACCGTATTCGGCGGAACCGGGTTTCTTGGCCGTCGCGTCGTTCGCCATCTTCGTCAGCGGGATTTTTCCGTTCGGGTCTCGGCGCGGCATCCCGATCGCGCTCGCGGGCTGTTTGGGCCCGATGATCCGCAACTCCAGTTGACGAAAGCCGATATTCGCGACGAGCGGTCGGTCGCCGATTCTGTTGCCGGCGCTTATGGCGTCGTCAATGCGGTGAGCCTCTACGTCGAGCGCGGACAGGAGACATTTCATGCCGTGCACGTAGAATCCGCCCAACTCGTGGCCGCCCAGGCCCGGCGCGCCGGAGTCGAGCGGCTCCTCCACATTTCCGGCATCGGGGCCGATCCCATCTCTTCGTCTCCCTACATTCGCAAGCGGGGTGAAGGCGAGCTCGCGGTGCGGGCTGCCTTTGCCGGTGCGACAATCGTTCGCCCGGCCGTGATGTTCGGACCGGATGACGCATTCCTGACCACGATCGTCAACCTTATCCGCAGACTTCCGGTCTATCCGATGTTCGGCAGCGGCCGGACCCGATTGCAGCCAGCCTATGTCGACGACGTGGCGGCGGCGACCGCCGTAGCGATGCAGCGCCCCGAGACACGCGCGGTGACCTTTCAGTGCGGCGGCCCGCGGATCTACGCTTACGAAGAACTCGTGCGTATCATTGCACGGGAGGCCGGGCTCAAGCCCACGCTCGTTCCGCTTCCATTTGCCGTCTGGCACGTCCTGGCCCGCATGAGTGAAATGCTGCCGCGGTCCCCCGTTACCCGCAACCAAGTGGAGCTGATGGAAGTCGACAACGTCGCATCACCGGACTCCCCGGGGTTTGGCGAGCTTGGGATTTCGCCTTGTTCAGTCGAAGAGATACTCCAGCAGATGCTGCAGACTCGCTGAGCTCGCAGTAGCACCGTCGCTTTGCGTCATCGTCAGGCGTCGCCGCCCGGGAGCACAAGCGCGTCCTGCACTGATCGCGCAATCTGTTGCTAACCCGCTCCGAACGCAACGGCGATATTGTAGGTGGCGAGGGCGGCCCCGTAGGCGAGCGCCAGCATGTACGCGAAGGTGATCGCCATGAAGCGCCAGCCGCCGGTCTCGCGCCGGATCACGGCGAGAGTCGATGCGCATTGCGGGGCAAAAATGTACCACGTGAGCAACGCAAGCGCGGTTGCGAGCGACCATTTGCTGGCCAGCGCCTGGCCGATCTGTTCCGCCGCCTCCTTGCCGCCCTCGATCGCATAGACGGTTCCGAGCGCCGCGACCGCGACTTCCCGCGCCGCCATGCCGGGGATTAACGCCACGCTGATCTGCCAGTTGAATCCGAGCGGCGCCAGGACCGGTTGAATGGCATTGCCGAGCATGGCCGCCAGGCTGAAATTGATGGCGGGTTCGTGCGCGCCCTCCGGCGGCCGCGGGAAGGAGGCAAGGAACCAGATGAGAACCATCATGGAGAAGATGGTCGTGCCCGCGCGCTGCAGGAATATCTTGGCGCGGATCATCAGGCCGATGGCGACGCTGCGCGGGCGCGGCAGCTTGTAGTCCGGCATTTCCAACATGAACGGGGCCGTGTGCTCCTCGCGCCAGAACAAGTGCTTGACGACGAAAGAGACGGCGAGCGCGCTGATGATCCCGGCGGCATAGAGGCCGAACATCACCATGCCCTGCAGGCTGATCCAGCCCCAGACATAGGTCGGCGGAATGAAGGCGGAGATGATCAGCGTATACACCGGAATGCGCGCCGAGCAGGTCATCAGCGGCGCCACCAGGATGGTGGTCAATCGATCGCGCCGATTGTCGATCACTCTTGTGGCCATGATGCCGGGAATGGCGCAGGCGAAGCTCGACAGAAGCGGGATGAAGGCGCGGCCATGCAGGCCGGCGCCGCCCATGATGCGATCCATCAGGAACGCGGCACGCGCCATGTATCCCAGATCCTCCAACAGCAGGATGAACAGGAACAGGATCAGGATCTGCGGCAGGAAGACGATGACGCTGCCGACCCCGGAGATCACCCCGTTCTGGATGAAGCTCTGCAACAAGCCGTCGGGAATCGCATCATGCGCCAGCGCTCCAAGGGCATCGAAACCGGCCGAGATCAAGTCCATCAGCGGTCGCGCCCAGGTGAACACGGCCTGAAACATGATGAACAAGATGCCGAGCAGAATGACGAGACCGGCGACCGGATGAAGCAGGACGGAGTCGAGCCGCGTCGTCAGCGTGTCGGGCTTTGCCGGCATCCGCACGGCCGCCTCGATGATGCGGTCCGCTTCCTTTTGCGCGGCGCGCAATTGCGCAGCCGTCGGCGGCGTCCAGGTCGATTCGACGAGCCGTCCGCCGGTGGCCGTCGCGTCGACCTGGCGGAGCAGTTCTTCGGTGCCGCCGCGGCGCACCGCGATGGCCGCGACCACGGGCACGCCAAGCTCCCTCGACAGGCGCTCGAGATCGATGTCCATGCCGCGGCGCCGCGCGATGTCGAACATGTTCAGTACGAGCATCAGCGGGATCCCGACTCGCTTGAGCTCCAACACCAGACGCAGCGCCAAACGGAGATTGGTGGCATCGGCCACGCACAGCAACAGATCGGGGCGCAGCTCGCCGGTGAGGCGTCCGAGCACGAAATCGCGGGTGATCTCTTCGTCGGGGCTGCGGCCCCGCAATGAATAGGTGCCGGGTAGATCGATCAGTGTGACGTGGCGGCCGGACGGCGTCTGCAACAGGCCGGCTTTGCGTTCGACCGTGACGCCGGGATAATTGGCAACCTTCTGGCGGCTGCCGGTGAGCGCATTGAACAGGGCGGTTTTTCCGCTGTTCGGCGGCCCGACCAGGGCAAACGACCACGGGCTCGCATCGCCCGCCGTGCTCATGACGCTCATTAAGGTCACGTCACCAGGATCGCCATGGCCTCGCGACGGCGGAGCGCGACTGTGGCGTTGTCCACACGCACCGCGATGGGATCGCCGCCGAACGTTCCTTCATGCAGAAGCTCGATATAGGCGCCTTCGACAAAGCCGAGCTCGACCAGGCGCGTTTCGAGCTCCGCCGCGGTCAAGCCACGCACGTCGCGACCGACCTCAATCATGTGCAGGCGGCCGCAAAAGCCGGGCCGCGCCGCGCCGAGCGGCGTCCCTTGCGCTGGTGACGGCAAAGCATCGTCGGCCATGAGCGGCTCTTCCTGTTGCGAGTTGTTCCCCCATGTGTGGCGACTGCGACCACAGGTCAAGGTATAAACCCGTTTATCGCCAATACCTTGGAACGATTATAAGGAACGA
>JBJMSU010000217.1:0-12452 GCA_045801465.1 Xanthobacteraceae bacterium | reverse complement strand
AGGTTTGCATCCGGTGGGGCCGCTGGTCCTGCGTCCTCGCGGCGCACGCTGGCGCCATGGTGATCGTCGCAATGAAACGTCACACCGGCCGCGCGCCCATGTCCTGAAAGATCACAATGCAGCGCCAGATAACCCTGGCCCTGCATGTGGATCTTCGGATCTTGGCGAAGGACGACTCAGAAGGCCTGAGGGAGCCCCTCGCTTTGCCCGGTCGCCTCACCGACCGTCAGATTGTACTCACCAGGGCTCCATGCTGTCGTCGTCCTTGCGTGACTGGGCTCGACCGCGCCGACGGGGACATCCGGCGTCTCTTCGAGCTTCGGTGTGTTGTCACTCACGGTCGAATGTTCCGCGGTCGCTGTTTCGTCGCTGTGCCCAAAGGGTCCGTCTCGGACATCTGCTGCGTCGCTCGACCGGGCAATTGCGATATCGTCGGTTTTATCGGAGGCTCCGCCGAACTTCTCGATCGTTTGTTCAGGGGCGACGATCCGGGCAGGCACCGTGCCCGGCTCGGCCGTGTCCTCGAAGACCAGCTTGTCATCCCACCAGATCGCGGATTGGACGGATGCGTGTTCGTCGCTGGGCTGAATCGTCCCCACGGGGGCATCTGCTGCATTGTTCGGTCCGCCAGCCGCGATGTCGTTCGTCTCATGGGCGGCTTCACCGGATTTCCCGTCCGTCGGTGCGATGATGGGAGGAGAGAGCGTGCTCATTTCCGTGATCTCGCCGAAGTAGTCGTCGAAATCGAATAGCAGCATCGTCGGGGTACCTGGGGTCTGCGCGCAGGCCGCAAACGACGACAAGACAAATGCGAGTGCGTAGAGACCTTTCAACGGCGTATCCTCCACTTGGTTGTGAACTGGTTGCCGATGAGGCAAGTTTTCCGCCGCGCGAGTTAAGGAGCCGTTATGGATGCATGCGCGACCGCCATTTCACCGCGCATGGTTAATTGGTGGCAGTGCCTGTCCTCGTCGGTTCCAACGTGGGCCGTAGAGCTGGTCCGAAGTCAGGCAATCGCAAGAGCTTTCCCTTGACTGGACATAGGCTTGATCCCCGCGTTCGATCTCAACCGGGCCGGTTCAAGGCGCGCAACACTCCATACGCCGGAACGCGTCGACTCCGGCCGGTATCGCGAGTGCGCCGGCCAGCTTCGGGGTTGGTCGATCCGGGGGGGCACCGACCGGCGCGTAGCAGGAGGCGGAATCGCCCGTCCCAGCCACCGAGCCACGCTGCCTCGCGCTCTGCGTTCCGGCTCATGCGGTGGTGTTTGGTCGCGATCCCCACGCTGGCTGCGAAAACGCCTCATTTTGGAACGCTGACGCCCGCAAAAGAGCCACACTGGATGTCTGTACTGCCAGCTTGGCCAATCGGGGGTGACGTATGGCCGATCCCGAGTTCATGCGCGAGTTTGCAAAGCGCTGTGATGCGATTTCGCGCGACTGCTTCGACCTGGGCGCTGCAGAGCGAATGCGGCTCTTGGCGGACGAACTCCGCAACAAAGCCGATGGACAGCGGAGCACCGCTCGGCTGCCAACCCTGAAGGCGCCAGCCCTCGCCTGAACAGGCGTAGGCTTAGAGCAGGCCGCGAGTTTGGCGACTGAACTTTCGGGGCATCCCGAGCTCTTGCCCTGGGATCGTCGCATCCCATAACCGTGCAAGTTCAGCAGTCGACGCGGCACCTCGGGTGCACCGCGTCACTCCGGCTTGATGCCGGTCCGGGCCACCAAGTCCTTGACCATCGGAATCTCAGTGGCAAGGCGTGCGGCCAGCTCATCGGGCGTCCCGGCGACGATCTCGAATCCGGACTTGCGCGCCGCGTCGCGCGCCTCCGGTCGCTGCATCGCCGCCCGGCTTTCCTTCATCATGAATGTAACCATCTCGGGCGGCGTGCCGACGGGCGCGAACAGCGCATTGAACGTGTCGGAGACGAACCCCGGAAAGCCCTGCTCGACCATCGTGGGAATCTCCGGCAACGAGAACCACCGTTCGGCGCCGGTGACGGCGAGCGCCCTGAGCTGCCCTTCCTTGATCAGCGGTTCCACCGGCGCCAGCGCGACCGAGCCGACCTGGGTGGTGCCCGCCAGCACCGCCTGCGTGGCCGGCCCGCCGCCACGGAAGGGCACGTGCACCATGTTGATGCCGGCGCGCAGCTTGAGCAGTTCGCCGGTGAGGTGCGACTTGGTGCCGGCGCCCGGCGAAGCATAGTTGAACTTGTCGGGATTGGCCTTGGCCTGCGCGATCAGATCGGCGAGCGTCTTGATGTCGGAGTCGGTGCGCACGAAGACGACATTGGGCGCGTTGACCAGCTCGGTGACGGGAACGAAGTCCTTGAACGGGTCGTACGGCAGATTCCTGAACAGCGCCGGGTTGACGGCGATGGCGGTCGACGTGAGCAGGAACGTATAGCCGTCGGGCGTGGCGCGCGCCGCGATCCCCATCCCGATATTGCCGGCGGCGCCGCCGCGATTGTCAACGATGACGTTCTGCCCGATCGACAGCGACAATGCGGTGGCGAGAATGCGGGCGATGATGTCGGTCGGCCCGCCCGCCGCGAACGGCACGATGAAGGTGATCGGCCGCTCCGGGTACGCGGCCTGCACGCCGGTCGAGGCGCACGCGAGCGCAACGGCCGATGCTGCGAGCACTCGTTTCACTTTGCGTCGCACGCCGCACATTGGCATCGAGAGCATGACGTCTTCCCCTCCAGAGCAAATTACCTGCCGGCGAGCCAGGCATCGTAGCGGGCGTAGAGCGCGTCCGTCGCGGGCGAGCCGTCGTGGTGGATCGGCGACGCGAGCGCGCGGCCGGCCGCCAGCACGCGAAACGCCATATGGCGGTAGGCGGCGGGAAAGCGAGCCAGGTCCGCCGTTCTCATCATCTTATTGAAGGCTTCGGACGGCTGCACCGGATCGAGCCGATCCTGCTCGTAGACCGCCGCACGCTCGACGATCATCCACCGGTCGCGACGCTCCAGCCGGTCGACAAATCGCGCATACGACGTCAGATCGACCGGGATGCCGTCGATTGTCTGGCGCACCAGGATGGCGACATTGGTCTCGGCAGCCGCGCGGCTGTCGGCGAGACGCACGGTCGACGGCCAGATCAGATGCTTCGAGCGATTGCCGGCGGCAAAACTCTGCCGGCACTGCTCGACGAACGCGCCGAAGGGCCCGCGAAACCAGGAGACGGCAATCTCGCCCTCCGGCGCGAACGTGGCGGAAAGCTCCGCCCACCGCCCCTGATCGCGATAAAGCCCCCAGGCCTGGATCAGTTCGGCGCAGGCGTATTTCTCCGCGAGAGTCACTCTGTCTTGATCCCGCTCGCGTCGATGACTTGGCGCCAGCGCGTCATCTCGGCCGCCACTTTCTGGCGCATCTCCTCCGGTGTCGACGGTGTCGCGATGTTGCCGCCTTCCAGCAGCCGCTGCTGCACGTCGGGAAGCGTCAGCGCGCGCCGCACCTCGTGGTTCAGGCGATCGACGATCGCGCCCGGGGTTCCCGCCGCCATGGCGAGACCGAGCCACGACATGAAGGAGATGTTGGGTAGCGTCTCGGCGATGATCGGCGCATTCGGCATCAACGGGTAATGCTGCGGCGACGACAGCGCCAGCAGGCGCAACTGTCCGCTCTGAATGCGCGGGAACGCCGAGGTGGCGGCATCCACCATGAGGTCCACCCGCCCGGCCAGCACGTCGCTGACAGCGGCCGCCGTTCCGCGATAGGGGATCGGCGTCAACTCGATGCCGGCTTCCAACTCGATCCATTTGGTGAGCACGTGATAAATCGAGCCGAGGGCGTTGATCGTATAGGTGATGCGGGCGCGATCGGCCTTCGCCTGCGCCAACAGATCCTTGAAGGATGTGATCGGCGAATCCGGCCGCACCGCATAGACCATCGGATAGCCGCACACGAGGGTCACGAAGGCGAAGCCGTCGAGCGGATCGAACGGGGTGTTCTTGCGCAGCACCATCTGCGGCGGGTAGCCGGCGGTGAGCATGATCATGGTGTAGCCATCGGGCGCCGACTTGGCGACGACCTGCTGGGCCACCGCACCGGCCCCTTGCGAATTGTTCTCGATGACGAAGGACTGGCCGAGGCGTTCGCCAAGCTTGTCACCGAGCACCCGGCTGATGATGTCCGGACTGCCGCCGGCGGCGGTCCCCACCAGGATCTTGATCGGGCGCGACGGCCAGTCTTCGGCCGATAGCGGCAGCGCCGGCGCCGCCGCCAGCGAGGCCGCGAACTGAACCATCGCGCGTCTCGTCATTCTCATGCTGCGATCCTCACCGCAAAGCTCATACCGCACTGCCTCGCTATCATTCCGGCTTGATGCCCGCCTTGTCCACCACCTCGCGCCAGCGGGCGACCTCCGCCCTGACGCGCGCGCCCGTGGTTTGCGCGTCCCAGTAAGCCGGCGCCATCCCTTGCCGTTCCAGGCTTTCCTTCACATCCGGCATGGCGGCGATGGCGGCGAGCTCCTGCTCCCAGAGCTGAACCGCAGGTGGCGCGAGATTGGCGGGGCCGAACAGACCGTACCAAAGCTCGAAATCGATGCTCGGGTAACCGAGCTCCGCCAAGCTCGCCACCTCGGGCGCGAAGATCGAGCGCTTCGATCCGGCGACCGCCAGCATGCGCAGCTTGCCGCTTTGCACGTGCGGGCGCGCGGAATGCACCGGCAGGAACGTGAACTGAACCTGGCCCGTGAGCAGATCCGTCAAGGCGCTGGCGGCGCCGCGGTACGGGACGTGCACGACGTCCAATCCGAGCTGCAGCTTGAACAACTCCATGCCCACATGCTGCAGCGTTCCGCTGCCGGGGCTCGAATAGTTGAACTGACCCGGCCGCGCGCGCACGAGAGCGAGCAGTTCCTCGAGCGACGTTGCCGGGAAGGACTGCGTGACCACCAGGGCCAGACCGCTGGTCGCAACATTGCCGAGCGGCGTGAGGTCGGTCACCGGATTGACACGGAACGTCTTGCTCAAGCTCGCCGAGACGGTGAGCGGCGTTCCGGTCAGCAACAGCGTGTACCCGTCGGGCGGAGCGGTGGCGACGACTTCCGCGCCGAGGGCGCCGCTCGCGCCCGGCTTGTTGTCGACGACCACCGGCTGGCCGGAGCGCTCGGAGAATTTTTGCCCGATCATGCGCGCCGTGGTGTCAAATCCGCTCCCCGCCGTGTAGGGCACCACCAACGTGATCCGCCGCGACGGGTAGGTCTCGGCGGAACCCGTCGCGACAGCGACGAGCGATGCCGCTGCGGCAATCGAACTGCAGGCAACGAAGCGTCGGCGATTCATGTCCTATCTGGCCCGTCTGGCGACCGATGCGGTGACCGCCCAGCGTATCATGGACGCGCTGGCGGAAACCCTCGATACCGAGCAAGCGGCAGCGGCGCTGGTGGCCGAGAAGGACGGGCGCTGGGCCGTGGAACTCACCTTTGCGCGAGAGCCCGACGCCGCGGCCGTGCGCGATCTCGTCGCCCAGGCCGCCGGGAAAAGACTGGCGGACGCGCTGACCTTCTCGACCGTTCAACCGCGCGACTGGGTGAAGGCAAGCCTTGCCGGATTGCAGCCCGTATCCGCCGGACGTTTCGTGGTCCATGGTGGGCACGATCGGGACACAATCGCCCCCAACCGCATCGCCATCGAGGTCGAGGCCGCGCTCGCCTTCGGCACCGGCCATCACGCCACCACGCGCGGCTGCCTCATTGCGCTCGATGCGCTGGTGAAGCGACGGAAGAAACGGACGCGACTAATCCCTCCCCTGAAAGGGGAGGGTGCCGAGCGAAGCGAGGCGGGTGGGGTGAACGGAAAGGCCGGGATTACCCCCCGCCCGGCGCGCTACGCGCGCCACCTTCCCCCTTTGGGGGAGGGATTGGCGATTGTGGCATCGCCTCGGCAAGAACGCATCCTCGACATCGGCACCGGATCGGGCGTGCTGGCGATCGCAGCCGCGATGGCGCTGCGCTCATCCGTGCTGGCCAGCGATATCGATTCCACGGCGGTGAAGGCCGCGCGGGAGAATGTGCGGCGCAATCGCGCCGGGCCTCTGATCGAAGTGGTGCGGGCGACCGGCCTCGCTGCGGCGCGCATTCGGACGCGCGCGCCCTACGACCTCGTTCTCGCCAATATCCTGCTCGCGCCACTGAAGCAGCTGGCAGCACCGATGGCGCGCGTTCTTCGTCCCGGTGCCCGGGTGATCCTGTCCGGCCTGCTGACCAGCCAGGCGAACGCCGCGCTGGCGGCCTACGGCACGCACGGGCTAGCGCTCGAACGCCGCATCGAGCTCGACGGCTGGGCGACGCTCGTGATGGTCCGACCGGCTCGGCGAGGCTTGTCGGCCCCATGACGATGCGCCGCAGCCATGCACCCAGGCTCGGTTGCCCCGCCCCCCGTCCGGCCCATAGAGTGCCGGCGATGTTCGAGGCCCAATTCCAGACTTTCGACGATGCCGATGAGCGCGCCGCGACGGCCGCCCGCGTCGAGCGATTGCGCGCCGAGCTTGCCCGCCGTGGGCTCACCGGCTTCATCGTGCCGCGCGCGGACCGCCACCAGAACGAGTACCTGCCGGCGTCGGAAGAACGGTTGGCTTGGCTCACCGGGTTTACCGGCTCCGCCGGCGTCGCCATCGTGTTGCCCGAGCGCGCCGTGATCTTCGTCGATGGCCGCTACACGCTGCAGGTACGCGACCAGATCGATGGCGGTGTCTTCGAAGTCGCGCATCTGATCGAGACGCCGCCGGAAACCTGGATCGAAACGAGCCTGAGCGCCGGTGCCAAGCTCGGCTACGATCCGTGGCTGCACACAACCGATGCTGCCGAGAAGCTCGCCAAGGCCTGTGCGGCGGCCGGCGCCGCGCTCGTGCCGACCGAACCCAACCCGATCGACGCGATCTGGACCGACCGCCCTGCCCCGCCGCTCGGTCCCGTGACCTTGCACGACCTGCGCTATGCCGGCGAGGATTCTGCCGCCAAGCTCGAGCGCGTGCGCGGCGAAATCGCCAAGCTCAAGGCCGACGCGCTGGTGATTTCCAACCCGCAGAGCGTGGCGTGGGCCTTCAACATCCGCGGCGCCGACGTGCCGCATGCGCCCTTGCCGCTCGCTTTCGCCATCGTACCGCGCGAGGGACGGCCAGCGCTCTATGTCGACGGCCGCAAGCTCGGCAACACCGTGCGCGACGCGCTCGAAGAGCTCGCCGACACGCGCGAGCCGCACATCTTCGCGCGCGACCTTGCCGCCTACGGCGGCGCGAAGCAGAGGCTCCGCCTCGATCAGGCCAGCGCGGCCGATGCGTTGGCGAAAATCATCAATCAAGCCGGCGGCAAGGCGCCATCCGGTGCCGACCCGATCGCGCTGATGAAGGCGGTGAAAAACGACACCGAGATCGCCGGTGCGCGCGCCGCGCACGCGCGCGACGGCGCCGCCGTGGTGCGCTTTCTCGCCTGGTTCGACCGCGAAGCGCCGCGCGGCAAGCTCACCGAGATCGATGCCGTCGCCGCCCTGGAAAGTTTTCGCCGCGAAACCGGTAGGCTCAAGGACATCTCGTTCCCGACCATCTCCGGCGCCGGTCCGAACGGCGCGATCGTGCATTATCGCGTCACGCGCAAGACCAACCGGGTGATCGCGCCCGGCGAGCTGTTCCTCATCGATTCCGGCGGACAATACGAGGACGGCACCACCGACATCACGCGCACCATTGCGGTCGGCGAGCCGAGCGCCGAGGCACGCGCGCGCTTCACGCGCGTGCTCAAAGGCCATATCGCGATCGCCACCGCCGTGTTCCCCGAGGGCACCACCGGCGCGCAGATCGATTCGTTCGCGCGGCAGTCGCTATGGGCGGCTGGATTGGATTTCGATCACGGCACCGGTCACGGAGTCGGCAGCTACCTGTCGGTGCACGAGGGACCCGCGAGCATCTCCAAACGCGGGGCGGTGGCCCTCAAGCGCGGCATGATCCTGTCGAACGAGCCCGGCTATTACAAAGCCGGTGCCTATGGGATCCGCATCGAGAACCTGGTGCTGGTGATCGCGGCTCCCCCGGTGACGGGCGCCGAGAAGCCGCTCAACACCTTCGAGACGCTGACGCTCGCCCCCATCGACCGCCGGCTCATCGAGCTCGCGCTGATGACGCCGGAAGAAATCCGCTGGCTCAACGCGTATCATGCCCGGGTCTTCGAAACCATCGGCCCGCTCGTCGACGCCGAGACGCGCGCTTGGCTCACTGCCGCCACGCGACCGTGCGGCGCACATTGATCAGGCCCGTCCTGCGTCGTGAACGAAGCCCCGCATCGCCCTGATGGCCCGCCGCCGACGACCACGGCCGGCTGGCGGCTGCTCGCGCTGCTGATCGCCATCAGCTCGGTCGGGCCTTTGTCCATCAACATCATCGTGCCGGCGCTGCCGGGGCTCGCAACCGCTTTGCAGGCCGATCCGGCGTTGGTGCAGCTCACGGTGTCGCTCTATTTCGCCGGCCTCGCCGGCGCCCAGCTGCTGCTCGGATCGCTGTCCGACCGTTTCGGACGGCGTCCGGTGCTGCTCGGAGGCTTCACCGTCACGCTGCTGACCAGCTTCGCGGCAGCGGCCGCCAGCAACGTCACGCTGCTCATCGTCGCCAGGACCGCTCAGGCGCTCGGCGCCGCCACCGGCATCGTGATGGGACGCGCGATCATTCGCGATCTCTACGAACGGGACCGCGCCGCATCGATGCTGGGCTGGGTCACCATGAGCGTGGTGGCGGTTCCGATGTTCGGGCCGCTGATCGGCGGCATCCTGGAGACGTGGTGGGGCTGGCGTGCGATCTTTCTGTTCATCGCCGTCGTCAGCCTCGCGACCGTGGTATGGGCGGCGTTGGCGTTGCCGGAGACGCGTCCGCCGTTCGCCGCCGGGTCGCAGGCCCGGCTATGGAAGGAAAGCCGCGAGCTACTGCTCGACCCGGCCTTCGCCGGCTTCGTGATCTGTGCCGCGATGATCTCCGGACCGTTCTACGCGACCATCGGCGGCGCGCCGCACGTCGTCATCACCGTCATGGGCCGGAGCGCCACCGAGCTCGGCCTGTGGCTGGTATTCGCCTCGGTCGGCTACATGGCGGGCAATTTTCTCGCCGGCTGGCTTTCCGTGCGCTACGGCGGCAACGCGATGATCTGGTGGGGGCTGTTCCTCGAGTTCGCCGGGACGCTGGCGCCCGCCGTCCTGGTTCCGCTCATGGACGAGCCGGGGCCGACGACGATTTTCGTCCCCCTGTTCGTCGTCTATGTCGGCAACGGCATGGCGCTGCCCAACGCGATCGCCGGCGCCGTCAGCGTGCGGCCCGAAGCGGCCGGCACCGCGTCCGGCGTCACCGGCTGCGTGCAGATGGGATGGGGTGCCGTCATCTCGCAGCTCATCGCCTACCCGATGGCGGGCGAGCACGCCACGGCGGCGCTGGCGTGGATTATGTTCGCGCAGGCCGTCGTCGGGCTGCTGGCATTCTGGCTGCTGGTGCGTCCGCGGCAGACGGGTTGACGTGAATTGCGACCGGCCGCTGTCAAATGATCCGATCCGATGCTAAATTTGGCGCATGCACCGCAAGGACATCATTGCCGAGCTTCGAAGCCAGGCCGACGCCATTCGCGCGTTCGGCGTGACGGCGCTTTATCTATACGGCTCGGCGGTCCGAGATGAGGTGCAGGAAGCTTCCGATGTCGATCTCTTCGCCGATGTTGATTACAACCGTTTCGGATTCGTCCCATTCATGGACCTGCGCGAGTTCCTGGCGAATATCCTCGGGCGCAACGTAGATTTCACTACCCGCAACGCGCTCCATCCGGACCTGAAGGAACGGATAATTAGCTCCGCCATCAAAGTGTTCGACGATGCGCCGATCGATACGGTCGCGGCTGAATGACATTTTGCACGCCATCGACGGTGCCGTCGCAACGATTGATGAGGCGGACTACGATACATTCCGGACAGCCTTTCATATGTCGCGCACAGTCGAACGATGCATTGAGATCGTCTCCGAGGCGACCCGACATATTCCGAAGCACATGACGGCGCGTTACCCACGAATCCGTGGCGGCAGATCGCAGGAATTGAAACGTGCTGCGACACAGTTATGATATCGGCGACGATCGGATCATTTGGGAAATCGCGTCGGTCCATTTTCCCGCGTTGCGAACAGTCGTGGTGGAGATAAGATCGCAACTGCCCGATGACGATTGAGCTTCGACCTACTGGCCGGCGAGCTTGAGCCAATCGTCCTCGCTGAGCACCGTGACTCCCAGGTCGGTGGCCTTGGCGAGCTTCGAGCCGGCGCCCGGCCCGGCGACCACGTAATCGGTTTTTTTTGATACAGATCCAGCCACCTTGGCGCCGAGGCGCTCGGCCATGCCCTTGGCCTCGTCGCGCGTCATCTTCTCCAGTGTTCCCGTGAACACCACGGTCTTGCCGGCGACGGCGGTGTGCTTCGCCGGCTTCTCGGCATCGAGAATGCGCACGTGCCGGGTCAGCCGCTCGACGATGCCGCGATTGTGCGCCTCGCGGAAATAGGCGGCGAGCGCATCGATGACGGTCGAACCGATCTGATCGAGGGCATCCATCTCCTCGCGCGTCTCCGCGTCGTGTTCCGCGACCTTCATGCAGGCGTCATGGAACGCCGCCCAAGAGCCGTAACCGCGCGCCAGTGCCCGCGCCGTGGTTTCTCCCACATGGCGGATACCGAGTGCATAGATGAAGCGCTCGAGCGCAATCTCGCGGCGCGCGGCGATTGCCCGGAACAGGTTGCCGACGGAGACCTCGCCGTAGCCTTCGATGTCCTGCAGCTTGAGCTCACGATTGCGTTCTTCGAGCGTGAAGATGTCGGCCGGCTCCTGGATCCAGCCCTGCTCGAAGAAGAAGTCGATCTGCTTCTCGCCCAGGCCGTCGATGTCGAAGGCGCGGCGTGACACGAAATGCTTGAGGTGCTCGGTTCTCTGGTAGGGGCACGCGAACTCGCCGCTACAGCGCGCAATCGCGCCTTCCTCGCCGGTCGCAGTGGTGTCACGCACGACCGGCGTCGCCAACGAGCACGGACACGTTGTCGGGAATTGATAGGCCTTCGCATCGGGCGGCCGTTTTTCCCCCACGACGCCGAGCACCTGCGGGATCACGTCGCCGGCCCGTTGAACGGTGACCGTGTCACCGATGCGCACGTCCAGCCGCGCGATCTCGTCGGGATTGTGCAGGGTGGCGTTCTGCACCACCACGCCACCGACCGTCACCGGCTCGAGCTTGGCGACCGGCGTCAGCGCGCCGGTGCGGCCGACCTGGACCTCGATCGCCTTGACCAGCGTCGTCGCCTGCTCGGCCGGGAACTTGTGCGCGACGGCCCAGCGCGGCGAGCGCGACACGAACCCGAGCCGCTCCTGCCAGTCGAGCCGGTCGACCTTGTAGACGACGCCGTCGATGTCGTAGTCGAGCGCGCCCCGCTGCAGCTCGATCTCGTGATGAAACGCCAGCATGGGCTCGATCGAGTCGCACACTTTCATCAGCGGGTTGGTCTTGAAGCCCTGCGACGCGAACCACTTCACCATGCCGGACTGCGTCTTGGCCGGCATGTCGCTCATCTCGCCCCAGCTATAGGCGAAGAAGCCGAGCGGCCGTGTCGCCGTAATCGCCGGATCCTTCTGGCGCAGCGAGCCCGCGGCCGAGTTGCGCGGATTGGCGAACACCTGCCCGCCGGCCTCGGCCTGACGCTGGTTGAGGGCGAGGAAGGCGGATTTCGTCATATAGACCTCGCCGCGGATCTCGCAGACCGCCGGAACTGCTTTGCCGCGAAGCTGTTTGGGCACATCCGCGAGGGTTCTGACGTTCGCGGTCACATCCTCGCCGACCGTGCCGTCGCCGCGCGTCGCCGCACTGGTGAGGCGTCCCTGTTCGTAGCGTACCGAGAGCGACAGCCCGTCGATCTTCGGCTCGGCCGTGAACACGATCGGCTCGTCGTGTGCGAGACCGAGGAAACGGCGAATGCGGGCAACGAAATCCCTGACGTCGTCGTCGCTGAACGCGTTGTCGAGGGAGAGCATGGGCAGCGCGTGCCGGACCTTGGCGAACCCGCGCGCCGGCGCCACACCGACGCGTTGGTTTGGCGAATCCGATCGGATCAGCTCGGAAAAACGCGCCTCGATCTCGCTGTTGCGTTGGCGCAGCGCGTCATAGTCGGCGTCGGAGATCGTCGGCGCATCTTCCTGGTAGTAGCGCCCATCGTGCTCGGCGATCTCCGCCGCCAGACGCGCAAGCTCTTCCTTGGCCTGCGCTTCGGTCAGGTCGTCGACGGGAATTTTCGCCGTGGCGGTTGCAGGTATCGATCGCGGCCGGGCCATTCAACTCTCGATGCGATTGCGGACGGAAGATTACCCTGCCGCCGCCCGGATCAGCCGCTCGGCGGCCGCGCGCGCCTCGTCGGTGATCTCGGCGCCGGCGAGCATGCGGGCGATCTCCT
>JBJMSU010000029.1:0-29616 GCA_045801465.1 Xanthobacteraceae bacterium | reverse complement strand
TCAGGTGACAATGCGAAGGCCGTCGTGCTCGAGTGAGTGCGGCTTTTGATCGTCGCAACATCCGATTGGGAGCGGATACACGTTAACGACGCCGAGGCTCTGCTCGGCCGGCAAGGTCCGCTGTTGGCACGACTCGGACCTGCCGAGACAGTCTGCTAATTGGCTGGTTTCGGGGGCAAAGCGGACGTCAGCCGCACAGTCGCGATTTATGAGTACACGCCCTAATACAGGCGAGCGGAAGTCCTGACTCCGCAGGTTGGCAACGGCGCGCGATCTCAACGGTGCATGGTGGGCAAATTCGTGATCGCACCGTTCCCTGGCCTTATGGCGGCTCGCCGACCGTGCAGCGCTACGACAGGCGAATTTGCCCATCCTGCGGAGCACGCATTGCCGCGCGGCTGTACTAGCTTGAGATCAGATCGTGGTGGATCTCCTCCCGCGTCGCGTTGGTGGCCGGTACCCCGCACAAGTCCTCTACGCGTCGCTTGAGAGTCGGAGTGTCGGTGCACGGGCCGGTGATCAGGGTCACCGCGAGCCCCATCTCCTTGAGCATTCGTTTTGCACCGAGCGCGCCAAACGCATCCGCGGCCGCAAGAATGATTTTCGGGCGAGAGCGTCTGCGCTTCAGACGCTCGAGAAAGACCGGTACATTGGCGCCGAGCATATCGCCGCCGCATTCCACCAGCACGGCATCGGCCGCAAGCGACAAGCAATTGTCCAGTGCCTGGTCGAACGGGCGAGCGATACCTTTGCGCCCGGACGGATATGTGGTCGGCAGGCCGACATCGACGCAGTCGAACGCGCGCGTGGCGCCGAAATCCAGGTATGTGTTGAGCTCCGTCAATGACGAGGTGCCGGTCGCCTTGAGCGCGACCACGGTGCGAAACCTGCGCTTTCGCAACGCGCGCAGCACGGCGATCCCGGCGGTCGTCTTGCCGACCTCGGCCGAGGTGCCGAGGAGCAGGATGACGGGCGCGCCATGATCGGCAAAATCGCCGTCGACACGGGCGGCGAACTGACGGATGTTCAAAGTCCGTCCATCGCCGTCGGAGACGGCGCCGAGATATTTGATCTGGCCGAGATGAATCTTTTCCCGTGGCGAGTCGCCGATCAGCGCGCCGACCAGTCCCGAATCTGCCAGCATCCAGTAAGTGCGGCCGGGAGCGAGCCCGCCAGCCGGAATGTCGCCCACGACCCACCGGGTCGATTCACGATGGGCCGGCGTGCCGAGAAAGGCGTCGCCGGGCGCCAGCGTCATGGCACGGCCGGAACAGGCCTCCACGATGAGCGGCGCGGCGTCGGGAGGCAACGCAAACGTGCAGACGTCGCCCTCGGCGGCGGGCACCTTGCGGTAGCGGAGAGAGGCGAAGGGCGGAAGCCGCCGCAAGACCGAAGTTTTCTTCACGTCCGCGGCGAGCGTCACGCCCTTCATCGTGGCGATAGCGTAGAGCTATTGCGAGCTCGCGGCCGCCTTTGCCGATGACTTCCTCTTTTTCTTGGCGCTCGGCCGCTTACCCTTTTTCTTATGGTGATCTGAAAGCTGCTTCATAGTCTTGTCGAGTTGGCGCAGTAACTTCACGGTCGTGCTCATGAGTTCCCCCAATCGCCGTCGTTGCAGTCCCGACGCAGCCCCCAGCGTTTGACAATTCGGTGCCCATCGAGATCGTGACAAAATCAGCTTAACCGAAACAAGGTTGTGGGCAAGCAGATTATGTCGCGTTGAGCGCATCGGCCGCCTCGAACGCCGGCCTCGCGCGAATTGCTCTCGATGCAAAGCCGTGCTTTCTTACGGATGAGGAGCTCGAGGGCCATCGTCGAGGATCGGTTCGCATGATTTGCCCGCGTTGCGGGGCCCAGGTCGCCGAAGGCAAGAAATTCTGCGGGGATTGCGGCTCCCCACTGCCGTGGCAGTGCAAAGCGTGCGGCAGCGAGAATCCCGCGGGGAAGCGGTTTTGCAGCGAATGCGGCGCCGCGATGGGAAGCGCCGCCGCCGCGGCGCAGCCGCTCCGTTCCGCCACCGCGACGGCTCCGCTGCCCGAACGCCGTCAACTTACTGTCATGTTCGCCGACCTGGTCGGATCGACGCCGCTCGGCGCGCGACTCGATCCGGAAGACCTGCGCGAAGTTCTTTCCACCTATCATGGCTGCGTCGCCAGCGTGGTTGCCAGCTTTGACGGTTTCGTCGCGCATTATGTCGGCGACGGCGTGCTGGTCTATTTCGGTTATCCGCATGCGCACGAAGACGACGCGGAGCGGGCCGCGCATGCCGGCCTTGGGATCGTCAAGGCGGTGAGCCATCTTCACACGGTCGCCGGGCCTGCGGGTACCCTGAATGCCCGCATCGGGATTGCGACCGGAATTGTCGTCGTCGGCGATCTCATCGGTTCCGGGTCGTCGTTGGAGACGGCCGTCGTCGGCGACACGCCGAACCTCGCCGCCCGTCTGCAGACGTTGGCTGAGCCCGGCATGGTGGTGATCGCCGAAACCACCCGCCGGCTGACGGGCGGCCTGTTCGAATATCGCGATCTCGGTGCAGTGAAGTTGAAGGGCATCGAAGCGCCGGTCGGCGCCTGGGCGGTCATCGCGGAGAGCGCGATCGACAGCCGATTCGAGGCGCTACGGTCGAAACAGGTGCCGCTCGTCGGCCGCGGCGACGAATTGGAGCTGCTGCTGCGTCGCTGGGAGCAGGCCAAGAGCGGCGCCGGCCGCGTTTTGCTGTTGTCCGGCGAGCCCGGGATGGGAAAATCCCGTCTGATCGCGGCGCTTGACCAGGAGCTGGGCAACAGGCCGCGTGCGGGGCTGCGCTTTCTCTGCTCGCCTTACTATCAGGACACGCCGCTGCATCCGGTGATCCGGCAGCTCGAACGCAGCGCCGGCTTTCAGCGCGGCGACTCGGCGGCGGCAAGATGGGACAAGCTGCGCAGCGTGCTGGTGCCCGACGCCCTGTCCGAACGCGAGGTCGCCACCATCGCCGATCTGCTCTCGATCCCGGGCGTGACCAGCGATGTCTCCGAGAGCTTGGCGCCGCTGCGCCGCAAGGAGCGCACGTTCGCCGTGCTGCTCAAGCACTTCCGCGTGCTTGCGCGGCAGACGCCGATCGTTGTCGTATTCGAGGACATCCACTGGGCCGATCCCACGACGCGTGAGCTGTTGGACCTCGTGATCGAGACGGCGGACCAGTTCCCGGTCCTGTTCGTCATCACCAGCCGCCCCGAGCTGCAGCCCTCCTGGGCGGCGCGTGCGCATGTCACCGTGCGGGTCCTCAATGGGCTCGATCGCCGCGAGGCGGCCCTCCTGGTGGCCGATCTTGCCGGCGATCGGCGGCTTCCGGAGGACGTTGCCGAGCGCATCGTCGCCCATGCCGACGGCGTCCCGCTGTTCATCGAGGAGCTGACGAGAACGGTGCTCGATGCGGCGCCGTCGGGACCCACGCCCGATCCCCTCGACAGGCATGGACCACCGCTGTCGGCAGATGCCGTTCCGGTCTCGCTGCAGGCATCGCTGATGGCACGTCTCGACCGCCTCACCACCGGCAAGGAAGTGGCGCAGACGGGGGCGGTCATCGGACGGGAGTTCTCGTTCGAATCGCTGCAGGGCGTGAGCAACCTTCCGGCCCCGCAGCTGGAACATGCGCTCGGCGAACTCATCCAGGCTGGCGTCATTATCGCGCGCGGGGAGCCGCCCGACGCGCTTTATACGTTCAAGCACGCGCTGGTCCAGGATGCCGCCTATGCCTCCATGCTGCGCGACCGCCGGCGGGCGATCCACCTGCGTCTCGCCGAGGTGCTCGAGCAGGATGTCGTCGGCGCCGCGCGCGAGCCACAGCTGGTTGCCTGGCATTTCGCCGAAGGGGGAGCCCCCGAGCGGTCGATCGCGTACTACGAAAAAGCGGCGCAACAGGCGACGGGCCGCTTTGCGCTGACCGAAATCGTCGCCCATCTGCGCAAGGCGCTGGCGCAACTCGAACGTCTTCCGGATTCCGGAGAGCGTCAACGGCGCGAGCTCGATCTGCAGGTGGCGTTGGGGCGCGCGCTCATCGATTGCCATGGCTCCGGCAGCGAGGATGTGCGTGGCGTTTTCCAGCGCGCGCGTGAGCTCTGCCTGGGACTTGGCGAAACGAAACAGCTCCCCCGGATCTATGACGGGCTCGTGCTCAACTACGCCTTCACCCACTCCGAAACGCAGCAGATTCTGCGTTACGCCGGCGAGCTGGACGAAATCGGCGCGCGGACCGGAGACCCCGAGGTCCTGTTGATGGCGCGCCAGTCGCGCCTGCGGGCAAACCTGTTGGTGGGCCGATTCGAGGACGCGCGCGACGAGATGGAGCTTGTGCTCGCCGCATTCGAACGGAATGCCAGGTCCGGCGCGACGGCGCGGGATCAGACCGTCTCGCTCAATACCATGCTCGGCATTTGCTTGACCGCGCTGGGGTATCCCGATTCAGGCGCCGCCGCGTGCCTCAAGGGCGTCAGGCATGCCGAAAGCTTGAACCACGTGATCAGCCTTGTCCTGGGTCTGCGCCGTGCCTGTGTCCAGTGCATGATGCAGAAGAACCGGCGCGGCGCGACCGATTTCTATAACCGGCTGTTACAGATCAACGCCGAATACGAGACGTTCAAAGGCACCCGCGAAGCCATCATTTTCCATGCCTGGTCGCAACCCGACCTGCGCCGCGACCCCTCGCTGCTCGATCGCGTGCAGGCATGTCTCGAACAGCTCGATTCGGGTCGGCACCGGGCCTTGCTGCCGTTCTTCATGGCGAACGTCGCCGAGGTGCGGGGCCAGCACGGAGATCGCGCCGGCGCCGTCAATCTGCTCGAGCGTGCTGCCGAGCTCGCCGCCATCACCGGCGAGCAATGGTATATGGCGGAAATCATGCGCCTGCAGTCGCACTTCACGGCGCGCGACCCGGACGACGCAATGGCTCTCCTCCAATCGAGCTTGGCGACCGCGCGGGAGCAGGGCGCCAAGCTGTGGGAACTGCGGACCGCGACCGACGTCGCCAAGCAATGGCATCAGCAGGGAAAAGGCGATGCCGCGCGCGATTTCCTGGCGCCGATCTATGGCTGGTTTACCGAGGGGTTCGACACGCCTGACCTCGTCGCGGCGCGCACGCTGCTCGAGGAGCTGAATTGGCGCCCGGTTCCCGCCGCCCACGACGTTGCGTGAACGATCCGGCAGCGGGCACCAACCCAGACTTTGCCAAGCTGGATAGCGCGACGGCTCGCGATGTCAGCAGCGTTGTCAACGAGCTCGCGCCCTTGCTCCGTCGATGGACTGCGAATGGGGGCCACCCGGTTCGGAGATTCCGCACAAGGCGCTGCCGGCGTTGACCGGACCGTCAGTCAAAGCCATGTCGCCGAGGGAGACGATCCCGACCAGAC
This sequence comes from Xanthobacteraceae bacterium, assembly GCA_045801465.1. Classification (GTDB taxonomy): domain Bacteria; phylum Pseudomonadota; class Alphaproteobacteria; order Rhizobiales; family Xanthobacteraceae; genus DATFWC01. The sequence goes on along the minus strand of JBJMSU010000029.1, from coordinate 24,232 downwards.
GCTTGTCGTGGTTCAACACCGGCAGCCGGCGCAGCTGGATATCCGCCATGTTCTGCGCGATCTCATTGAGATCATCGTCCTCGAAGCAGTATTTCACCTCCGCGCTCATGATCTCGCGCACCGGCGTATCCGGCGACTTGCCGGCCGCAACCGCGCGGATGGCGATGTCGCGATCGGTGATCATGCCGAGCAAACGGTCGTTGTCGCCGACCGGCAGCACGCCGGCATCGATCTCCGCCATCATGCAGGCGGCCTCGCGTATCGAGTGATTGGGATTGGCGAGCTTGACGTTGCGGCTCATGGCTTCGCTGACTTGCATGGTTTCCTCCTGCGGATGCTTGACGACTCCTGGCGGGCCCGTTCGCCCGCCGGGTCGGCACGACGCCAGTTGTGAATAAGCTAGGCCGCGGGCTCGAAACGACCCCCGTGACCCACGGCAGCGCCGATCGGCCACATGGCACGCACCGCCTCGGGGAGCGCCGCGCGCACATTCTCCACCTGATTTGGATCGACGTAATGGTTCAGCACCTGAAACACCGTCTGCGTGACTTTGCGGGAATTGACCGGCCGGATGTTGGCCAAACCCTCCGACACGTGCTCGAGGAACTCCTCCGCCGACCGTTGTTTCAACACGTCCGGGGTCGGCCGCCACTGGTCGTAATAGAGGCCTCGCACGAGCAGCGGCAATTGCGCTCCGAGATGCACGGCAAGCCCGAGCGGGAGGCGGTCGCGCAAGGCTCGCAGCACGGCGCCGAGGGCGTGCCACGCAACCTGCCGATCAGGGCCCAGTTCGGCCATGATCTCGTCGAGCCAAGTATTGGTGGTTTGCAGCGTCTTGTCGAACACGTCGAGGCCGGTGGCGCTCATGTTCGCCCTCCGGATTATCCGAGGTTCCTCAGAGGTGAACGTTGCGCTCCGCCGACGGTTCCAGGAATTTCCGGATGTTTCATCGGCCCGGGTTCCCGAGTCCCGCGTTGGCCGAGCGTGCGTATTTGCCGAGCTGTATCGGGATCGTCACAGCACCTCGCGGATGAAGCGACGGTGCATCATGCGGTAGAATGGCACCGGCAGGTCGTGGCCGAAACCGGCGGCGCTGCGCGCTTCCAGCTCCTTGAGCGCGACCTTGGTGATGGTCGAGATTTCCAGCCGCTCGACCTCGGTGATCGGCAGCCAGACGAGCTCCACCAGCTCGGCATCCGGGCCGATCACGCCCTCCACCCGATGTGCGATCGCGGTGGCATCGGCGGCGAAGAAACGGGTGTCGAAGCGGCGCGGCCGGCCAGGTGGGGTCAGCGCACGCGCAACGAAGTGCATGGAGGCGAGATCGGGATAGACGCCGGCCTGATCGAACAAGGTCGTGCGCTTGCCCGGCGTGCCGCGCGCACCCTCCTGCTTGCGGCCGATCAGGAGCCCAGTTTCCTCGAACGTCTCGCGGATGGCGGCGAGCGCGAAGGCGCGCGCTTTCAGCGGGCTCGGGCGGCGTATCCGCTTTAGGAGCCGCGCCTCGACTGCGGCGTGAAGCGGAGTCGCGATCGGCATGCGGCCGTCGCTGCGCTCGACCCTGCCGCCCGGGAAAACGAAACGGCCGGGCAGGAACTTGTGGCCGGCGTGGCGGCGTCCCAGCAGCACCTTCGGCGTCGCTCCCGATCGGTCGATCAGGATGAGGGTCGCGGCGTCGCGCCAGCGCTGGTTCGGATGGGTTTGGTTGCGCTCGACGCGCGTGAGCCATTGCGCGAACTCGTGCCGGGCGGGGTCGAAACCGTCGTTCATCATCGTCCCTTGCGACCACGACCCTTGCGCATGCGCCCCTCGGCGCGGCCTGAAGGCCGGTGTGCGCGCTTGCGCGCCCGCACGTCATAGCGGCCTTCCGACAAAAGCTCGAATCGCAGCGCCCCGGCAACCGGCGCGGCCTCCACCAGGCGCACCGTCACGGGATCGCCGAGCCGGTGGGTCTCGCCGCTGTCGGCGCCGACCAGCGCATGCTTGTCCTCGTGGTAACGGAAATATTCGGTCCCGATGGTGCGCGCCGGAATGAGCCCGTCGGCGCCGGTCTCATCCAGCTTCACGAACAAGCCGGCGCGCGTGACCCCGGAGATGTGGCCGGAAAAGGTTGCTCCGATGCGGTCGGCGAGGAATTGGGCGATGAGCCGGTCCGTGGTCTCCCGCTCGGCCGTCATGGCGCGCCGCTCGGCGGCGGAGATGCGGGCGGCGATCTCCGACAGCGTGCCGGGATCCTGGTCGGGGAGGCCCCCGTCGCCGAGCTTGAGCGCGCGGATCAGGGCGCGGTGCACGATCAGATCGGCATAGCGGCGAATCGGCGAGGTGAAGTGCGCATACCGCCTCAGCGCCAAGCCGAAATGGCCGTAGTTCTCGGCCGCATATTCGGCCTGCGCCTGCGTGCGCAGCACGACCTCGTTCACCAGCTTCTGGTATTCCGAGCCCTTCACGCGTGCGAGGACGCGGTTGAACTGCGCCGGCTTGAGCGCACCGGCTTTGGCGAACGGGATATCCAGGGACGCGAGAAACTCGCGCAGCGCCTGGACCTTCTCCAGGCCCGGCTCGTCGTGCACGCGATAGACGAAGGACAGGTGCGCGCGCTCGAGCGTCTCGGCTGCCGCCACGTTGGCGAGGATCATGAACTCTTCGATCAGGCGATGGGCGTCGAGCCGCGGCGGGGTGATCACCCGATCGACGGTGCCGTCGCCCTTGAGCAGGATTTTGCGCTCTGGCAGGTCGAGATCGAGCGGCTCGCGTGCGTCGCGCGCCGCGGCGAGCGCCCGATACGCCTCGTACAGCGGCGCGATGACCGGCTGCGCGAGCGGCGCCGTCACCGCGTCGGTGTGGCCATCGATCGCCTCCTGCACCTGGGCGTAGTGCAAGCGCGCCTGTGAGCGCATCAGCACACGATGGAACGTGTGGCTGCGCTTGCGTCCGTCCGCGCCCACCACCATGCGCACCGCCAGGGCGGCGCGATCCTCGTTCGGCTTGAGCGAGCAGAGCTCGTTGGAGATCCGTTCCGGCAGCATCGGCACGACGCGGTCGGGGAAATACACGGAGTTGCCGCGCTCCAGCGCTTCGCGGTCGAGAGCCGAACCTGGACGCACGTAATACGCCACATCGGCGATGGCGACGCTGATGACGAACCCGCCGGGATTGGCCGGATCGGTATCGCGCACCGCATGGACGGCGTCGTCGTGGTCCTTGGCATCGACGGGGTCGATGGTGACGAGCGGCACCTCGCGCCAGTCCTGCCGGCCGGCAAGCGTCGGCAGCATCGCCGCGTCCGCCTCGGCCAGCGCCTCGCGCCGGAACACATGCGGCAGCCCGTGCGCATGGATCGCGATCATGCTCACGGCGCGCTCGGATTTCAGCGAGCCGAGCCGCTCCTTCACCCGTCCGGTGGGAAGGCCGAAGCGGCCGTGCTTGGTCACGTCGACTGCAACCAGGTCGCCCTCCTGGGCATCGGCGGTTGCCCCGGCCGGGATCGCAAGCTCGCGGCCAAGCTGCTTCTTGTCGATCGGCGAGAGCCGCCCGCCGCCGCCCGGCAACGCACGGAAGACGCCGAGCACGCGGTGCCTGGCGCGATCGATGATCTTGATCACGCGGCCGCTATGGCGGATTTCCTCACCGTCCTCGCCGGTTTCTTCCACCCGGACCAGCGCGCGGTCGTTGACGCCGGCGGCCTCGCCGGGCCGCTGCCGCCGTGGCGTGACCAGGCGAATCTTGGGGGCGGGTCCGTGCGCCTCCTCGTCCCATTCGGTCGGCACTGCAATCAATTCGCCGTCGCCGTCGCGGCCGGTGATGTCGGCGAGCACCACCGAGGGAAGATGGCCGGCAGGCTTGAGCTTGCGGCGGCGGTGCTCGACCTGGCCCTCGTCGGCGAGCTCGCGCAGCATGTTCTTCAGCGCCACGCGGTCGCCGCCTTTGATGCCGAAGGCGCGGGCGATCTCGCGCTTTCCGGCCTTGCCGTCGCGCGAGCCGATGAAGGCGAGGAGATCCTGCTTGGAGGGGAGGGGCCTGTTCTGATGTTTTGCCAAGGTCCTGTCCTAATGTGAAAAAGGAATTGCTCGATTTTTGTCCTCGTGACGTGCTTGTGATGCTATCGCACGTTGCTTGCCTGGAGAGCCGTCGGATGGGGCGATCGTGGATCGGCATTGGTGCGCTGGCGCTGCTCGGCGCCTGCACATCCCTGATGCCGCTCGATATGTCGGCAGAATCGGAGACTGGACCCGCTGATTACCAGACGCTGGTCGCCAAGAATCTGCTGGGCCTGAAGGATCGCGCCTTCACCGGGCCGTTTGAAATTTCCGCCCTGCGCCGGACCCGGCTCGCCCAACCGGGAGATTGGATGGCGTGCGTGCGGACGACGGTTCAAGAGCGGCCGACCTATCTTGCGTTCTTCATGCGCGAGGGGCGCGTGCTCGACTGGCGCCTCGCCGTGCTCATCGACGAATGCACCCACGAGCAGTTTCAGCCTTTGCCGGAATATCGGCCGCCGCCGCCGGACCCGAAAGCATCAGACGCGAAGTCTTCACCAGAAGCGAAGTCGTCACCGAAGTCATCAACGCGATAGTTAATACGAATCTCGGGATTTTCCAGGAGGGCGGGCCGTCATGGCTGCCACGCTCGCCCTCGCCGGGCGCGCTTCCGAGCCGGGTAGTGCCGCCGATAGAAGTTCGAAGCGGGGCACGAGACTGGCACCGAACCTTTCGGCGTCCCCTGATATCACAGATCCTTTTCGGCCAGTTCGCGGAACTCGTCAGGAACGGAGCGGGAAAACCCCAAAACCACCGACCCATATCCGACGGCCTCCCATCCGAAGCGACCACGGATCGCGTCAATGGCGCGGTCGGCCATCCAGCGCGCCATTCCCCTTTTGGTGCCGGGCCGGCGCTCCTCGTCTTCAAGTTCAAGCGGGAGTTCCAGCTGAACGACCGCGTGCTTCTCCAGATTCGATACCGAGATCGCCAGGAGCGAAATGGTTTCCTCGTCCGGGTGATTTGCCAGGACGGCACGCACCAGGTCCTCGGCAATCTCGGCAAGCATTGCCGTCGCCGAAATCGGCGCGGGCAGCGTGACCCGGCGAGTGACCGAGCGGAGATCGGCGAAGCGGACCCGCACCGTCACCGTCCGGCCGGGGCGGGATTTGGCTCGCAACCGCGTGCCGACCCTGTCCGCAAGATGACGCAGCGTCGGTCGGAAGACGCGCTCTTCCGCAGGTTTCCTGCCGATCGCCGACTGTGCGCCCGCCGAGCGCGCCCGGCGACGTGGCTTGATCTCCCGCGGATCGCGGTTCCACGCCAGCGCCGCCAACTTCTCCCCCGCCGCGCGGCCGAGCAACCGCTCCAGCGACCCTCCCGGGGTCTGCGCCAACTGCCCGATGGTGAGCACGCCGATCTCGGCCAGCCGCGCCTTCGTGACCGGACCCACCCCCCACATCAAGTCGACGGGCAAATCGTGAAGAAACTCGAGCTCGGTGTCGGGATCGACCACCACCAGCCCGTCGGGCTTGGCGACCTGCGAGGCGATCTTTGCAAGGTGCTTGGTGCGTGCCACTCCCACGGAGATCGGCAGTCCCAGCTCCGCCCGCACGCGGCGTCGAATCTTCTGCGCAATTTCGGCCGGCGGACCGAACAGGTGAATTGAGCCCGCAACGTCGGCGAAGGCCTCGTCGATCGAGATCCGCTCGATGAGGGGCGTGAAATCGCCCATCACCTGCATGGCGGCATCGCCCAGCCGTTGATAGTCGTTAAAATGGCCGTTCACAAAAATGAGCTGCGGACAGAGTTCGCGCGCTCGCCGGCCCGCCATCCCGCTGCGGACCCCAAAGGCCTTGGCTTCGTAGGAGGCGGCGAGCACAACCCCGCCACCGACGGCGATCGGCCTGCCATGCAATGCCGGGTCGAGCATCTGCTCGACCGAGGCATAGAAGGCGTCCAGATCCGCATGGAGGATGGTGGCCGTCGCTTCCATCCGGACGATTCATCTGCTGAGAACGAGAACAGAAAGAGAACGTTCTTGTGGGCGACTGTCAAGCTGCTTGCATGACTCCGCACCACAACGTGCGTATCCGGCACGCTGAGCCGCGCCGTCAGAGCGAAAACTGTTTCCGGCTTGCGTCTTCCTGAATCAGCATCGCGCCCTTCTCGGCAATCATCATCGTGGGCGCCGCCGTGTTGCCGGACGTGATCGTCGGCATGACGGAGGCGTCCACGACGCGCAGCCGTTCGAGACCGAGCACGCGCAGCCTCTCGTCGACGACGGCGAGCGGGTCGGTCGCGCGTCCCATTTTTGCGGTGCCGACCGGATGGAAGATCGTCGTTCCGATATCGCCGGCGGCCTTGATCAGGCTCGCTTCGTCGTCGCCGACCGCGCCGCCGGGGAGATATTCGACCGGCCGATACGATTGCAGCGCGGGCTGCGCGACGATGCGGCGCGCTGCCCGAATCGAGTCGGCGGCCACCAAGCGGTCTTCATCGGTCGAGAGATAATTCGGCTTGATCATCGGCGGCGCCGTGGAATCCGCCGAGCGCAAACTGACGGTGCCGCGGCTGGTCGGCCGGACATTGCAGACGCTCGTGGTGAATGCCGGGAACGCGTGCAGCGGCTCGCCGAACCGGTCAAGCGACAATGGCTGCACGTGAAATTGGATGTTGGCCCGCTCCTGCCGCGGGTCGGAGCGGGTGAACAGGCCGAGCTGTGACGGCGCCATGGTCAAAGGGCCGCGGCGCAGAAACGCGTATTCGAGCCCCATCATCAGGCGGCCCAGGAGCGACTGATATGTCTGGTTGAGCGTCTTGACGCCCGAGACCTTGTGGATGAGCCGAAGCTGCAGGTGGTCCTGCAGATTCTCGCCGACGCCGGGCCGGTCGAGCACGACCGCGATCCCTAAGCTCCGCAGCGCGGCCGCCGGGCCGATGCCGGAGAGCAGCAGGAGCTGCGTCGAGCCGATCGAGCCTGCCGACAGGATGATTTCGCGGCGGCACCGCGCGCGCCTGGCCACCCCGTCTTGGCGCCAGGCAACGCCCACCGCCCGCCTGCCGTCGAATTCGACGCGCTCCACCAGACAGCCGGTCTCCAGCCGCAGATTGGCGCGAGAGAGGACCGGCTTGAGGAAGGCGCGTGCCGCCGACCAGCGCCGGCCGCGCCTCTGATTGACGTGGAACAGGCAGCACCCTTCATTGTCGCCGCAGTTGAAATCGTCGATCGGCTTGATGCCTGCCTGCGCGGCGGCTGCGCGGAACGCGTCGAGAATGTCCCAGCGCAGGCGTTGCGCTTCGATGCGCCATTCGCCGCCCGCCGCATGGCTGTCGCTCGCCCCGAGGAAATGGTCCTCGTGCTTCTTGAACAGGGGCAGCACGTCGTCCCACCCCCAGCCGGCCAAACCGAGCTGGCGCCAGTGATCGTAATCGGCGGCCTGGCCGCGCATGTAGATCATGGCGTTGATCGCCGAGCAGCCGCCGATCACTTTGCCGCGCGGATAATTCAGGCTGCGCCCGTTGAGGCCCTCTTCCGCCTCGGTGCGAAACATCCAATCGGCGCGCGGATTGCCGATGGCGAAGAGGTAGCCGACCGGAATATGGAACCAGAGCCAATTATCGTGGCCTCCGGCTTCCAGCACGAGCACCCGTGACGAGGGATCGGCCGACAGCCGGTTGGCGAGAAGGCAGCCGGCCGATCCGGCCCCGACAACGATGTAGTCGTAGTCGCCCTCGATGGTGATGGGATCGTTCATGCCCCGGCGCCGCGCCAACCTCGCTAGTCGCCCTGGCCCGCCCGCCCTATCTGATAGTAGCGGATGGCACCCGGGTGGAGCGGCAGAAACGCGTTGCGCTCGATATTGCCCGGAACGGTGGCCGCCGCCGCGGCATGCGTCTCCATCATTTCCTCGTGGTTGGCGAAAACCGCCTTGACGACCGCGTAGACGAGGTCGTTGGGCAAGTCCGCATGCGCCACGGCGAAGTTATAGAGGCCGACGGTGCCGTAATGGCGCAGCAGCGACGGATAGCTTCCGGCCGGAATGCGCGACGGCGCGAGCTCCGGCATCGCCAGCCGCAAGGCGGCGATCTGCTCCGCGTTGATCGCCACATAGCGGACCTTGTGGCGGGTCTCGAGCTCCACGAACGTGGGAAACGGCACGCCGGCGCCGACCGCCAGCACGTCGACGGCACGTTTGTCCACCTGCACGGCCAGCTCGGCCCAATCGCCGTGCACGACGTTGACCGGGATTTTCAGCGTATTGAAGAATTCCGGCACGTAGATGGCGGTTGTCCCGCCGGGCGGGCCGATGCCGACGCGCTTGCCGGCCATCTCGTTAACCGAGCGGACGCCCGATTCCTGCAACACCAGGAACTGGAACGGCGTGTCGTACATGGGGAAGATCGCGCGCATCGCCCGCGCCGGCTTGCGGCCGCTCCACACGCCTGTCGCATTCCACGCCTGCAGCGCAACCCCCATGGTGACGAAGGCGAGCTTTGCGTCGCCGGCTTCGAGCAGCTCGATGTTCTGGGCCGGTCCTTCGGTGGCGAGCCGCGTCACCGGGAGCTCGAGGGCGCGCGTCAGGATGTTCGCCAGGCCTTCGCCATAGACGTAATAGGTGCCGCCGGGAGAGGCCGTCGCAATGGTCAGGTGATCCGGCCAGTGCGGCTCGCCGGCGTGGCTCGGCGCGCCCGCGAGCAGCACCGCCGCCGCAATCAGTGCCGAACGAATCAAGGTCTTCATCGCGCGCTTGCCCTTTCGTTTTAGCCGGCCATCACCCGTTCTGGCTCTTCCGCCTCCAAGTCGGTTTCGTGATCGAGTTCGCGCTGCATGCGTTCTTCATCGAGCGCCGCCTCCCATTTCGATACGACGACGGTGGCGACGCCGTTGCCGATCAGATTAGTCAGCGCGCGTGCTTCCGACATGAACCGGTCGACCCCAAGGATGAGCGCGATGCTGGCGACCGGAATCGAGCCGACCGTCGCCAGGGTCGCGGCGAGCACGATGAACCCGGAGCCGGTCACCCCGGCGGCACCCTTCGAGGTCAACAGAAGGATGCCGATGATGCCGAGCTGCTGCCACAAGGTCAGCTCCGTGTTGGTGGCCTGCGCCAGGAAGATCGCCGCCATGGTCAGGTAGATGCAGGTGCCGTCGAGGTTGAACGAGTAGCCGGCCGGAATGACCAGGCCGACCACCGATTCCCTGCAGCCGAGATTCTTGAGCTTGGCCATCATCCGCGGCAACACCGACTCGGAGGACGATGTGCCGAGCACGATCAGGAGCTCTTCCTTGATGTATTTGATGAACTTCCAGATGCTGAAGCCGCTCACCCACGCAATGGCGCCGAGCACCACGAAGATGAAAATGAGACAGGTAGCGTAGAAGGCCGCCATCAGCTTGCCGAGCGAGAGCAGCGTGCCCACCCCGTACTTGCCGATGGTGAATGCCATCGCGCCGAAGGCGCCAATCGGCGCCAGCTTCATGACGAATCCGACGATGTTGAACAGCGCGTGCGAGACGCTGTCGATGAGCGTCAGGACGGGCTTGCCGCGCTCGCCCAGCATCGAGACCGCGAAGGCGAACAGGATGGCGAAGAACAGCACCTGCAGGATCTCGCCTTCGGCGAAAGCCCCGACGATGGTGTTGGGAATGATATGCATGAGAAAATCGACGGTGCCCTGCTGGCCCGCCTTGGTGGTGTAGATCTGTATCGCCCTGGTATCGATCGTGCGGGCATCGACATTCATGCCGGTGCCGGGCTGCAGCAGGTTGACGATGACCAGCCCGACAATGAGCGCCAAGGTGGTGACCACCTCGAAATAGATCAGCGCCTTGAGGCCGACCCGCCCGACTTTCTTCAAGTCCTCCATGCTGGCGATGCCATGGACGACGGTGCAGAAGATGATCGGGGCGATCAGCATCTTGATCAGTTTGATGAACCCGTCTCCCAACGGCTTCATCTGCTCGCCCACCTGCGGATAGAAGTAGCCCAGCAGCACGCCGATCACGATGGCGGTCAGCACCTGGACATAGAGATGGACGTGCAAGGCACGCCGCAACAAGCCCACCACGACCTCGGTCGTCCCCGCCATGGCATCCTCCGACGCGAGTGAAGCGTCCGGCCAGAACCGATAGCCATCCATTCAACCCGCGAACTGCCCAGCAGGCAAGTCAGTCGAAACAAAGAGGCTGACGTTATGCGCCGAGCGGGTGAAAGGCGCTGGTGCCGTCGCGCCTTATCCGTTCGAGCAAGTCCACTTCCCAGGCGAGGTAGTCCTGCATCGCCTCGGTCGTGCCCGACGGGCGCTCATAAGGCTTGAGCCAGACGTCGAGCGGTTCGTCGGCAAACCGCGGATGCTCGGCCGTCAGCGATCGGCCCGATGCGGTCCAGGCCGCATTGCCGCCGCCGAGATAGCGCACCGGAAGCTGCCTTAGTGCCATCGCCTCATCCAGCGCCAAGGCTGCCAGCGTGCCGTCCTCCGACGTCAGCACGATCATGTCGTGGCTGTCGATGACGGGCAGGGCGCGGTCCAGGCGCGAGCGGATCGCGAACCAGGCGCCCGCGATATGGCCTTTACGATAGTCGCGGCTGCGCGAGAGATCGATTACGGTGGCGGCGCGCTGCTCCATAAGGGCGGCGACCGCCGCCGGATCGATACACAGCTCGGGCCGCTCGGCCATCCCAAGGACCGGAACTGCCGGCCAGCCGCGTTCCGCTCCGGCAGCCACCAGCACGAACACGTCCTTCCATGCCATCTGCCGGAGCCAAGACGCCGTCATCATCGCACGCACGCCGAGATCATCGGTGAGCACGATCCGCGCATTGAGTGTGCCGACATACTGGTCGGTTGCCTGGACCAGCTGACCGCCCGGGACCGACAGCGCGCCTGCCACATGGCCGGCGGCATATTCGCGTGGGTCGCGCACGTCGAAGAGATAGAGCGTGCGGTCGGCGGCCTCCTTCTGCCACGCGCGCAACTGTTCCATGTCGATGGTGCGGACGCCGCAGCGGCGCGCAATCGTCTCGGCCGCGCTGCTCGCCCAGGCCAGCGCCCGGTCCGACGGCGGCAGCGGTTCGACGCGGCGGTCCTGGCCATGATCGGGCGCGAGGCCGGCGAGCGTCCATCCCATCGTGCCGTTGCGGAGCGCCACCACGCGGTTCGGCAGACCGGCGTTGATCAGCGACTGGGCGCCGATGATGCTGCGGGTGCGGCCGGCGCAATTGACCACCACGGTGGTCGCGGGCGAAGGCGCAAGATCGGGCACGCGCAGCACCAGCTCGGCGCCGGGAACATTGATGGCGGTGGGAATCGACACGCGGTTGAATTCATCGAAGGGCCGGCTGTCGACGACGACGAGGTCATCGCCGGCTTCGATCATGCGCTCGAGCTCGGCCGCATCGATGCTGGGCGTTGCGGCCGCGTGCTCGACCACCTCGCCGAACGCCTTGCTGGGCACGTTGAGGCCCGAAAACAGCACGTATCCGGCCGCGCTCCAGGCGGCCACGCCACCATCGAGCACGCGCACGTGGTCGTACCCATGGGGGTTGAGGATGCTCGCCGCGCGTTCGGCGAGGCCGTCGCCGCCGTCGACCAGCACGATGCGGGTGCCGCGTCGCGGCACCAGGCGCGGCACGGTGAGCTCGAGCCGGCTCAACGGCGCCGAGCGTGCATGCAGGAGGTGGGAGCCGGAATAGATCAGTTCCTCGCGCACATCGAGGACCGCAAGCTCCTCGCCGTCGGCGAGCATGGCGCGGAGCTCGGCGGCCGAAACCGGACCGGATGCGGCAGCGTTGCCGTGATGCGCGGCGGCGCCGGCACTCATGTCGCCCGCTGCGGCGTCATCTGCGCGACTTTGCCGGTCTTGGGATCGAACATGGAGCGCGTGATCTTGTCGAGATTGGTGCCGGTGACGCGGACGAAGCGCGACCTGTCGGGATAGTCGATGGAGTGGATCGCCCCGTCCTGGTAGATGCCGGCTTGGCCCGGCATCAGCCGGTAGCTCTTCGTCACCTTGAGGTCGGCCTTGGCGGGATCGCTGCCGTTATCGATCCGCTCGTATTCCTTCATGTCGGTATACGAGGCGGCCTGACCATAGATCGCCCACGACCTGCCATGGTCGTGCGGCGGCGACACGCGCGCCTTCTCGTTGATATGGGCCAGGATCTGAAAGCCGAGCTGCGGATCGTCGTGGAGCACATGCAGCCCCGGCGGGGTCTCGTCGGAGCAATGGCGGGCGAGGAAGTCCGGCTGCTTGAGCAGGCGCTCGAGGTTAAGGCGCACCTTCTCGCGCCCTGCCGGGCCGGGATCCTGTTCGAGGGCGGAACGGCAGTCGGCGATGAACTGGTCGAGATCATAGGACATGGCGGCCTCGCTGCTTTGGCCGAATGGGCTAAGCTAAATTATCGTGCGTTGGCTCCGTCCTGTCGAGACGAGGTCACGTGCGATGCAGTCTCGAAACTTGGCCCGGCCTCAGGCGTTGTCCTGTGGAACCTTGATGGAGATGCGCGTGGCCGGAGGAAGCAAGCCGAAGCCGGGCAGCAAACGGGCTGCTACGTTCCAGGACGGCGCCAAGAAGAGCGGTGGCCTGCATGCGCGCAAGCATGCGGGTCCAGGACGAGCCAGCAAGACCGAGCCCAAGGGCACGCGTGGGAAGCAGACGCAGCGCCGTATCGAACGCTAGTGCCCCGCTTCCGAAGTTCGTGATACATGGCGGCCCCCTCTGACACGAACTTCGGAAGCAAAGGGGCACTAGCAAGTCTATGGTTCTAGTGCCGCTTTTCGATTTGAAGTTCCCACACGAAGTTGCGGCAGGCGCTGTAGGAACTTCAAATCGGCGGCACTAGTCCTGCGCTATCCGACGCTGCCGGCAAATCGTTCGGCAAGACGTTGACGCCGGAACGCCTCGACGACGAAGTCGACGAACACGCGCGTCTTGGCCGGTATCAGTGTGCGACTGGCGTAATAGATGGAGATCGGACCGGCGTCCACATACCATTGCGGTACCAGCCGCACGAGTGTGCCCCTCTCCAGATGTGGCAACGCATGCGGCACCGCGATCAGCGTCGCGCCGAGGCCGAGCAGCGCCGCACGACACATCGCTTCCGGATCGTCGAAGGTGATGGTCGGCTTTAGCGGCACCGCCATCTCGTCGCCGGCGGCATTGCGCATGATCCGGTCGCGAATCCGCCGGCTTTGCATCGAGCGCATGACGATCCCGTCGAATGCGGCGAGCCCGGCCGGATCGGCTGGCGGCGTCCGGCCTTTCAGATACGCCGGCGACGTGACGGCGACGACGTGCAAAGGCGCAAGCGTGCGAGAAACGACGCCCGGCGCCAGTTCGATGCCGCCGCCAATTGCGGCGTCGAACCCTTCCGCGATCAGGTCCACCTGCCGAGTTTCGAACTGCCAGTCGGGACGGACCCTCGGGTAGCGCCGCAAAAATTCCGGCAACAGCGGAAGGATGTAATCGACTCCGAAAGTGAGGCCGAGGCTGACCTTGAGCACGCCGGCCGGCTCGCCGCGGTCCGTGGCGACGCTCGCAATCGACGCCTGCAACTCCTCCAGATTGCCCCGGATCGCGTGCAGGAACCGCTCGCCGGCTTCGGTCAGAGTGAGCTTCCGTGTGCTGCGGTGAAACAGCCGGACGCCGAGGTTTCGCTCCAGCATTGCGACGTTGCGGCTCACTGCGGCTGGGGTCAGCGACAGCCGCCGTGCCGCCCCCGAAAAGCCGCCCGATTCGGCGCTTCGCACAAAGGATTCGAGGTTGGCGAGCGTCTCCATGGTCCGGTCTTCAATCAATGCTTGTAAGTAATTCCAGCCATTGCTCGCTAATCATGGGCCAATAAACGGGCGATATCCACTCCGCGAACGAAGAAATCTCAACCCGGAGTGACGTTCATGACCCAGTCCATCGCCCCCAAGAACGGCTTAAACGCCCTGCTGACCCCGGAGGAGTCGGTCCTGATCCTGATCGACCACCAGCCCTTCCAGTTCGCCAACCTGCACAGCCACGAGCCGACGATGATCGTGAACAACGTCATCGCGCTGGCGAAGACGGCGAAGATTTTCAACGTGCCGACGATCCTGACCACGGTGTTGGAGGATCGCGGGGGCAAGCTCGTCAAAGGGCTACAGGACGTGTTCCCCGGACAGAAGCCGATCGACCGCACCTGGATAAACGCGTGGGAAGATCCGCGCGTCGTCGATGCGGTGAAGAAGACCGGCCGCAATAAGCTGATCATGGCGGCGCTCTGGTCGGAGATCTGCCTGGCGATGCCGGCCATCCAGGCCGCCGGAGAGGGCTACGAGGTGTACGCCGTGACCGACGCATCGGGTGGCGTGAGCGCAGAAGCGCACGAGATGGCCATCCGCCGGATGGTCATGGCCGGCGTGGTTCCGATCACCTGGATGGCGGTTGCCGGCGAGCTGCAACGTGACTGGGCGCGTGAGGAGCAGGCGAAGGCAGTCGGCGGGATGTTCGCTGGCCATGGCGGCGGCACCGGCATTGCGCTCGCCTGGGAGCTGCAGCTTCTCGGTCAGAAGATCGGCGCCGCTGCCTGAAATCGGGGCGCGGCAACGGTGCGCACCATTCTCAACCCAATCGGAGGCAGGTCATGACAAGCATCGATGCGAGCGAGGCCGCGAAAGCGGTCGTTCGTCGCAATACCGAAGAAGTGCAGGGCGGTGGAAATTTCGAGGTATTCGAGGAGCTCTTCGCCGATGACTTTCTCGACCACACGCCGCAACCGAACCGCACGCCGGACAAGGCCGGCGCGAGAGAGCTCTACCGAACCCTGCGCGCCGCATTCCCCGACTTTCACGCCGACATTCATTGGCAGCTTGCCGATGGCGATCGCGTGACGACCTACAAGACCTATCACGGGACGCATCAGGGAGAATTCCTGGGCGTGGCGCCGACGGGCCGCAAGATTCACTTCGAAACGGTCGACGTCATGCGCGTGCGCAACGGCAAGATCGCTGAGCACTGGGGCGTGGCCAATCTCTTCTCTCTCATGCAGCAGCTCGGCGCTTGGCCGGCCAAACCGGATCGGCCCTGAAACACGGCATGGACCGGTGGCTTTTCTGCCCACCCTCCGCTCAACCTCAACCCTGAAAGGAATGTCACATGACCATCGGTATCATTGGATCGGGCGCCATCGGCGCCGCCTTCGCACGGACGCTGGCTCGCGCCGGAATGGCGGCAACCATATCGAACAGCCGCGGCCCGGATTCGCTGAGGGACTTCGTCAGCGAGCTTGGCCCGTTGATCAAGGCCGGCACGCGCGAGGAAGCGGCGCGCGCCGACATCGTCTTCGTCGCCGTCAACTGGAGCAAACTGCCGACGGCGCTGGCTGGCCTGCCGGATTGGAGCAACCGTATCGTCATCGACGCCAACAATCCGATCGAGGCGCCGCTGTTCAAGCCGGTCGATCTCAACGGCCGCGTCTCCAGCGAGGTGGTCGCCGATCTGGTGCCCGGTGCGCGCGTGGTGAAGGCCTTCAACCATCTGCGGGCGGACATCCTGGCGGGCGATCCGCAGGCAGACGGCGGCCGGCGCGTGCTGTTCTATTCCGGCAACGACAACGCCGCAAAGGCGGACGTAGCGGCACTCATCGATCGGATCGGCTTCGTCGGCATCGATCTTGGATCGCTCGCGGTCGGCGGCAGGCTCGCTCAGTTTCCCGGCGGACCGCTGCCGAACCAAAATCTCGTCAAGATCGGCTGAATGCCCTGCATGCGGCCCAACAGGTGACCGCTGCCTCGAGGCTTGGCCGCGCGGGCAGGGCACGGCGCGCAATGGGGCTGGGCTCACGTCCCGTGGAAAACCTTCCTTCCGCTGCGCCCGGCGTCCGCGCATCTCGGGCAGGAAGTCAGGTTATGGTCGAGAAGCAATTCGGCGGGCTGAGCCCTTTACGCGGACCGTTGGCCGCCGGTGCGGCCGCGCGGAAGATAGATAAGGGGTCCCGGTCAGGCAAGCGCCCCAGTCGCGTATCCGGGCTGATGCGTTGGTATCGCTACTCTGCCGCCTCATTGGGTTTCGTCTTGCGCGGCGGCTTGGTTTCGCCGGACGCACCGGCTGCTTTGGTCTTGCGCGGGCTCCGCCGCCGGGTTGCTTTGCCGCGGCCCTGGGCAGCTCTCGCATCGATGAGCGCCGAGGCCTCTTCGAGCGTCACGCTTTCCGGGGTCTTGCCGACCGGCAGGGTGGCATTCACGCCATCGTGGCTGACGTAGGGGCCGTAACGTCCGCTTCGCGCCACGATCTCGCCGCCCCTCTCCGGGTGCTCGCCCAGCGAGCGACCCGGTGCGGCTGCCGGCCGCCGCCCGCGCTTGAGCGCCTTCTCGGCGATCAACGTGACCGCCCGATTGAGACCGACGTTGAGCACGTCGTCGCCGGCCTCGAGATTGGCGTAGGTCTTGCCGTGGTGCACGTACGGCCCGTAGCGGCCGATGCTGGCCATGATCGGTTCGCCGCTTTCGGGATGGCGGCCGACTTCGCGCGGCAGTCCCAACAATTTCAGCGCATGGTCGAGATCGACCGCGGCCGGATCGGTGCCCTTGGGCAGCGCGGTGCGTTTCGGCTTCTCACCGTTGTCGCTTTCGCCGAGCTGCACATAAGGTCCGAAGCGGCCGGCGCGCACCGTCACCAGCAGGCCGGTTTCTGGATCGTGTCCGAGGTTGCGCACGCTGGCCTCGGGCGTCTCCTCGCCCGGTCCCGGCACCGAGAACGGGCGCGTGTAGCGGCATTCCGGATAGTTGGAACAGCCGATGAAGGCGCCGAACTTGCCGAGCTTGAGCGAGAGGCGGCCGGTGCCGCAGGTCGGGCACAGGCGCGGGTCGGTTCCGCCCTCGCGCGGCGGGAATACGTGCGGGCTGAGCATCTCGTCGAGCGCATCGAGCACGTCGCCGACGCGCAGGTGCTTGATGTCGTCGACGGCGCCGATGAAGTCGCGCCAGAAATTGCGCAACAGGTCGCGCCAGGCGATCTCATTGTTGGAAACGCGGTCGAGCGCCTCTTCCAGGCCGGCGGTGAAGTCGTACTCCACGTAGCGGGCAAAGAAGCTCTCCAGGAAAGCGATGACGAGCCGGCCCTTGTCCTCCGGGATGAGGCGCTTCTTGTCGAGGCGCACATAGCCGCGATCCTTGAGCACCTGAAGGATGGCCGCGTAGGTCGACGGGCGGCCGATGCCGAGCTCCTCCATGCGCTTCACCAGGGAGGCTTCGGAGTAGCGCGGCGGCGGCTCGGTGAAATGCTGGGTCGCCGAGATCGAGCGGCGCTCCAGGGCTTCGCCTTGGCTCATCTCCGGCAGCCGGCGCGATTCCTCGTCCTCCTGATCCTCGTCGCGGCCTTCCTGATAGAGCGCCAGGAAGCCGTCGAATTTGACTACCGAGCCGGTGGCGCGCAGGTCGAGGATACGCGCGCCGACTTTCGCCGTGATGTCGATGGTCGTGCGTTCGAGCTCGGCCGATTCCATCTGGCTCGCCACCGCGCGAAGCCAGATCAGCTCGTAGAGCTTGGCCTGATCGGGATCGAGGAAGCGGGTGACCTGGCGTGGGCGGCGGGTGAGGTCGGTCGGCCGGATCGCCTCGTGCGCTTCCTGGGCATTCTTCGCCTTGCTCTGATAGCGGCGCGGCGCGTCCGGGATGTAGCGGTCGCCGTAATCGCTGCCGATCAGGCGGCGGATGGCCGAGATCGCCTCGTCCACCATCTGTACGCCGTCGGTGCGCATATAGGTGATCAGCCCGACGGTCTCGCCGTCGATATCCGCGCCCTCATAGAGCCGCTGCGCCAGCCGCATCGTATGGGCGGGGGCGAAGCCGAGCTTGCGGCTCGCCTCCTGTTGCAGCGTGGAGGTGGTGAAGGGCGGGTAGGGGTTGCGCTTGGCGGGTTTCGCCTCGACCGAGCCGACCACGAAGGAAGCGGTTTCGAGCTCGCGTTTGAACGCCTCAGCCTCCGCCCCCAAGCCGATATCCAGGCGCTGTATTTTCTGTCCGTCGGCGCCGACCAGCCGGGCCTCGAAGGTCTCGCCGCGCGGGGTGGCGAGGAGGGCGGCGAGCGACCAGTATTCGCGGGGTAGGAATTTCTCGATCTCGAGCTCGCGGTCGCACACGAGGCGGAGTGCCACCGACTGGACGCGTCCGGCCGAGCGCGCACCCGGCAGCTTGCGCCACAGCACCGGCGAGAGCGTAAAGCCGACGAGGTAATCGAGCGCGCGGCGGGCGAGATACGCATCGACCAGCGCGGCGTCGATGCTGCGCGGATGCTTCATCGCCTCGGTCACCGCCTGCTTGGTGATGGCGTTGAAAACGACGCGCTCGACGTCCTGCTCTTTCAGCGCGCGCTTCTCCTTGAGCACTTCGAGGACATGCCAGGAGATGGCCTCGCCCTCGCGGTCGGGGTCGGTGGCGAGGATGAGCTTGTCGGCGTCCTTCACGGCCTTGGCGATTTCGGACAGCCGTTTCTGCGCCTTGGAATCGACCTCCCAGAGCATGTGAAAATTGGCGTCCGGATCGACCGAGCCGTCCTTGGGCGGCAGGTCGCGGACATGCCCGAACGAGGCCAGGACCTGATAGCCCGGTCCCAGATACTTGTTGATCGTCTTGGCCTTGGCGGGCGACTCGACAACGACAACGTCCATGAAAATCCCAGAATTTTCCGATGGTTAAGTCCGGATTGCGGCGATTTGCGCCGCGCTTCGGCGCCTGGAACATGGGTAACTCACCCCCTCCTGTCAATCGAAGAGAGGGTTGCGGCCGGATCAGAATACCGCCACTTGTAGGATTGCCCCCGATATAGCGCTATTCTTAGCGTCGCGTTTAACGGCGATTAGCAGTTGTGCAGCCAAGTAAGCTGGTCCGGCTGCTTTTTCCACCAAATTCGGAAACTAGCTACTCCAGATTTGGAGTAGTCCTCATGAACATGGGGCCTCACAGCAGCGACACCAGCCCGTTGCCGTGGCGTTCGAGGCGGCCGGCGATTTCCAATTCCAGCAGCACCATGCGCACGACGGCCGGAGGCGCGCCGGCGAGCCGCACCAGGTCATCGATGCCGACCGGCGTCGGTCCGAGCAGGCCGACGATGCGGGCGCGCTGATCGGCCTCCGGCTCAGCTTCGCCGGCGACGCCGTCCACGGGCTCGCCGTCCTCGGCCAGATCCGTCGCGCGTCCCACGATGGGCGCGAGCACGCCGATGACGTCGGCCGCCTGGGTGACCAGGGTCGCGCCCTGCTTCAACAGATCGTTGGTCCCCTCGGTGCGCGGGTCGAGCGGCGAGCCGGGCACCGCGAACACCTCGCGGCCCTGTTCGAGCGCGAGCTTCGCGGTGATGAGCGAGCCCGAGCGCTTGGCCGCCTCGACCACCAGCACGCCCAGGGCCAGGCCGGAAATCAGTCGGTTGCGGCGGGGAAAGTCGCGGGCGCGCAGCTCCCAGCCGAGCGGCATCTCGGAGACGGCGGCGCCGGCGTGAAGGATTTCGTCGAGCAAGCCAGCGTGCTCCTGCGGATAGACATTGTCGTGCCCGCCCGCGAGCACCGCGATGGTGCCCGTGGCGAGACTTGCCCGGTGCGCGGCCGCATCGATCCCGCGCGCGAGCCCCGACACGGTGGCGAAGCCGGCGGCGCCGATCTCGTGGGCGAGAAGCTGAGCGATCTTCAGCCCGGCGCCGGAGGCGTTGCGCGCGCCGACGACGGCGACAATGGGACGGGCCAGCGCCGGCTTTTGGCCGCGTACGGCGATCAGCGGCGGCGGATCGGCGATGGCACGCAAGCGACGTGGATACTCGGCCTCGCCGAGGCCAATCAGGGTGGCGCCGAGCGCCCGCTGAGCTTCGAGCTCGCGCTCGGCATCCGCGCGCGAGCAAATGCGGCCCGGCCGCACGGCTCCGCCGCGGCGCGCCAATTCGGGCAACGTCTCGAGCGCCGCGCGGGCGCTGCCGAAGTGATTGATCAGGACGCGGAACGTGCGCGGCCCGACGTTGTCGCTGCGGATCAGGCGCAGCCAGTCGAGCCGCTGCTCGTCGGTCAGCCGAATGCTGTCGTCGTCGGCCAAGTTGCTTGCCCCCGCGCAAACCTAGCATCGCTCAGGTGCGAACTGCGGACAACTGCGCAAAGGTTCGGCCGTCTGTGTTCGCGCGCAACAGGAAACATGCGTCGGCCGGCGCAATTATCTCGTCACTCCGGCGGCATCTGTGCAGAGCCTTGGCCAATCTTGCCCTCGGTGCCTTTGAGAAGCCGGGCAATGTTGGCCCGATGGGTGATGAAGATCAGCACGGTGAGCAGGAGGAACACTTGTGCTTCCTGCAGGTCCTTGTTGAACCACAGGATCACGGGGGTGGCGGCGCCGGCGACGAGGGCGGCGAGCGAGGAGTAACGCGTCAACGCGGCGATCAGGGCCCAGATCACGCCGAAGGCGAGCGCGGCCGGCCAGGCGAGCGCGAGCAGGACGCCGATATAGGTCGCAACGCCCTTGCCGCCCTTGAACCTGAGCCAGACTGGAAATACGTGGCCGAGGAACGCCCCGATGCCGGCAAGAATCGCGAGGTCCGGTCCGAAGAAATGATAAGTGACGAGCACCGCTGCCGTGCCTTTGAGCATGTCGCAGAGGAGCGTCGCGGCGGCGAGACCTTTGCGGCCGGTGCGCAGCACGTTGGTGGCGCCGATATTGCCGGAGCCGATGGTGCGCACGTCCGACGTGCCGGCGAGCCGCGTGACGACTAACCCGAACGGAATCGAGCCGAGCAGATAGCCGAACGCGAGCGCGGCCGCGTAGTAGGGCAGGGCAAGCGACCAGTTGATCGGGCGGAGCATGGCGAATTTCGTGCCAGAGGGGTGCGGCGATATATCACGAAGTTCGGAAGCGGAGCACCGCCATCGTTGCCGCGACGTCAGCCCCGATCAAGCCGCCGCGCCGTCTCGGCGTACGACTGGGACGGATGATCTGCGCGTGATCCTTACGCAGGCCACAGTCATCTATGGGCCATAATCATGCGGTGATGGTGCTGCTCGCCGCCGCACATCAAACCTGCTAAGGAAGCGGCCCACCCGAATCTTCAGGACCGCATGCGCGCCGACCCCGCTCTCGACCCCCAGCCACAATCCGTGGATCATCAAGACACCGCCGCCGAACATGACGACATCATGTATCCGTCGGCCATCCCGTTTGTGCTTGTCCATCTGGCCTGTCTTGCGGCGATCTGGACGGGTATCACTTGGACTGCGTTCGCCATCTGCATCATCCTCTATTGGTTGCGAATTTTTGCCATTGGGGCGGGCTACCACCGCTATTTCTCACATCGTGCCTATGCGACCGGCCGCAGTTTCCAGTTCATCCTCGCCGTGCTGTCGCAGAGCTCGATGCAGAAGAGCATCCTGTGGTGGGCGGCCAAGCACCGACACCATCATCTCCATTCCGATACCGAAGAGGACGTGCATTCGCCGCGCCACAAGGGCTTCTTCTACAGCCACGTCGGCTGGATCTTCGCGCGCCGGCATGATGCGACCGATCTCGTCAAGGTCGCCGATTTCACGTGCTTTCCCGAGCTGATGTGGCTGCACAAATATGAGCTCGTGCCGCCCATCGTGCTCGCCGTCATCTGCCTGGCGCTGGGTGGGTGGTCGGGCCTGGTGGTCGGGTTCTTCTGGAGCACGGTGCTCGTTTATCACGGCACGTTCTGCATCAACTCGCTGGCGCACGTGCGGGGCCGGAAACGCTACGTGACCGGCGACGACTCGCGCAACAATTGGCTGCTCGCCTTCTTCACCATGGGCGAAGGCTGGCACAACAACCACCATGCCTACCAGAGCAGCGCGCGGCAGGGGTTCAGGTGGTGGGAAATCGATTGCACGTTCTATCTCCTGCGCATGCTGGCTTGGTTCCGGGTCATATGGGACCTGAAGACGCCGCCGCGGCAGGTGATCCGCAACGAACAGCGGCTCGGCGCCCGCGTGGTCAATCGCGCCGCTGCGGAGCTGGCCGCTCATTTCAATTCGCAACGGATCGCGTTGGCGATCACGGCGGCGCTGGAGAATTCGCAGCTCTCCGCCCTGCAAGACCGGCTGGTGGCAGCGCAAAACCGCGCAGCCGACGTCCTCGCCAACATGCACCTGCCGCACCTGCCGACCCGCACCGAGATGCTCGCCCAGGCGACCGCCATGTTCGCGCGGACGCCGTCCATCGACGCCATTGTCGATCGCGCTTACGAGCTTCTCCTCGATGGCATTGGGGCGCGGCTGCAGGCCGTGGCCATCGAGGTGCGCGCCCAGACCCGGTGAGCTGCCGAAGGGCGTGACGCGGGACGCCGTCGCAACAACAGCGCCCGTGGTCATCTTCTGGCTTGCCGCTTTTTTCGTCGGCGGTAACGATCAAACGATCGCCGAACTAGCGATGACGCGGCGAGCTTGAGGCGATCGAGCAAGTAGCTATTCGGAAGAAATGCAATATTCAATTCCAGCGTGGTCCGGGAACTCCCGGACAGCAGGTCGGGGAGGACAGCCGGCACGTTAGATGAGGTTCGTCCGCAGTGCTGCGACAATCGCGCTGATTGCCGGGCTCAATACCGCCGCACTCGCCAGGTGCTAATTCTGCAGGACAATGCGTATGAGCGGCCCGGCGAGCGGCGTGTTCAGCAGGGACGCTTCGGTCTTTGTCTCCTCACGGGTTTTGCATTATGCTCGCGCGTTATCCTCACTTGCATTCGAACCCATTTAAGGGTCTCCAGTCATCGACAAGGGAGGGTAAACCATGAAGATCGTCGTCATCGGCGGCACCGGCCTGATCGGCTCGAAGACCGTCGCCATTCTGCGCCAGGGCGGCCAGGAGGTCGTCGCCGCCTCGCCCAAAAGCGGCATCAACACCATCACCGGCGAGGGGCTCAAAGAGGCCATGGCCGGCGCGCAGGTGGTGATCGACCTCGCCAATTCGCCCTCATTTGAAGACAAGGCGGTGCTGGAATTCTTCGAGACCTCCGGCCGCAACCTTCTCGCGGCGGAGGCCGCAGCGGGCGTCCGGCACCATGTCGCGCTATCCATCGTCGGAACCGACCGGACGCCCGACAATGGCTATTTCCGCGCCAAGGTCGCCCAAGAGAAACTGATCGAGACCTCCGGCATCCCCTACACCATCATCCGCTCGACCCAGTTCCTGGAATTCCTCGGCGGCATCGCCGCTTCAAGTACGGATGGAAACATGGTCAGGCTTTCGCCCGGCCTGTTCCAGCCCATCGCGGCGGACGACGTTGCTGCCATCGTTGCCGATGTGGCGCTCGCGGCGCCGCGAAACGGCATCGTCGAGATCGCCGGCCCGGAACGAGCGCCGTTCAACGAAATCGTCGCCCGCTATCTGAAGGCGGTCGGCGACCCGCGTGAGGTCGTGAGCGACCCCGAGGCCCGATACTTCGGCGGCCGGGTCGAGGAGCACTCGCTCGTGCCGTTGGGCGAGGCGCGCCTCGGCCGCATCGGTTTCGATGAATGGCTCCGCCGCTCACAGGCAGCAGCCTGATCCCGCATCCGCCAACCGAAGGAGGGCTTTCATGAAACGCATCCTCTGTTCGCTGCTTGTCGCCACCCTGCCGTTCGGCAGCGTCCTCGCGGAGGCGCCGAAGGAGAAGAACGCCAAGGTGACCCTCGTCTACCAGCACGAGCTGCCGAACGTCCCCGGCAAGAGCATCAAGGGCGTGCTCGTCGAATATGGCCCGGGCGGTTACTCGCCTGGCCACACGCATCCCAAATCCGCCTTCATCTACGCGACCGTGCTTGAGGGGGCGATCCGCAGTCAGGTCAACGACGGACCGGTGACGACCTACCAGGCGGGACAGAGCTTCTCCGAGCTGCCCGGGGACCGCCACGGCGTCAGCGCCAATGCCAGCGAGACGCAGCCGGCCAAGCTCCTCGCGGTGTTCGTGGTGGACACGAACGAGACGGAACTGACGATCCCATTCGGGAACTGAGGTTTAATACCTTTCGTGCGGAGATATTGCCGAGGTAATCCAGCAGAGCTGCTGTTTTGCTGTAATGCCCAGTCTGGAAGACCCAAAATAGAAATCTCGGTTGACAGGAGAGTGCAATGTCAAACCACTTCACTGGACTCAGTCTCGGCCCGCCGCTGGGCGATCAACGACTCGACCTCTGCGACCTGTACGCATTCCAGTCGCCCGTTGACAAGAACAGAACCGTGATCATCCTCAATGCAAATCCCAACGCGGACGCACTTCATCCCGACGCAATCTATCGCCTCAACATCGATAACGACGGCGATTACCT
>JBJMSU010000249.1:0-22629 GCA_045801465.1 Xanthobacteraceae bacterium | reverse complement strand
AAGCTCGGCACGTTCGGCGCCAATCTCGACCGCGGCTGCGCCATCTCGACGCTCGATGGCGTCCTGAAAATCGATTGGCCCAACACGCTTGCCATCGCGCAAATGGCCGATGCCATGGAATTCGAGGCGCTGGTGCCGGTCGGCCGCTGGAAAGGATTCGGCGGCGTCACCAACTTCAACGGCCCGGGCTTCGAAACCTTCTCCTGGGCGGCCGGCATCGGCGCATCGACCCGCTATCCGGCGGTGTTCGCCACCTCGCACGTCCTCACCGTGCATCCGATCATGGCGGCCAAGCAGGCCACTACCATCGACCACATCACCGGCGGTCGCTTCGCGCTCAATGTCGTCACCGGCTGGCATCGGCCGGAGATGGAGATGTTCGGCGCGCCATTCCTCGACCACGACGTGCGCTACGATCTCTCGGTCGAATGGCTCGCCATCATCAAGCGGCTGTGGACTGAGGACGACGAGTTCGACTTCGACGGCAAGTATTTCAAAATCCGCAAAGGGTATCTGGCGCCGAAGCCGATCCAGAAGCCGTTTCCGGTGGTGATGAACGCCGGCTCGTCGGAGACCGGCCGCCACTATGCCGCCAAATACTGTGACGTGGCGTTCGTGAACATCAATCGCGGCGATCCTCAGGCGACGCGCGCGGCCATCGAGAGCTACCGCAAGCTCGCGCGCGAGGAGTACGGCCGCAACCTCCAGATCTGGACGCACTCTTACGTGGTGCATGGCGAGACCGAGAAGGACGCGAAGGACTATTTCGACGAGTACGTGCACCGCAAGGGCGACTGGGAGGCGGCCACGAACCTGGTCGAGACGATGGGCCTCAACACGCCGCGCCCGGCCGAATGGCTCAAGCACCTGAAGATGCATTTCATCGCCGGATGGGGCGGCTTTCCGCTGATCGGCACCAAGGAGCAGATCGTCGACGGGCTCGCCAAACTCTCGGCCATCGGCATCGACGGCGCGGTGATGTCGTGGCCGCGCTATCTCGACGACATGCGCTGGTTCAAGGACAACATCTATCCGCTGATCGTGCAGGCGGGATTGCGCTGATTTTGCAATCCTGGCCCGGATGAAGCGGAGCGAAAATCCGGGAGAGGCCCATCCCGGATTGCGCTCCGCTCCATCTGGGCTACAGCTCGCGAGTGAGGTCTGTACCGCATGGTGGGACTTTTGCCGGAAAAATATTTGGCCATAAGATACGCAGAAGCGCGAGGTTCCGGCGCACGACAATTCAAACGATAAGGAAGGGAGGACATCATGAGGGGCTTGCGAATTCTGCTCGGCCTCGCGGTGCTGCTGGGCGCGCCGCTGGCGGCAAGTCACGAGGCCGCCGCGGCGCCCGAGGGCAAGCGCGTGGCGCTGTTCGTGGGACCGACCCAGGACAAGTACCTCGGCGCCCTGTCGAAGAGCATCGCCGATACGGCGACCGCCGCCGGTATGAAGATCACGACGTTTTCCAGCCCGTTCGATCCCGCCCTGCAGGCGCAGCAGATCGACGATGCCATCGCGCAGAAGTTCGACCTCTTCGTCGTGCAGACGATCAGCCAGAAGGCGATCATCCCGCCGCTCACGCGCGCCAAGAACGCCAATATTCCGGTCGTGCTCATCGTCGTCCCGCTGGAAGGCGGCGAGACCAAGGACCTGTACGAATCCTACGTCGGCTACGAGGACGTGACCTTCGGCCGCCTCGCCGGCGAGGCCATGGTGAAGGCGCTCAAGGACGGCGGCCGCGCCAAGGCCAAGATCGCCGTCATCGCCGGCAGCATGGCGGAAGGCAAGGCGCCGATCCGCGACCGTGCTTTCCGCGAGGCGGTCGCCAGAGAGCCGGGCTTCGAGGTGGTGGTGACCGAGGACGTGAAGTGGAATCCGGCGGTCGCCGAGCGCACGGCCGGCCAGCTTCTCGCCCGCTTCGCCGGCCAAGGCGGGCTCGACGGCATCTACGGCATGAACGACAGCCTGGCCAACGGGGCGATCCAGGCGGCCGACGCGGCAGGCATCAAGCTCGGTACGGCGCCGGGCAGCCTGGTCGTGGTCGGCGGCAACTGCCAGGCGCCGGGCGTGAAAAATCTCGAGGCGGGTAAGATGGTCGCCACCTTCTACCTGATCCCGCACGAGGAAGGGAAAGTGGTGGGCGCGCGCGTGAAGGAGTTCTTCGACGGCAAGAAGCTGGAGAAGGCCGTATGGCTGCCGACGGAAACCATCACCAAGGAGACGCTGCCGAAGCACCACGCCGCATGCAATTATTGAGGCGGCTTCGATGGTCGGTTGCGGTGCAGGTTGCTCCATCCCTCCCCCGAAGGGGGAGGGTGGCCGAGCGCAGCGAGGCCGGGTGGGGGAAGTGCAGCGTGTCGCCAATCAACATCAGCGCGCTACCCGCCGTCCCCTTCCATTCTAACAAACCCCACCCGGTCGGCCTTCGGCCGACCACCCTCCCCTGCGGGGAGGGATGGAGTCTGTTGATCGGCTGAGCATCAGAAATGTCCTCGATATCGAGCGATGCAGCGGCCTCCGTGCTCGGTGTGCGCGGGCTCACGAAAAGCTTCGGCCCGATCACGGCACTCAGGGACGTGTCGCTCGATTTTCGGGCGGGTGAAATCCACGCCATCTGTGGCGAGAACGGCGCCGGCAAGAGCACGCTTGTCAAAATTCTGACCGGTGTCTATGCGCCCGATGCCGGGACGATCGTGATCGACGGCCAGCCTATCTCCGTCGTCAATCCGCGCCAGGCGCAGGAGCTCGGCATCGCGCTGGTGGCGCAGGAACTCAGCCTGTGCCCCGACCTCTCGGTTGAGGACAACATCTGGCTCGGCTCGGTCAAGGTTCCGTTCTTTCATCGGCGAGCGGGATTGCGGCAGCGCGCGCGCGGGGCGCTGGAGCGGCTCGGTGCCGGGCATATCCGGCTTGAGACTTCGGTCGCCCGCCTCGCGGTCGGCGAGCGGCAGCTCGTCGAGATCGCGCGCATGCTCACGCGTGATGCCCGCGTTCTCATCCTCGACGAGCCGACCGCAACCCTCACGGACCGGGAAATCGACCGCATCTTCGCGGCGCTCGCCGCGCTCAAGCGCGAAGGACGCACGATTATCTACATCACGCACCGGCTCGCCGAAGTGTTCCGGCTCTGTGACTCGGTGAGCGTGTTACGCAACGGCGAACTGGTAGCAACCCACCCGGTTGCCGGCATCGACCGCAAAACGCTGATCGAAGTGATGCTCGGCCGCAGCTTCGTCGAGATGTATCCGGAGCCGGCGTCGACCGAGGGCAAGCCCGCATTGATGGTCGACGACCTCTGCGTGCCGGGGCGCTTGACGCACTTTCATACGAACGTGCCGAGCGGCAAAATCGCGTGCATCGCCGGCCAGGTCGGCTCGGGAGCCGTCGAGGTGATCACTGCGCTCGCCGGCCTCGTTCCCGAAGCGACCGGCCGCGTCACGGTCAACGGCGAAGAGCTGCGGCTCGGCTCCGCCGCGCACGCGCTTGAGCACAACATCATGTTCGTGTCGGGCGACCGCGCCGAGGAGGGCGTGTTCCGCGCCTTGAGCGTGCGCGACAATCTCGTCGCCACGCGGCTCGCCGCCTATACGCGGTTCGGCCTGATCGACCGGCGCGGCCTGAAGACAGCGGCGGTCAAGCTCGCCGCCCAGGTCGGGGTCGATCGGCGGCGTCTCGGTTCGCTGGCCGACGAATTGAGCGGCGGCAACCAGCAGAAGCTCGCGTTCGGTCGCTGCATCGATCGCGGCGAGACCGGCGTGCTCGTCATGGACGAGCCGACGCGCGGCATCGACGTTGGCGCGCGCGCCGATATCTATCGCCTCATGCGTGAGTTCTGCGCGCGCGGCTACGCGCTGGTGATGACGTCGACCGATCTCGAGGAAATCATCGGCCTCGGCGACATCGTCATTACGCTCTATCGCGGCCGGCAGGTCGGCTCCTACGCGCGCCATGAGGTCACGATGCACCGCATCGTCTCCGACATCACCCACCCGACGGAGCAGATGGCGTGAGCAGCATCCGCTCGCAAAGCAGCCGTCCGTTGAACCCCCACCCGACCGTGGTCGCTATGCGACCCCGGTCACCCTCCCCCTTCGGGGGAGGGATTGGAGTCTGCGGCACCTGGTTGCGAGCAAATCAAGCGGCTGAGACACGCCGCAACGCTGATAACACGTGGTCTCGTGGGCTGAGCCGATCCACTCGCGCCATCCCTCCCCTGCAGGGGGAGGGTCGCCGTCCGAAGGACGGCCGGGTGGGGGTGCGATTATGAGTCCATACGCCATTGCCGAGCGCCTTCGGCTGCCGCAGTCGCGGCGCAAGCGCATGCTCGTGGCGGTCCGGGCGGCGGCGGTGGTGGCGCTGGTGGCGGCAGCTTGGGCAACGCCGGGCTTCCTCACCGCCACCAGCCTGTTCTCGCTCGCCACCACCATGTCGTTCATCGGCTGCGTGGCGGTGGGCATGACGTTCATCACGCTCTCCGGGAACGTGATGTCGTTTTGCCTCGGCGCCACCTTGTCGGTGACGACAATCGTGTTCATGGCGAGCCTGCCGCTTGGTCTCTTCGGCGCGCTGGTTGTGGCGTTTGCCTTCAGCGCGGCGCTCACCGGCCTGCAAGGCCTGGTGATCGGCACGGTGCGCGCCAATCCGATCATCGTCAGCATGGCGGTGCTGGCGCTGATCTACGGCTTCGTGACGCTGTTCACCGGCGGCCGCGGCATCTATCCGGAAGGCTCGGAAACCGACGTGCTGAAAGGCCGGATCGGGCCGCTCCCGCTGCCGGTGGCGGCATTCCTCGTCACCGTCGCGGTCGGCGAGCTGATCCTCGTCGCTACTCGGTTCGGCCGCAATCTCTATATGGTGGGAAGCAATCACCGCGCCGCCGTCGCGGCCGGCGTCGTCACCTGGCGCACCGTCACGGGCGCCTATGTGATGGCGGGCCTGTGCACCGCGCTCTCCGCCGTGCTCATGGCGGCGCGCTATTCCTCGGGCGATATGGAGCACGGCATCGGCTACGACTATCACGCGATCAGCGCCGTCCTGGTGGGCGGCACCGCCATTCAGGGCGGCGAAGGCTCGGCGTTGCGCACGCTCGCCGGCACCGTCATCATCTCGGTGATCCAGGTGCTGCTGCTGCTGTGGGGTTTCTCGACGCAGATGCAGTACCTCATCGTCGGGCTGATCGTGCTCGGCGTCATCATGCTGCACACGCTCGGCGAGAGCCGATGAGCGTCGCGCCCGCGCTGAGCTCCCCGTCGGTGCGCCCGTTCCTGCTGCTTGCGGCAATGGTGCTGGCGTTCGCTCTCGTGGATCTCGGTCACGGTCGCTTCCTCAACCGCGCTACCGCCTTCAGCGTGCTGCAGCAGTTCGCCACCATCGGGCCTGTGGCGTTGGGGTTGGGGCTCACGATGATTGCGCGCGAATTCGATCTCTCGGTCGGTAGCATGATGAGCCTTGCCGGTTGTGTCGCCGTCATGCTGGGCGCCGAATATCCGCTCATCGGCATTGCGGCCGCCATGCTGGTCGGCGCCATGTCGGGCGTGTGCCAGGGCGCCATCATGGTCAGCCTGCGGCTGAGTTCCGTCGGCGTCACCCTGGGCGGCCTGCTTACCGTCGGCGGCATTGCTTACGTGTTGACCGGCAACGCCACGATCGGCTACCCGCGCATGGACGTCGCCATGCTGGTGAACGAACCGGTGCTCGGCGTTTTCTCCCTGCGCAATGCTGTCGCCATCGCCCTGTATGTCGTTGCTGCATTCGTGTTTCTGTGGACCCGGCTCGGTCGCGACATCACGGCGGTCGGCAGCAATCCGCGTGCGGCTCTGGTTGCCGGGGTACCCGTCAACCGTATGGTCATCGCGGTGTTCGCCGTGTCCGGAATCCTCACCGCGCTCGCCGGCGCGCTGTTGAGCTACAGCCTCGCCGCGGCTTCACCGGTCGCGCTGGTGGACACCCTGGTGCCGGCCACCGCCGCCGCGATTATCGGCGGTGTCTCGCTCGCCGGCGGACGCGGCACGCCGGTCGGCATCGCCGGCGGGGTGCTGGTTCTCTGCGTGCTTCGCTCCGGCCTCACCGCAATCGGGGTACCGCCGTTCGTGCACGACATCGTCACCGGCGCGGTGCTGTTGAGCGTGGCGCTCATCGACGCGCCCGAGCTGCAGCGTCGCCTGCTGGCGCTGCGCCGCGCAATGACGGGATGACGAGGCGGGATATGGCAGGCGAAGCCGCAACCGACCGTGCAGCGAGGGAATGGCGCATCACGCCGATGCTAATCCGCCGTACAAGCTGCTGGCGCTGTTTGGCATCGGCGATGTACAACGCCGGGCATAACCGGAGAGTGCGGCATGGTTTCCGTTCTCGCCTCTACTCCTCGCGCGGCTGCTGACGAGCCGGCTTGCGACACCGAGCGATTTCGGCTGCGTCACTTCGTCGACCGCCTGGTCGAATGGGGTGAGTGCGAGGTCCACGACAAGCCGATCGACCTCCTGGACGTGGCTGCGGTGCTCGACGGCAATCCGCGCGCCGTCCATTTCACGTCGGTCGGACCCGAGAAGGCGGAGCTCACCGGCAACGTCATGGGCTCGCGCCGCCGTCTTGCCCTCGCGCTCGATACCGACGACCGCGCACTGCTGGCGGCGCTGCAGGAGCGCCTCAAGACCCCACACGCGCCCGTCAAGGTCGAGGATGCGCCGGTCCACGAAGTGGTCCGCACCGGCGACGATGCCGACCTGTGTGCGCTGCCGGTGCACCTGCAGCATGGCGAGGACGGCGCGCCGTACATTTCGGCGAGCCTCGATTTCGCGCTGTTTCCCGGCAGCGGCTTCACCAACGTGGGCTGCCGCCGGATCATGCTGCGCGGACCTCGCCACGCCGGCATCGATTTGATCGCGCCCAGCGATCTGCGCGCGATCTATCTGGAATCGGTGGCGCGCAAGGAGCCGTTGCCGGTCGCCTATGCGGTCGGCTCGCATCCGGCGGATTTCATCGCCGCCGTCACCGCCACCCCGCCGATGGACGAGCTCGCGGTGATCGGCGCGCTGCGCGGCGCGCCCGTGCCGATCGTCAAATGCGTCACCAACGACGTGTGGGTGCCGGCCGACGCTGAATACGTGCTCGAAGGGTTCCTCGACCCGCAGGGCCATACCGAGCCGGAGGGTCCTTACGGCGAGTACGTCGGCTATTACGGCGTCGTGAAGCGCAATCCGGTGTTTCGACTGACCGCGATCACGCATCGCCGGGACGCACTCTTCCAGACCGCTACCATCGGCGGGCGCGAGCTCGCGCGCACCGATACCGCCCAGCTCACCACCATGAAGACCGAGACGGCGGCATGGGCGGCGCTGGTGACGGCGGTGCGCGAGCCGGTCGCGGTGTTTGCCACGCCGTCGAGCGGCGGCATGTACAATATCCGTCTGTCGCTGCGCCAGCGCGTGCCGGGCGAGGCGCGCAACGCGATTTGCGCGGTGTTCGGCTCGATGGCGGAGGCCAAGCACGTGTTCGCCTTCGATGCCGACGTCGACGTGTTCTCGGACGAGCAGGTGGACTGGGCGCTGGCGACGCGCTTTCAGGCCGACCGCGACCTCATGGTGGCAACCGGCTTTCGTGTGGTGCCGCTCGATCCCTCGCTCGGCGGCGCCCGCACCGGCGCCAAGGCAGGATTCGACTGCACCATCCCGTTCGGCAAGACGGGCAATTTCGAGTGGGCAGTTCCGGCGGCGCCCGCAGTAGCGGGCGCTACGGCTCGTGGCCGTCAGAAGAGTGTGATCGATGCGCTGAGCGCCGCGCCGGCGAGCTTCGTCGAGCTGGTGGCGGCGCTGGGCAGCCGCGACGGTCGCGAGATCGTGCGCGAGCTCGACCGCCTCTATGCCGGCGATCGCCTCGGCCGGCTCGATAACGGGAAATACGTGCTGAAGGACGGGCGGAAGTGAGGAGCATGCCGCCCATCAGTTTTTTGTCGTCCCCGCGAAGGCGGGGACCCATGACCACAGGCCGGCGGACGATCGCGAGATGGGTGGTCATGGGTTCCCGCTTGCGCGGGAACGACGTTGTAGTGGTGGGAGAATATTCGTTACAATGAAGGTCCCGTTCGGCATCGGGCAGCCGGTCCGCCGCAAGGAAGACCTTCGCCTCATCACCGGCCGCGGCGAGTTCTCCGACGATGTCAACGTCGCGGGCCAAGCTTATGCGCATATCCTGCGCTCGCCGCACGCCCACGCGCGGATTGACAGCATCGACGCGGCGGCGGCGCTACGCGCGCCGGGCGTGCTCGCCGTTCTCACCGGGCGCGACTTCGTCGCCGATCGTCTGCAGCCGATTCCCAACACCCCGAACCCGCGCGACGTGCCGGTGACCAATCGCGATGGCCGGCCGGTAATGCAGCCGCCGGACTATCCGCTCGCCGTCGACAAGGTGCGCCACGCCGGCGAAGGCGTGGCGATGATCATCGCCGAGACGCGCGCCGCAGGGCTCGACGCCGCCGAGTTGGTGCAGGTCGACTACGCGCCGCTGCCGGCGGTAGTCACGGTCGCCGATGCGCTCAGCGCCGGAGCGCCGGCGATCTGGGACGAAAGCCCGGACAACATCTGCGTAGATGGCGAGCGCGGCAACAAGGATGCGGTCGATGCGGCGTTCGCCGGCGCGGCCCACGTCATCCGCATGGAGATCCGGAATAATCGCGTCACCGGGTTGCCGCTCGAGCCGGCTGCCGCGCTCGGTGTCTTTGACGCTGCGAACGGTCACTATACGCTGCGTGCCGGCGGGCAGGGCATCCTGATCCAGAAGCGCGCGCTGGCCGGCGTCTTCGGCGTCGGCGAGGACAAGGTGCGGGTGATTTGTCGCGATGTCGGCGGCGGCTTCGGCACCAAGAACCTGCTCTATCGCGAATACGCCCTGGTGTTGTGGGCGGCGCGCCGGGTCGGCCGCCCGGTGAAATGGCGCGGCGAGCGCAGCGAAGCGTTCTTCTTCGATCCCTACGGCCGCGATCTCACCAGCACGGCGGAGCTCGCCCTCGACGCGGACGGCCGGTTCCTCGCCGTCCGCACGCACAACATCCAAAACCTCGGCTCGCAGACGATCCATCTCGTGCCGCTGGCGCGCGGCGCCGCGGTGACGAACGGCGTCTATGCCATACCGGCCGTGTATGCGCGCCTCACGGCCGTGTTCACCAACACGGCGCCGACCTCGACCTATCGCGGCGCCGGCCGGCCCGAGGCGATGTTCATCATCGAGCGGCTGATCGACACCGCGGCGGCCGAAATGGGTCTGGATCGGGTGAAGCTGCGGCGCAAGAACTTCATCCGGCCCGGCATGCTGCCTTACGTCAATCCCATGACGACCCGCTACGACAGCGGCGAGTTCGACGCCAATATGATGCGCGCGCTCGAGATGATCGACGCCCGCGGCTTCGCGAAGCGGCGCCGCGAAGCGAGGAAGCGCGGCAAGCGGCGGGGCCTGGGCTTCGCCAACTTCATCGAGACGGCGACCGGCATTCCGCCCGAGCGCGCCGTCGTCAAAGTGCTGCCCCAAGGCCGCGTGGCCGTCACCCTCGGCACCCAGGCGAGCGGGCAGGGGCACGAGACCGCCTACGCGCAGTGCATCACCGAGTGGCTGGGCGTGCCGTTCGATGCCGTCGACCTCGTGCACGGCGATAGCGAGGTCGTTCTGATGGGCAGCGGCTCGCATTCCTGCCGCTCGATGCGGCTCGCCGGCCTGCTCATGGGGCGCGCCAGCGCCGAGATCGTGGCGCGCGGGAAGAAGCTCGCCGCACACGCCATGCAGGCGGGCGAGACACAGATCGAGTTTGCGGGCGGACGCTTCCGCGTGGCCGGGACCGAGCGCGCTCTCGACCTGTTCGCGGCGGCACGGCTCGCCGAGGAATTCAACGAGCCGGAGCTCCGCCTGGAAGCGGCTTCCGAGATCACCACCATGCTGCCGACATTTCCCAACGGCTGTCATGCGTGCGAGGTCGAGATCGATATCGACACCGGCGCCGTGACGCTGGTGCGCTATGTCGGCGTGGATGACGTCGGGCGTGTCGTCAATCCGTTGATCGTGCACGGCCAGATGCACGGCAGCACCGTACAGGGGGCCGGCCAGGCGCTCATCGAGGATTGCGTCTACGACGGCGCCTCCGGCCAATTGCTGAGCGGCTCGTTCATGGACTACGCGATGCCGCGCGCCGACATGTTCCCGCCCTTCGAGAGCGAGAACAACGAAGTGCCGGCGCCGAACAATCCGCTCGGCGTCAAAGGCGCCGGCGAAGGCGGGACCACCGGCGCGCCGCCGGCCATCATCAATGCGATCGTCGACGCGCTGCGTGAATACGGCGTGCGCGACGTGACCATGCCGGCGACGCCGGAACGGGTGTGGCGGGCGATCCACCAGGGGAGGACGACGTGAGCGATTTCGTCAAATGCGAGACGGCAGGGCCGCTGACCACCATCACGGTGAACCGGCCGGACTGCGGCAACCTGGTCTCCAACGAGATGGGCGCCGAGATTGCCGCCATGATCGATGCGGCGGCAGGAAGCCGGCTCATCGTGCTGCGCGGAGCGGGCGACAATTTCTGCCTCGGCCGCGATGCGGCGGCGTTGCGCGCGGCCGGACCGTTCAAGACCGCGCTCGCCATGCGGCGCGGCAACACGGAACCGGCGCTCGCCGTCTATGGCGCCTTCCGCCGCGTGACCGTGCCGGTCCTCGGCATCGTGCAGGGCCGCGCCATCGGCTTCGGCTGCGCACTCGCCGGCCTGTGCGATATCACGATCGCCAGCGACGATGCCCAATTCCAGCTGCCCGAGATGGATCATGGCATCCCGCCCTGCCTCGCCATGTCGGCGCTGCTCGGCAATCTCGCGCCGAAGGCCATCATGTATCTCGTCTACTCGACCGAGCTGGTGAATGCCGAGCGCGCGCTCGCCATGGGTCTCGTCAGCAAGGTCGTTTCCCGACGCGATCTCGACAAGGAGGCGGACGCCTTCGTCAAGAAGACGCTCGGCCGCGTGCCGGCCGCCGTGCCGGCCGTGAAGGAATACATGCGCTCGGCCCCGCGCATGGAGCCGCAGGCCGCCGCCGACTTCGGCAGCACGCTGCTTTCCGGCGTGCTGTCATCGGCGGAGCAGTGATCGTTCGTCCCGGCAAACGAGGCGTCGTCCCCGCGAAGGCGGGGACGCATGAACACCGTCGCTAGCTTCGTGGGTCAGTGGTCATGGGTTCCCGCCTGCGCGGGAACGACCCGGAGATGCCGAGCCGCCTCACAAATCGTCAGATGCTGATCCCCAGCAGCTTGGCGCAGTTGGTGCCGAGGATCGCGTCCTGATCCTTCCTGGAGATGGTCTTGGCGCGGCGCACGAACTCCACCGGCCGCTTTTCGGCGAACGGATAGTCCGACGCCAGCATGACATGGCTCGCCGGCACCTTGGTCGCCAGGAAGTCCAGCATGTCGGGATTGAACAGCACCGCGTCGTAGTAGAAGCGGGGCAGATAGCTGGAGAAGTCCCCCTTGAGGCGCTGACCGCCGCGGCCGACACGGAAATCATTATCGTGGCGGCCGGTATAGAACGGCAAAAAGCCGCCGCCGTGTGCCATGACGATCTTCAGTTTGGGGAAGGCATCCATCACGCCCTCGTAGACCAGCGACGACATGGCGAACGCTTCCTCCAGCGGCTGGCCGAGCGTGATGAGCAGCCGGTGCTTGCGCATGCGCGGATCGGGACTCCCCGCCGGATGGATGAAGATCGTGGCGCCGAGCTCTTCCGCCTTCGCCCAGAACGGATGCAAGCGGACTTCGCCGAGCTCGACGTCGTTGACGTAGGAGCCGATGATCACGCCCTTGAGGCCGAGCTCGCGCACGCAGCGCTCGAGCTCCTGCGCCGCCAGGGCGGCGTCCTGCAGCGGCACCGAGCCGAGGCCCACGAGCCGATCCGGATGTTGCGCGACCGCTTCGGCCACCCGCTCGTTGCCGAGCCGTTCGATCTTCAGCGCGGCTTCCGGCTCGGCGAAATAGGTGCATTGCTGCAGGATGCTCGGGCTGATGACCTGGATGTCGACGCCCATGGCATCCATATCCCGCAGGCGCAGCGTCATGTCGCTCATGCGCGAGCGAAATTCCTCGCCCAGGGCCGCCGGCCTGCCCGCCTGCGCCGGCCCCGCCACGGCCTGCGCGAACAGCGAGTGCTCATAGGCGAAGTCCAGGACCTCCGGCACCACGATATGCGCATGGATGTCGATGACGACCGGCTTCGCAGCGATACCTTTGCGCCGCGCCGATTTGGCCTTGCTGCGGACGGCTTTTGTTGGCGCAGAACGGGTCGCGCGTTTGGCCGATGCTTTCGTTCGCTCCTTGGCCGATTTCGCCATGGTGAGATCTCTCTTCTTACTGTGTTTTCGTCTTCTTTTTCTTCGCCTGATCGGCCAGGAAGGTGCGTAGCCGTTCGCGCACCTCGTTCGCCTGCTCCGGCGTCCAGCGGCGGAAACCTTCGCCGGTGCGCATGCCAAGCTTGCCGGCCTTGACCTTCTCGATCAGGAACGGATGCGGGGCCGCCGTGCGGTCGAGATGCTCGACCAGCACATTGCTGATGTCGAGGGTGAGGTCGAGGCCGACGAGATCGGACTGCTCCAGCGGACCGAGCACGGCCATGCGCGCGCCGAATCCCTCCTTCACCACGGTATCGAGCGTCTCCGCGTCGCAGGCGCCGGCGGCGATCAGCGCAATCGCCTCGCGCTTGAGCGCATGCTGCAGCCGGTTGCCGATGAAGCCCGGGATGTCCTTGCGCACGTGCACCGCCGTCTTGCCGGCATTGCGCAAAAGCTCAATAGTGCGCGCCACGACGGCATCGCTCGTCCACGCGTTCTGGATGACTTCGACCAGCGGTACGAGATGGGGCGGATTCCAGAAGTGCGTTCCGACCACGCGCTCCCGATGTTTCAGGTTGCGGGCAATATCGGTCGACGGGATGGCGGAGCTGTTGCTGGCCAGGATCGTGTCGGCCGCGACCAGGTTTTCCAATTCTCCGAAGATTTGCTGCTTGAGCGGAAGCTTCTCGGGCGCGGCCTCGAACACGAAGGCCGCCGCATCGACGGCTGGGGGAAGCGTATCGTGCGCGCTGATGCGGTCGGCCACGGAAGCGTCGTCGCCCAACAGGTCCGTGATGACGTCGAGGCGCTGCGGCAGGCTCGCGCGCACCTCCGCGGAGGGCTCGAACACGCCGACCCGATGGCCGGCGGCGGCCAGGAGATACGCAATGCCATGGCCCATGAGACCGCCGCCGACGACACCGATCTTCACAGCGTTCATATCACCACTCTTCTCGTCCTCCGCACGCGGTGCCATTCGTAGTCGTAGCCCGGATGGAGCGAAGCGCAATCCGGGGTCGGCCCCGCATTCCGCTCCGCTCCATGCGGGCTACGGGTAACCTCATCCCGCCGTGTAGCCGCCGTCCACATACATGATCTGGCCGGTGCAGAAGTCGGACGCCGGCGAGAGCAGGTAGATTGTCATGCCGACCAGATCTTCGACCTCGCCCAGGCGGCCGAGCGGGATGCGCGACAGCGAGCGCGCCCGGGTCTGCTGGCCGAGCTCGTTGTCGCCGTACATCCACTCCGTGAGCTTGGAGCGAAACACGGTCGGCGCGATGGCATTCACCGTGATGCCGTGCTTGGCCCACTCGGTCGCCAGCACGCGGGTGAGTGCGTCGGTTGCGCCTTTTGACGTGCAGTAACCGGCATAGCCGGAATAGTTGCCGTGGCGCCCGCGCACCGACGACATCACCACCACCTTGCCGCGCACCTTGTTGGTGATCCAGTGCGTACCGACCGCCTTCGCCATCAGCCAGATGCCGCGCACATTGGCGTCCATCACGCTTTCCCATTCCTCCAGCGGCTGCTCATGGATGAAGCCCGGCTTGTTGACGCCCGAGGCGACGACCAGCTGATCGGCGCGGCCGAACTTGACCAGGGCCGCATCGAGCATCGCCTGCGCGTCGTCGAGCGTTTCCGGACGCCGCACGATGGTCGCCGGCTCCCCGCCGACCTCGCGCACCTCGTCCGCCACCGCGTCGAGCTCGGCCTTCGAGCCGGACGCGAGCAGCACCTTCCCGCCGAGTGCGCTGAGCGCAAGCGCGGTCGCGCGCCCGAACGTGCCGGACGCGCCGGTGATGATGGCGACCTTGCCGCTGACGTCGAACAGGGAGAGCGGGTTGCGCAGCGGCTCGGAAATCATCTTATCGGTCCACCCGAATCTCTAGCTCGTCATGCCCGGGCGAGCCGCCACAGCGGCGAGGGTTGACCCGGGCATCCCGCTTAAAATGCCACGGCGGCGCCAACATAAGCGAGATGGCCGGGACAAGCCGACAAGCCCGGCCATGACAAGGTCAACACGCGTCATCATCGGCCGGTCTCGAAACGGAAGGTCTGCTTGGGATCGAGCACCGCGACGACGCGCAGCGCGCAGCCCTCGCCGTCGGGCCAGCGCCACGGGAAGGCAAAGAAGGTGCAGCGTTTGCCGGTGATCTTGTCGATGTCGCCGCCGATGTTCTCGATCCCGGGAATGCCGTTGGTCATCATGATCTTGTGCGCCGGCTCCCAAGAGGGGAAATCGTCGATGATGTGACGGCCGGTCTCAGCATAGTACTCGTGGTCGAGGTGCGGCTGCGCCGGACCGGGACCGTGCGGCCCGAGGAACGTGCCCAACGGATGATCGAGCGCCTGCACGTCGATGCCAATGAGCTTGACCTGCCGCTCCACCAGCCATTCGGCGGCGTCCTTGTAGAGGCCGGGCGAGTAGGCGAAGTAGTCCGGGTTATCGCCATATTTCAAATGGCTGCCGGTGTTGATCATGACAATGTCGTTCTTGCGGATCTTCGGCTCCGCCTTGTCCAGATCGCCCGGCGTAATCACGCCCCATTTGCCCTTCGGAATCGACACCGCGACGCCGGTGCCGAAGAAGCGCCACAGCGGATAGCCGGTGATCGTCGGCGTGTTCTCGGCCACGTGAATGGGCGCGTCCATGTGCGTGCCGCGATGCATGATGCCTTCGAATTGCTGCACCAGCAGGCCGTCCTTGGCATGGAATTCGAGCACGCGCACGTTGAGGTTGGCGCGCGACGGCCATTGCGGCATGCCGTGGCCCCAGCGATGGCTCAGATCGAAGAACTGCAGGTCGTCGGTCTTGCTGGGCATTTCTTCGATGTGGCTTCCCGGTTAGCTGATAGTTCGGAAGTTTTCTCGCCGCTCAGGTCCGGCCCGACTCCAGCCGGTAGCTTCCGCCCGGGTCGAAGATCGCCACCAGCCGGATCACGCAGGCGTCGCCTTCGAGCCACTTCCACGGGAAGCCCTGGAACGTGCAGCGCTTGCCCGAGACGGCGTCGAGGTCGGCGCCGACATTCTCCACGGTCGGAATGCCGGCGGCGAGCAGCGTCTTGTGCGCCGGGTTCCACTCGGAAAAATCCGTGCTCGCCTCGCGGCCGGTCGCCTCGCGGTACTCCGG
Organism: Xanthobacteraceae bacterium; assembly: GCA_045801465.1. GTDB lineage: Bacteria > Pseudomonadota > Alphaproteobacteria > Rhizobiales > Xanthobacteraceae > DATFWC01. Next base: position 7,151 of record JBJMSU010000249.1, on the reverse strand, counting down.
CAGCAGGTATTTGATCTGCGGCCCGTTGCGGTGCGGCCCGATGGAGGTGGCAAGCGGATGGTCGATGGTCGCGGTGTCGACGCCGACGAGCTTGACCCGCCGTTCCACCAGCCATTCGGCAGCGGCCTTGCTGAGGCCCGGGGCATAGCCGAAGTACTCCTTGCTGTCGGAGTACTTGCGGTGCCAACCGGTGTTGATGAGGACGATGTCGTCGGCCTGCACGGCGGGCGCCGCCCGTTCCAGGTCCTGCGGCTCGATCAGCTCCCACTTGCCCTTGGGGACCGACAGCGCCACGCCGGAGCCGAAGAAGCGCTGCAACGCGAGCTCGCCCACCGCCTCCTTCTCCGGCAGCAGGTGGATCGGCGCGTTCACATGCGTCGAGGTGTGGAAGATTGTGGTGATCTTGTGCGTCATCACGCCTTGCTTGGCGTGGTAGGTGATGCGCTCGAGCTTGATCTCCTCGTAGCCAGGAAAGATCGGCGTATACATGCCCCACGGATGGCTGAGCTCATAGAACTCGAGCCCGCTCTCCGGGTCGGTCACGGCAACCATTGACTTCATCCCCCGCCTACGCCGCGATCATCTCGATCGACGGAACTCGCCGATCGCCATTGCGGCGCTGTCCATGAAAACGAGGCGGCCGAGGGCCGCCCCCACACCTCAGAGTGCTCCCGGCAGTTCTAGCCGCCGCCGCTGAGCATATCGGCGTCTCTCAATCCAAGCCGATGCCGGCCGTTTTCGCAACCGTGCCCCACTTCACCGTCTCGGCGGCAATGAAGCGTGCGAAGTCTTGCGGCGAGCCGAGATCGGCCTGGGCGCCCACCTTGTCGAGGCTCTCGCGCATCTGCGGCGACTTCAGGCCGTCGTTGATGGCGGCATTGAGCTTGTCGATGACACTTGCCGGCGTGCCGGCCGGCGCCACCACGCCGGACCAGAAAGTGAGCACAAAGTCGGGGATGCCGCTCTCCACCATGGTGGGCACGTCCGGCAGCTGCGGGTGGCGCGCCGCGGTGGAGACCGCAAGCGCCTTGAGCTTTCCTTCGCGGATAAGCGGCAACAGGATGGAAATGTCGGGGAACGCCATCTGCACCTGTTCCCCAAGGATCGCCGTGACCATCTCGGCGCCGCTCTTGTAGGGGACATGGGTGACGTCGATCCCGGCCTTCGACTTGAACAATTCTGCCAGGAGCTGGGTTTGGTTGCCGGCCCCCGCCGAGGCATAGCTGAGCCGCCCCGGGCTGGCCTTCGCTTGGCCCACGAATTCCTGGACCGTGTTGGCCGGAAATCGGGACGGCACCACGAGCACCAGGGTGCTGTCGGCGATCTTGGCGATCGGGGCGAAGCTTCTGACTGGGTCGTAGCCTGGGTTCTTCACCAGAGCCGGCACCACGCCGAGCGTGGCGCTGGTGGCGAGCAGCAGCGTCGAGCCGTCGGGATCGGCGCCGGACGCGGCCTTGGTTCCGGTGGCGCCACCCGCGCCCGGCCGGTTCTCGATGACGACGCCCTGCCCGAGCGCGGCTTGCACGATCTGGGCGACGAGGCGCGCGGAAACATCGGTTGGCCCGCCCGGCCCGAACGGAACGATCAGCTTGATGGTCTTGGCCGGGTAGCCTTGTGCATGGACATGCCCGGGTGCTGCCAGAGTGACCGCCAGCGCGATGCCGACGCATATCCGAAGGAATGCGCAAAGCCGCCTGCCGACGGAACGCGAGCTTGCCGGTAGAACGAAGGTGCCGATGCTGGCGCAGAGACGTTTCGGGAACTTCGAAGTCGGCAAATGATTGGTCATGGGTTCCAACTACTTACGTAGTGAAGGAGTGGCGCGTCAATCGCCAGCCGTCCTCGAATCGGCTATAATGCGAGTTGAAGATCAGTTGTTCCGCGATGGACCCTACGATGCACGCGAGCCCTGTGCGAGCCTCGGCCAAGGTGATTGCCTTTCCGGTACGTGCCGGCTGGGATCCGGCCCGTGCCGCGCATACGGTGACCGGGGTGCAGGCCGCGCGGCGCGCCCGCTTGCCGAAACTCACGCCCCTTCTGCTCCTGCTGGCGCCGCTGCTCGTCATCGGATCGCTGCTGTCATTCGTCGCGGTGGTCGGCGTTTTTCTGATCTGGCTCCTCATCGTGACCGTGCTCGTCGTCTGCGTGATCGTGTTCGCCCACCGCCTGTTCGGGCGTCGCGGGCTTGGCCGGCCTGGCGAGCGCCCGGTGCTCCGCCCCATAGACGGTGACCGGCGCCGGTCCGGCGCGGCTTGACATCGATCTGCGCTGCTGCGGCGTCTCGTCATCAATTGACAAGCACGGACAGTCCGACGCGCGAGGATGGCCGTGCGTATATTGCACTCGGCGCGAGCCCAGCCATGACGCATTTTCTTGTATCGCTTGGCGGGCAAACTGTATCATCGTTCAGAATAGAGCGGCAATCCAGCGCCCGAGAGCCGCCACTCACCTTTCGGAGAACGTCATGAACCTCGTGCGCCTGCTCGCCGGCGTCGTCATCGCGCCGATGCTGATCGCCACGGCGTCGGCCCAGGCGGTGAGCATCATCACCACGCCGGCCGGCTCGTTCTCCAATTCCGGCGCCGCCGCCATGGCCAAGGTCGTCGCCGACAAGGCTCGCCTGCGAATGATCGTTCAGGCGCAGGCCTCGACCGGATTCGATGAGCTCGAGGCGGGAAGCGTTGAGTTCAACGTGTCGAATTCGTTCGACGTCACCTTCGTGGTCAGCGGCACCGGCGACTACGAAGGGCAGGGCGCGAAGAAGAACATCCGTTACGTCGCTTCGATGATCCCTTATCGCGTCGCCATGCACGTGCGCGCGGATTCCGACATCAAGAGCTTGGCCGAGCTCAAAGGCAAGCGCGTGTCCAGCGGGTTCAATGCGCAGAAGACGATCGGCCGGATCATCGAAGCCCACCTCGCCAATGCCGGCTTGACCTACAAGGACGTCGTGGGCGTGCCGACGCCGAACGTCGTCAGCCAGGCCAACGACTTCAAGGCCGGAAAGGTCGACGTGCTGTTCTTCGCGCTCGGCTCCGCGGCCATCAAGGAAGCCTCGGCGACCGTGGGCGGGCTCAGAGTGTTACCGATCGATGAGCGCGAGGATGCGCTCAAGCGCATGCAACAGATTCTTCCCGGCTCGTATGTTCTCACCGTCGCACCGGCGCCGGGCATCGACGGCGTCACGCAGCCCACGAAGCTCACCGCCTTTGACATGGTGCTGAACTCGTCGACGCATGTATCCGAGGATATCGTTTATCGCGTCGTGAAGGCGCTGCACGACAACAAGGCGGACCTCGCCGCCACCTTTCCGCCGTTCGCGCTGTTCGATCCCGACAAAATGGGCAAGCCCTTGCAGGGTGCCGAGCTTCATCCCGGCGCGGCCAGGTTCTACAAGGAAGTCGGCATTGCGCCGAAGACGTGACGTCGTCACAACACGCGCAGACAGGATCCACGGGGGAATCGCGCAACGATGAACGCAATCGCGACGCTCGCCTGTTCGGCCCTCCTGGCCGCGCTGGTTGCAGCGCCGGCACGTGGGCAGACGATCAGCATCGTCAGCACGCCGAGCGGCTCCTATACCAACTCGGCCGGCGCCGCGATGGCCAAGGTCATCAGCGAAAAGACCAAGATGCGGGCGGTGCTGCAGGCGCAGTCGCAGCAGGGCATGATTCCCGTCGAGGCCGGCGTTGCCGAATTCGGCATGGGCAACGCCTTCGACATGACGTTCTACGCCACCGGTACGGGCGAGTACGAGGGCCAGGGGGCAAAGGAAAAGGTGCGGATCGCCGCCTCCCTGATCCCCTATCGCGTCGCTTTCCATGTGCGCGCCGATTCCGACATCAAGACTATTGCCGACGTGAAGGGCAAGCGCATTGCCGGCGGCTTCAACGCGCAGAAAACGATCGCCCGCATTACCGAGGCGCTGCTTGCGACCGCTGGCCTGAGTTACAAGGACATGACCGAGGTGCTGGCGCCCAACGTCAGCCGTGCGGCGGAAGATTTCACCGCGGGCAAGACCGACGTGCTGTTCTTCGCGCTCGGCTCGGCGGCCGTGAAGCAAGCCGCCGCCACCTTGGGCGGCGTGCGCGTGCTGCCGACCGACGATTCGCCGGATGCCGTGACGCGCATGCAGTCGGTGCTGCCGGGCTCCTACGTGGTCGATGTCGCCCCCGGCCCGGCCCTCGACGGCATTACGCAACCGACCAAGGTGCTCGCCTTCGACATGGTGCTGTGCACCAACATCGAGGTCCCCGAGCGGGTCGTCTATGAGGTTATCAAGGCCCTGTACGAGAACAAGGCGGCGCTGACCGCGTCCTTCGCGGCGTTCAATCTGCTCGTGCCGGAGCAGATGGCCAAGCCGGTCCAGGACGTCGAATTCCATCCCGGCGCGCTCAAGTACTATCGCGAGATCGGCATCGCGCCCAAGTCGTAGGGCTGCGATTGATGATCGGGCGCATCGTCGCGCCCGGATTTCACCGTATATGCTGTGCTTGCTTCGTCTCGGCAGGGCGCTTTCGTACACGGACGCGCTAGTTTCTTGCCCGCGCCGCCGCCACCTCGGCGCGGAAGCCCTCCAGCACCTTCGCGCCGTCCGGAACGGCCTGCGCCCATTCGGCGGCGATCGGCGCGACGCGCTTCTTCCATTCGGCTTCCTGCTCGGGTGCAAGCGTAATCACGCTGTCCTTCACGAGGTTGCGCGACTTCTGCCATTGCTCATGCGTCTTTTCGCCGAAAAGGCGCGAGAGCCGCAGGAAGGAATGCTTGTCGATCGCCTCCCTGGCCTTGGCCGGCAACGATTCGTAACGTTGCCGGTTCATCAACAGCATCGCCGCATCGCTGCCCAGCGCGGCATCGAGGTGATGTTTGGTCACTTCGTGCACCTTGAACGTCTCCATGCCGGTGAACGGCATCAGCACGCCGTCGGTGGTGCCGCGCTGGATCGCCGTATAGGCCTCGTCGGGCCGGAAGCTGATCGGGGTCGCGCCGAGCGCGGCGATGATCTTCGCCGCGATGGCGTTCGTCGCGATCAGCTTCTTGCCCTTGAAATCATCCAGGCTGCGAACCGGTTCGCGCGAGTGGATCGCCGCATTGGGGAAGGTCCATAGCGCCAGCGGCTTGACGGCATCGAGCTCCTTGTTGGTGATCCCCTTGGCATAGATGTTCCACAACGCCGTGGAAGCCAGGGTCGCGTTCTCGGCTTCGAACGGCAGCGCCGCCACGTCCTGCTGCCTGATCTTGCCGGCCGCGGACGCCGTGAGAATGAAGCCGATGTCGACGACCTGGTCGACCACGCGATCGTAGGTGTTGCCGAATGTCCCGAGCGTCCCGCCGTAGAATGGCTGCACCTTCAGCGTGCCGTCGGAATCGGCGGCGACCGCTTCTGCCCACGGCGCCAGCACCTCCTTGTTCACATAGGACCACGGCGGTGCCGGCGAGTTGAGCTTGAGCGTGATCGGCTCCGCTTGAACCGATGCGGCCGCGAGCGGCGCCGCAATGAGCATCGCTGCCAGAATGCGTTTCATCATCTGGGCTCCTCCCGGTCGTCCCGCATCGTGGGACAGGTGCTTTGTGTCGTCGGGAAAAGACTAGCGCCGCCGATTTGAAGTTCCTACACCGCCTGCCGCAAACTCGTGCGGGAACTTCAAATCGAAAAGCGGCACTAGGATCATAAACTTGCTAGTGCCCCTTTGCTTCCGAAGTTCGTGTCAGAGGGGCCGCCATGTATCACGAACTTCGGAAGCGGGGCACTAGCGGCCCTCCATGACGAGGCCAAGGCTTGCTATGGTTGCGCGCGCGGTGCCGGATATGGTCGCGAACGACTGGCCCGGCGGGAGGAATGAGTGACGCAAGACTGGCCCAAGGCGCGCAAGCTCGGCGTGCTCGAACGAATGCTCGTCATCCGCCGCTTCGAAGAGAGCCTGGTTCAGCTGTTCGAGGCGCACGCCTTCATGGCGCATTACCACCTCTATATCGGCCAGGAGGCGACCGGCGTCGCCATCATGGAAACGCTTCAGCCGGGCGACAAGCTCGCCACGACTCACCGCAACCACGGCCACGTGCTCGGCCGCGGCGCCGACCCTGCACGCGCGCTGGCCGAGATCCTCACCCGCACGACGGGCTTGTGCAATGGTTACGGCGGCACGCTGCACCTGACCGACCCCGATCTCGGCTTTCTGCACACCTCCTCCATCGTCGGCGGCTGCATCGGCCTCGCCACCGGCGCTGCCTTCGCGCTGAAGAACGAAGGCGGCGACGCGGTTGCGGTCGCGTTCTTCGGCGACGGCTCGCTGGAGGAAGGAATCTCCTACGAGGCGATGAACTTCGCGGCGCTATGGTCGCTGCCCGTCGTTTACGTGTGCGAGAACAACAGCCGCGGCGCGCTCGGCTCCGTCAAGGGCGGATTTCCCACCTCGGTCTCGGCCGTGACGGACCTCACCAACGTGCCGAAGTGCTTCGAGATGCCGGTGGAGACTGTCGACGGCCGTAACGTCGACGAGGTGTTCGCGGCGGCAAGCCGCCTCGTCGCCCATGCGCGGCAGCGCAAGGGCCCTGTCTTCCTCCATGCCGTGACGGAGCGCTGGGCCGGTTCGAAGCCGCTGTGGCCGGAGCTGCCGACGGGCGTCACCGATATTGCCATGGCGTGGGACGACAGCGGCATCGGCGGCCAGCATGCCGACTGGTATCGCGACCACGATCCGGTGCTGATTTATGCCCGCAAGCTCCTCGGCGGCGGTGACGCGGGCCGCGACGAGATCGCCGCGCTCGATGCAAAGGTCAGCGCCGACATGGCGGCGGCGCGAAAATTCGCCGTCGACAGTCCGCTGCCGCCGCCCCACACGGCGCTTCGCCATGTCTTCGCGTGAACTCGATGAAAGGTCATAAACCCCCACCCGGCTCGCTTCGCTCGCCACCCTCCCCCTTCGGGGAGGCGGCTTGCAAGGCCGCACGCGGGAGCCGCTCCCGCCTCCGCCTCAGGTATGCCTCCGGAGACGCCCTCGGACCGAGGCGGGATGGGTGAAGTAATACAAACGTGACGAGCGAGTCGCAACCTTGACAATCGCTCGCTTCACTGACGGAGCGATTGAGAATGCCGAATCCCTTGTTTCGTTCGCGGATTGCCGGGACAAGTTCCCGAATCGTGGTATAGT
>JBJMSU010000227.1:0-3763 GCA_045801465.1 Xanthobacteraceae bacterium | reverse complement strand
CCACCATGGCGGGCGAGCGCGCGACGCACAGGCCCACCACCGTCTCGGGACCCACGCCGAGGCCGCGCAGATGATGCGCCAGCCGGTTGGCGGAGCGGTCGAGCTCCGCGTAGCTTAAGTGCTGGTCGCCGAACACCAGTGCGGTCGCGTCAGGGGTGCGCGTCGCCTGCGCGGCAAACAGTGCTGGCACCGTCGAGGAGGGCACCGCCTGTGCGGTGTCGTTCCATGTGCGCAGGATCTTGCTGCGCTCTTCGTTGCCGAGAATGTCCAGGCTGCCGATCGCCCGCTCCGGCGCCGCGACCGCGCCCGCCAGCAGGCGAACGAACCGCGCCGCCAGCCCTTCCACCGTGGCGCGGTCGAACAGGTCGGCGCGAAAGTCGAGCCGCAGCTGGAGTCGATCTCCAGGGACGACGAACAGAGTCAAAGGATAATGCGTCGCGTCATACCCGCGGACCGTTGAAAGACGCACGCCACCGGCATCTGCGGAAAGGCTGCCGTGGTCGATCGGATAGTTCTCGAACACGACAAGGGTATCGAACAGCTCGCCCAATCCCGCCAGCTGCTGGATCTCGGCAAGCCCGAGATGCTGGTGCGTCATCAATCTGGATTGATCGTCCTGCACCTCTTTGAGAAGGTCGAGCACGCGCTTCGCCGGCGGCAGCTTGATGCGCAGTGGCAGGGTGTTGATGAACAATCCCACCATGCTCTCGATGCCGCGAATGTCGGGCGGCCGGCCAGCGACCGTGATTCCAAAGACCACATCGTCGCGTCCGGTGGAGCGGCCGATCAGAATCGCCCAGGCAGCTTGGATCAAGGTATTGAGGGTGACGCCTCGGCTACGCGCCTGTTGCCCCAGCGCGGCCGTCCGCGTCTCGTCCAGCGCAATCGTGATCTGCTCAGGCGCGACCGGCGCACGACCCGGGTCACGCGGGGCGACACGCGTCGGCTCTTCCAGTCCGGCCAACGCTTCCCGCCAGGCTGCGATCGCAGCATCGCGGTCCTGCGCCGCGATCCAGGCGAGATAATCGCCATAAGGCGTCACCACTGGCAGGGCGGCCGCATTCCCTTTGTGCGCATAAAGAGTGAGCAGCTCCTGCACCAGCACAGGCGCCGACCAACCATCCAACAAGAGGTGATGGTTGGTGAGCACGAGACGATGTCGATCGGCCGCGAGTCGGATCAACGCAAAACGCATCAGCGGTCCCGAGGCGACGTCGAAACGCTCGGCGCGCTCCGCCGCCACGATGCGAGCGACGCGCTCTTGTCGTCCCGGTTCGTTCAGCGAGGACAGATCGAATCTGCGCCAGGACGGCACAACGTCCGGCAAGATGATCTGCACCGGCTGGCTGAGTTCTTCATGCGAAAAGCAGGCGCGCAGGCTCGTATGGCGGGCCAAGAGAGTGTGCACGGCCGCGTCCAACGCCGCGCTGTCGAGCTCTCCCTCCAGGCCCAGCTCCAGCTGGACCGTATAGATGTCGGGCGCTTGAGCATCGTAGAGCGCGTGGAACAGGAGGCCCTGCTGCAGCGGCGACAGCGGCAGGATGTCCTCGATCTGTGGGTACCGGCTTTCCAGTCGTTCGATTTCCGCCTGCGAGAGTGTCACCAACGGCACATCGCTTGGGCTGCGGCCACCGGCACCGGGCCGGCTGGCATGGTGAACCAGCGCCTCCAGCGCGGCGAACCAGCGCTCCGCCAGTTCCCGGACGGCTTCCTCTGTGACGATGGCGGAAGCCCACGACCACGTGGCGGTCAGCTTTGCGCCGTCGGCGCCGTCGAGCGTCACCGCGTTGATGTCGATGCAATGGGCGAGCGGCATGGCGGGGTCGCCGCCAATGAGCCGCGGGGCATCGTCGGCTTCGGCCCAGTCCGCCGCTGTCGGAGCCGCGAAGCGCCCGAGATAATTAAAGCCGATCTGCGGCGCCGCGAACTCTGAAAGCTGCGATGGCGTCTGCGGATTGAGGTATCGCAGCAGCCCGTAACCGAGCCCCTTGTTGGGCATCCCGCGCAACTGTTCCTTTATATCTTTGACGGCGCGGCCAAGCGCTGCGCCGCCGGCCAGGGCGTCGTTGAGATCGCGTGTCCCGAGATCGAGCCGGACCGGAAACATCGTGGTGAACCAGCCGAGCGTGCGCGAGAGGTCGACGTCGAAGATCTCCTCGCGGCCGTGACTCTCGAGATCGAGCAGCAGCGCATTGCTTTCGCCTCTGCCACGCCGTCGGCACCAGTCGGCAACGGCCAGCACCAAGCCGGTCAACAGCACATCGTTGATGCCGCCATGGAATGCCGCCGGCACTCGGGTGAGGAGCGGCTCCGTGATGGCAGCCGGGAGCGTGAGCGTCAGATGCCCGGCGGAGCCGGTGATGTCCCGAGCCGGATCGAGCGGCTCGTCGATCAGTGAAAGAGACGGCTTGCTCAGCATCGCGGTCCAGTGCGCGAGTTCTCCGAGCAGAGCGGGATCGTGCGCGTGTGCCGCAAGCCGTTGCGCCCAGCGACGGAACGAGGTTCCGCGCGGCGGGAGCATCGGGAGCCGACCGGCGGCAATCGCTTCCCACGCGGCAGCAAGATCGGGCACCAAGACGCGCCATGACACGCCATCGATCGCAAGGTGATGGACGAGGAGCAACAGGCGTCCGGCCCTCACCGCGCCGGCATCAAACCACGCCGCCTGCACCATCACGCCGGCGGCTGGAGCAAGTCTCATTTCGGCCGCTTGCGCCTGCTCGGCAATGCAGGCACGGCGCGCCGCATGGTCGAGAGCGGACACGTCGATCCGACGGCAGCAGGCCACCGCCCGGACCGCGCCGGGAGGCGCCACCTCCAGGCTCCAATCGCCGCTTCGGGCAGCAGGCGCGGCCAGTCGCAAACGCAATGCGTCATGATGATCGAGGACAGTCTGCAAGGCAGCGATCAGGTGATCTTCCTCGAGCCTGGCCGGGACTTGTAGCAGCATCGCCTGGCTGAAGCGCTCGCTCGATCCACGCGTGAGCTGCCATCGCATGATCGGCGTGAGCGGCAATGAGCCGACCGCGATATCGGGCAGCGCGGATGCTGTCTCCTCGACGGAGGTCGCAATTCCCGCAAGGGCTGCGACGGTCTGATGCTGGAACACTGAACGCGGCGTGATGACGAGCCCAGCCTTGCGCGCGCGGCTGACCAGCTGGATCGAAACGATGCTGTCGCCCCCGAGCGCAAAGAAGTTGTCGTCGATGCCGACGCGCTCCACCCCCAGGATCTCGGCAAACAGGCGGCACAGAACCTCCTCCTGCGGCGTGCGCGGCAGACGTTCCGCATGGATCGTCTTGGCCGGAGCCGACAGCGCGCGCCGGTCAAGCTTGCCGTTTGGCGTCAGCGGCAGGCGGTCCAGCACCACAATCGCGGCCGGAACCATGTAGTCGGGCAGCGTGCGCCCGATATGCGCGCGCAGCAGCGAGGGATCGGCAGTGGCACCAGCCGCCGCCACCACGTAGGCAACGAGCCGCTTGTCGCCGGGCTGGTCCTCGCGCGCGATCACCGCCGCCTGCGCCAGGCTCGGATGCCCGAGCAACGCCGCCTCGATCTCGCCCGGCTCGATGCGGAACCCGCGCAGCTTCACCTGATGGTCGGCGCGGCCGAGCAGCTCCACTACTCCGTCCGGGCGCCAGCGCGCCAGGTCGCCGGAGCGATACATCCGGCTCCCGGCCGGGCCGAACGGGTCGGCCACGAACCGCTCCGCCGTCAGCCCCGCACGATGCAGATAGCCGCGCGCCAGCCCGGCGCCGGCAAT
>JBJMSU010000176.1:0-3621 GCA_045801465.1 Xanthobacteraceae bacterium | reverse complement strand
ATCCAGCCGAACGTCACGATCACCATTGGCCCAGGCACGGAGGCGATCGCCGGCGAGGGGAAAATCCTCACCGCTGGCGGGTTCGACACCCACATCCATTTCATCTGCCCGCAACAGATCGACGAGGCGCTGATGTCCGGCGTCACCTCGCTGCTCGGCGGCGGCACCGGACCCGCTGCCGGCACCAATGCCACCACCTGCACGCCGGGACCCTGGCACATCGCCCGCATGATCCAGGCGGCGGATGCCTTTCCGGTCAATCTCGGCTTCGCCGGCAAAGGCAACGCCGCGCGCCCGGCCGCGCTGGAGGAGATGGTGAAGGCCGGCGCCTGCGCGCTCAAGCTGCACGAGGACTGGGGCACGACGCCGGCGGCGATCGACTGCTGCCTTTCGGTCGCCGACGACTACGACGTGCAGGTGATGATCCACACCGACACGCTCAACGAGTCGGGCTTCGTCGAGGACACGATCGCGGCGTTCAAGGGCCGCACCATCCATGCCTTCCACACCGAGGGTGCCGGCGGCGGTCACGCCCCCGACATCATCAAGGTGGCGGGCTTGAAGAACGTGCTCCCCTCGTCGACCAATCCGACGCGGCCGTTCACCCGCAACACCATCGACGAGCATCTCGACATGCTCATGGTGTGCCACCATCTCGATCCCGCCATCGCCGAGGATCTCGCCTTTGCCGAGAGCCGCATCCGCAAGGAGACGATCGCGGCCGAGGACATCCTGCACGATCTCGGCGCGCTGTCGATGATGTCGTCGGACAGCCAGGCCATGGGTCGCATCGGCGAGGTCATCATTCGCACTTGGCAGACCGCCGACAAGATGAAGAAGCAGCGCGGGCGCTTGCCGGAAGAGAAGGGCGACAACGACAATGCGCGGGTGAAACGCTACATCGCCAAGTACACGATCAACCCGGCGATCGCCCATGGTGTGGCGAAGCACATCGGCTCGCTCGAGAAAGGCAAGCTCGCCGATCTCGTGCTGTGGTCGCCGGCCTTTTTCGGCGCGAAGCCCGATCTCGTGATCAAGGGCGGCTCGATCGTGGCGGCGCCGATGGGCGATCCCAATGCCTCGATCCCGACCCCGCAGCCGGTGCACTACCGGCCGATGTTCGGCGCCTTCGGCCGCGCGCTCACCGCGAGCTCCGTGGTGTTCGTGTCGAAGGCGGCGGCGCGCGGGACGTTGCGCGGCAAGCTCGGCGTGGCCAAAGAATTCGTCGCCGTGGAGAACACCCGCAAGATCGGCAAGAAGCACATGGTGCACAACGGCGCCACCCCCAAGATCGAGGTCGATCCGGAGACCTACGAGGTGAGGGCGGACGGCGACCTGCTCACCTGTGCGCCGGCCGAGGTGCTGCCGCTGGCGCAGCGGTATTTTTTGTTCTGAGACAACACGCGATGCGGCGAGTGAACGCCATCAAGGCAGCCGGGGAATGGGACGCGGCGCAGTCGCTCGATCGCGTGATCCTCGATGCCGACGAGCGCCATCGCCGGCGCAGCGTCCTGACCGCCGAGCGGGGCACCTCGTTCCTGCTCGACCTGCCCCGCGCCGCCGTGCTGCACGACGGTGATGGGCTCGTGCTCGACGACGGCTCCATCGTGCACGTGGCCGGCCGGCCGGAATCGCTGGTCGAGGTCGCGGCCGCTGACGCGCCTGCGCTCGCGCGCCTGGCCTGGCATCTCGGCAACCGCCACACCGAGGTGCAGGTCGTCGGCGACCGCCTGCGCATCCGCCGCGATCACGTGCTGGAAGCCATGCTGGCGGAGCTTGGCGCCGAGCTTTGCGCCATCGAGGCGCCGTTCGAGCCCGAGCGCGGCGCGTATGAGCATCATGCGCACGGCAACGCCGCTCATCACCATGGGCATGATCATGGCGAGTGAGCGGTCCTCAAAGCCTGCAAAACACTCCGGTCACCTCTCCCCGTTGGGGAGAGGTCGGCCCAAAGGGCCGGGTGAGGGGGCGCTTGCAAAAGTTGCCAGGCCCGCTCCCCCTCACCCCGACCCTCTCCCCTGCCGGGAGAGGGAGCAGGCCGGCGCAAGCGGCCCGGCCGCGCTCTATCGGCTCATGGCGTGGCTGTCGCCGTCCTATCCGGTCGGGGCGTTCTCGTATTCGGGCGGGCTCGAATGGGCGGTGGAGACCGGCGACATCGCGGATGCGGAAAGCTTGCGGCGCTGGCTCGCCGTGATGATCCAGCAGGGCGGCGGCTTCTGCGACGCCGTGTTCCTCACCCATGCGCATCGCGCCGCGACGACGGGCGATGAACAGAGCTTGCATGCGGTTGCCGAGCTGGCGGCGGCGTTCGCGCCATCGAAGGAGCGCCACCTGGAGACGACCGCGCAGGGAAACGCCTTTATGATGGCGACGCGCGCCGCCTGGCCGTGCGCCGCGCTCGACCGGCTGGCGGCCATTTGGGACGGACCAATGGCCTACCCGGTCGCGGTCGGCGTTGCCGCGGCCGGGCATGGCATCCCGGTCGCGCAGACCGTGGCCGGCTATGTGCAAGCGCTTGCCGCCAACCTGGTCTCGGCCGGCGTGCGCCTCATTCCGCTCGGCCAGACCGACGGCCAGCACGTCCTGGCTCAGCTCGAACAGGTCGTCGCGGCAACGGCCGAACGAGCCGTGGGGACACCGCTCGACCATGTCGGCGGTGCGGCCTTTCGCGCCGATCTTGCCACCATGCGTCACGAGACGCAGTACACGCGGCTGTTCCGGTCATGACCACGGTGGCGGCGATCATGTTCGTCGCGCTGGTGCTGCTCGCCGTGATGCACGCGGCCTGGGGCTTTGGCGCGCGCTGGCCGGCTCAGGACGAGCGGGATCTCGTCGCCCTTGTCGTCGGCCGGACCGGACGCACCCGCATGCCGACCAGGTCCGAGTGCCTGGGCGCCGCGGCGGCGATCTTTGCCGCCGGCATTGTTGCGCTCGCCGTCGCCGACCTCATCATCCTTCCGCTGCCCGCCACCTTGATCACGATGGCCGCCGTATTCGTGACGGCGGTGTTCGCCGGCCGCGGCATTGCCGCCTACCTTCCGGCTTGGCGCCAGCGTTTTTCGCAGGAGCCGTTCGCAACGCTGGATCAGAACTGGTACGCCCCGCTGTGCCTTCTGTTTGCGTTGGCCTTCGCCGTCCTCGTGGCCCAGCGGGTGGGAGGCTGAGATGGAGAAGCTCAACGGACCCCTGCGCGTCGGCATCGGCGGTCCGGTCGGCTCCGGCAAGACGGCGCTGATGGACGCGCTGTGCAAGCGCATGCGCGGCGACTACGAGATCGCCGCCATCACCAACGACATCTACACCAAATGGGATGCCGAATACCTGGTGCGGTCCGGCGCGCTCGCGCCCGAGCGCATCGCCGGGGTGGAGACCGGCGGCTGTCCGCATACGGCGATCCGCGAGGACGCCTCGATCAACCTTGCCGCGGTGGCGGAGATGCGGGCGCGCTTTCCCGATCTCGACCTCATCCTCATCGAGTCCGGCGGCGACAATCTCGCCGCGACGTTTTCGCCCGAGCTCGCCGACCTCGCGATCTACGTCATCGACGTCGCCGCGGGCGACAAGATCCCGTCGAAGGGCGGTCCCGGCATCACGCGCTCGGACCTGCTCGTCATCAACAAG
>JBJMSU010000235.1:0-18493 GCA_045801465.1 Xanthobacteraceae bacterium | reverse complement strand
CGAGCGAACGCGGCATTTCATCACGCAGGATCAAGAGGTCGGCGATCCACCAGGGTTTTACGCTCTCGCGATAAACCCAATGGTAGGCGGTCAGGGCCGATACCGAGCGCAGGATCGCCGACCACTGAAAGTAGTCGAGCGGCCCGCCGACTCGTTCATGCGCCGGTAGCAGCATGTGATACTTCACGTCGAGGATGCGCGCCGTGTTGTCGGCGCGCTCGATGAACAGGCCGAGCCGGGAGAACCAATAGGCGTCGTTGCGCAGCATCGTGCGATAGGCCGAACCGTCGAAGCGCAGAGAAGATTCCTGCACCCAACGCAGAAACTGCGCCAATTCCTCGCGCGTGAACGGCCCGGCGCCGAAGCGCTTGAGGTCGAGCCAGGTTCCGTTGATGGCATCCCACATTTCGGTGGTCAACGCGGTGCGCACCGCGCGCGCGTTGCTGCGCGCGCCCTCGAAGCAGTTGCGGATCGAGGAGGCATTGACGGTGGCGAAGGCGAGAAATTCGGTGACGGTCTCCTCGTTGGCTTCCGGATAGGTCTTGTAGAAGGAGGCGGTGCAGCCGGCGGTCGCCACCGCCGATTCCCATTCGTTGGTGGAGCCGGTGTAGGCGAGCGGCAGCGCGGTCAACCGCTGCGTCGCCTCGAGAATGCGGGCCAGGTACTCGGCGCGTTCGACGTAACGCGCCAGCCAGTAGATACTGTCGGCGGTGCGGGAAAGCATGGGCCTATCGATCCAGCACCCAAGTATCCTTGGTGCCGCCGCCCTGGCTCGAATTGACCACCAGGGAGCCTTCCTGCAGCGCCACGCGGGTAAGCCCGCCCGGAACGATGCGAATGCGGTCGCGCCCGGTGAGCACGAACGGCCGCAAGTCCACGTGGCGGGGTGCGATGCCGGCGGCAACGCAGGTCGGCACCGTCGACAATGCAAGCGTCGGCTGGGCGATGAAGTTTTTCGGGTCTGCTTTGAGTTTCTCGCGGAACGCCTCGACCGTCGTCTTGTCGGCGGTGGGACCAATCAGCATGCCGTAGCCGCCCGAGCCGTGCACCTCCTTGACCACCAGCTCTTCGAGGTGGTCGAGCACGTAGGCGAGCGCATCGGCGTCGCGGCAGCGCCACGTGATGACATTCTTGAGGATCGGTTCCTCGCCGAGATAGAACTTCACGATCTCGGGCATGTAGCTGTAGACCGCCTTGTCGTCGGCAACGCCGGTGCCGACCGCGTTGGCGAGCGTCACGTGCCCGCCCCGATAGGCCGACATCAGGCCGGGCACGCCGAGGACCGAGTCGGGACGAAAGGCGAGGGGATCGAGGAAATCGTCGTCGATGCGCCGGTAGATCACGTCCACCCGCTTCGGCCCCTCGGTCGTACGCATGTAGACGAAGTCTCCCTTGACCAAGAGGTCGCGGCCTTCGACCAGCTCGACGCCGAGCTTGTCGGCCAGGAACGAGTGCTCGAAATAGGCCGAGTTGTGGACGCCGGGCGTGAGCAGCACGACGGTCGGATCGGCGGCGGCGGTCGCAGGCGCAACCGATTTCAGCGTTGCCAGGAGCTCGTCCGGATAGTTCTCGACCGGCGCGACCCGGTGGCGCGCGCATAGGTCGGGAAACAGCCGCAGCATGATTTCCCGGTTCTCCAGCATATAAGAGACGCCCGACGGTGTGCGGGTATTGTCCTCCAGCACGTAGAAGGTCTCGGCATCCACGCGCACGATGTCGATGCCGGCGATATGGACGTAGATGTCGTGCGGCACCCTTTGGCCGTTCATCTCCGGGCGAAACACCGGGTTCTGGAACACGAGCTCCTCCGGCAGCGTGCCGGCGCGCAGGATTTCGCGAGTCCCGTAAATGTCGTTGATGTAGGCGTTGATCGCCTTCACCCGCTGCTCGAGCCCCCGTTGCAGCAGGTGCCACTCGGCCGCCGCGAGCACGCGCGGGATGACATCGAACGGGATCAGGCGCTCCTGGGCCTCGGCTTCGCCGTAGACCGCAAAGGTGATGCCGATGCGCCGGAACAGGAGCTCCGCCTCGCGCCGCCGTCGCTCCAGGAGATCCGGCTGCACGCCTGCGAGCCAGTGCGAGAGCCCCGCATAGGCAGGCCGCACCTGGCCGTCCAGTCCCGTCATCTCGTCGAACGCAATGCCCATCCGGCTCCCCAGGCCGAGGTCAGTCGGCGGTCCGCGATGTTAGCTGCAAGCCGCGCGCCAGCCAAAAGGCAGGTCGCGGGATGCCCGCCATCTGAGCCTGCCTATCCATTCAGCGCGCTGGCTGTTTCAGGGGCACCAGGGGTGGCCAGCAATCGAACTCCTTGCTGAGGAGCCCGGCCGGGCCTACGCTCGCGGCCCCGATAGGAGCTTAGAATCCCATGAAACACGCCGGCGATGCGTTCAGGGTTTCACTCTTTGTGCTGGCGCTCGGCGCTTGGCCGGCCTCGGCCGAGACAGTTCGCGTCTACGTGACCAACAGTGCCGGCGACAGCATCCACGTCATCGACCCGGCGACCAACAAGGTCGTACAGGTCATCAAGGGGATCGAGGCGGCGCACGGGATCGGTTTCGCCCCCGACGGCAGCAAGGTCTATGCCAGCAACGAGGCGGATACCACGCTCGATGTGTTCGACCGCAAGACCGGGAAGCTCATCAAGAAGGTGCCGCTGAGCAACCATCCGAACAACATCGCCGTGGCCAAGGACGGCAGTCGTGTCGTCGTCGGCATTGCCCGCGATCCCGGCGCGCTCGACGTCATCGATACCGCGACGCTGACGCGGACCAAGAGCATCCCGGTCAACGGTCGCCTGCACAACGTCTATGTGACGCCCGACGGCAAGCACGTGATCACCGGCTCGATCCGCACCAGGATGATCACCGTCATCGACCTGGCAACCGAACAGCCGGTGTGGGCGCTCCAACTCGACAAAGGCATCCGCCCGATGACGATCGAGGCGGGACCCGACGGCGCGACGCGGCGGATTTTCGTCCAGCTCTCCGATTTGAACGGGTTCGCGGTGGTGGACTTCGCCAAGCGCGAAGAGGTTCAGCGTATCGAGCTGCCGAAGAGCACGGCCGAATTCGAAACCGACCCGGGCCGCGCCACCGCGCCTTCGCATGGCATGGGCGTCGCGCCCGACGGCAAGACCCTGTGGGTCACCAGCATTCCCAACAATGCGGTGTTCGCCTACGCGCTCGACGACTTGAAGCTGATCGGACAGGTGGCCCTGCCGGACCTGCGGCTGCCCGGCCGCGGCCCCATTGCGGCAGTCCCCAACTGGGTGACGTTTACGCCCGACAGCAAGCTTCTGTACGTGTCCAACGCAGCCCTGCGGTCGGTGTCGGTCATCGATACCAAGGCCATGAAGCTCGTCGCCACCGTTCCGGTGGGCGAGGTGCCGAAGCGGATCAACACACTGGTGATCCCGGACGGCGTCAAGCCGTCGGCTACTTCTTCGACCGGGCCGCGGGCTTCGCTCCGCTGACCCATTGAACGAGGACCTGATAGTCCGGGTCCTGCTTGGAGGCGAATTGCCGGCCGCCTGAATGGAAGACATTGCCGCCGGCTTCGGGCGCGAGCGGCTGCATGAGCAACCGGCTGGTGGCCGGATCGCCGGCCGTCACCAACTTGGACACGGCCGCGAAATTGCGGCGCGACTGGTCCTCGCTCCAGGACTTTTCCCCGGCGGGCAGCTTCTCGAGCTTGAAGGCGTTGTTGCTGCCTTCGCCATGACAGACGTAGCAGCGCGTGTGGCCGGCGCGTTTCTTGAGAAACACCGGCTCGACGCGCGACTTGAAGAAGTCATAGTCCAGGCTCGGCGCGGATTGCGCGGGCGCATCCGATATGCACGCGCCATCGATGGCGGCGACGATCGCGATGATACTTGCCAGACGATTCCGCATGGCCATTCCCCCGACTGCCGAACGATCGTATCAGATCAGAGCCCGGTGAAGTGGTTCTTCCGCCCTCATCCTGAGGAGGCCGCGTAGCGGCCGTCTCGAAGGATGGGGCGGCCCGGGCCTCACCCTTCGAGATGCCGCCTTCGGCGGCTCCTCAGGGTGAGGAAGTTGCGCGGCATCGTGCCGAGCGTCACACCACAATCACGCCCTCGTCCGGCTCGTCGGCGAACAGCCGTTCCACGTCGGCCTGCCGCCGCTCGAGCGCAAGGCGCTGGTTGACGTAGCCTTTGTCGGTGATCTCGTTGGCGTCGATCGACGGCGGCTCGGTGAGCATGAGGGCGCGAGCGATGCGTTGCGAGGCGCCGGTGTGCGCCGCGTTCCAATTCCGCAGCGCGGAACGCACGTGCTCGCGCACCGCCGGATGGTTCGCGAGCGCGTCAGGCGCAGCGGCCGCGCCTTCGCCGATCAGCGTCCGGCAGCCGGCGATATTGAGCCACGCCATGAGGCCGATGAAATCGCGGTTCTCGCCCGTCACCACGGCGTCCTGCAGCGCCGGGGAGGTGGCAGCGAGCACGCCGACGCGCAGCGCCCCGACGTGCACCCAGGTGCCGGTCATCAGCTTAAAGTCCTCGGCGAGACGGCCGTCGAACACGATGCCCTTGGCGGGATCGGCCGGATCCGTGAAGCGGACCGCATCGCCCGGCTTGTAGAAGCCCTCCTGGTCGAATGCCGCCGCCGTGAGGTCGGGCCGCTTCCAGTAGCCCGGCGTTACGTTCGGCCCGCGCACGCGGATCTCGAGCTTGGCCGCGGTCGGGACGAGCTTGATCTCCACGCCCGGCGCCGGCACCCCGATCGGCCCGGCGCGATCGATGAGAAAGTGCGCCATCGTGGCCATCGGCGAAGTTTCCGTCATGCCCCAGGACGACGTCATGGGAATGCGCTCGCCGGTGACGCGCGCGGACAATTCCTCCAGCCGCTGCCATAGATCCTGCGGCAGCGCCGCGCCGGCGTAGAAGATCAGGCGGAGCTGCGCGAAGAAGGAGTGCGCGAAGGCCTCGTCGCGTTCGAGATAGGGCATGAGCGCCGCATAGCCGGCTGGAACGTTGAAGCAGATAGTGGGCGAAACGTCCGTCAGGTTGCGCACCGTCTGCTCGATCAGGCCCGGCATGGGCTTGCCGCCGTCGAGATACAGCGTACCGGCGTGGCGCAGCACCAGGTTGAAATTGTGGTTGCCGCCGAAGGTGTGGTTCCACGGCAGCCAGTCCACCAGGACGAGCGGCTGCTCGGTCACGAACGGCCACAACTGCAGGACCTGCTGCTGGTTGGCGGTGAGCATGCCGTGGGTGTTGATGACGCCCTTCGGGATGCCGGTCGAGCCGGAGGTGAAGAGGATCTTGGCGACCGTGTCGGCCGTGATGGCGGCAGCAGCCTGCTCGACAGCGGAGCCGGCGGGCTCGCGCGCCAATTGCTCCAATAATGTAACCCCAGGAAGATTGGTGCTGTTGCGGCTCGCCACGAGCTCGCAACCGTCGAGATCGAGGACCTCCAACGCCCGGGCGAACGGCGCCGTATCGGCGACATAGACGAGACCGGGGTTAAGCAGGGCGGCGACATGCTTGAGCTTGACGTGGTCATGGCTCTGCAGCGAGTAGGCGACCGAGATGGGGCAGACCGGGATGCCGGCCGTATGGCCGGCGAGCATCAGCAGCGCATGATCGATGGAATTGCCCGACAGGATCATCACCGGCCGCTCGGCCGAGAGGCCGCGCGCGATGAGCGCTGCGGCCAGCGCATCGACGGTGGCGCGCGCCTCCTCGTAGCGCAGCTTGCGCCAGCCGCCGCTTGCGTCCCGTTCCGCCAGCAAAACGCGCGAAGGTGCGGCGTCGACCGCGGCGCGGAACAGCCGCGCGAGGCTCGGCTCGTACGCCTCGAGCGGCGTGCGCGAGCGCATGCGAAAGGCGCCGTCGGTCTCGCGTTCCCAGGCAATATCGGGCGTGCCGTAGGCAATCGGCCGCACCGGCGCCTTTGCCGCTTCGTGCTCAACCAGTGGAGCGGCCTCGTTCATGGGGTTCCTGAGCTTTCTTGACCTCGGGCGGCTTTCGCCTGTTTCATGGGATTGTACTGCCACATGGGGCCGTTAGGGAATTGCCATGGATGCCGTCGGAGCCGAACCGGCCGAGGTCGTGACCGCTGCTCTGCTGGTCATCGGCGACGAGATCCTGTCCGGGCGCACCAAGGACAAGAACATCGGCTACATCGCCGAGTACCTGACGAATATCGGCGTCGATCTCAAGGAGGTGCGCGTCGTCGCCGACGACGAGGGCGCCATCATCGAGGCGCTGAATGCCTTGCGCACGCGCTACACCTACGTGTTCACCACCGGCGGCATCGGACCGACCCACGACGACATCACCGCCGATTGCGTCGCCAAGGCATTCGGCGTTTCCATCGACGTCGATCCACGCGCGCGCGCCCTGCTGCTCACCCGCATCGCCGAAAAGGACTTGAACGAGGCGCGCCTGCGCATGGCGCGTATCCCGGCCGGCGCCGACCTCATCCTCAACAAGGTGTCGGCAGCGCCCGGCTTCCGCATCGGCAACGTCCACGTGTTCGCGGGCGTGCCGGCGATCATGCAGGCCATGCTCGACGAGGTCGCCCCGACGCTGAAGACCGGCGCCCGCATGCTGTCGGCAACGGTGCGCGCCGACCTGCGCGAAGGCGACATCGGCAGCGAGCTTGGCGCCATCGCCAAGGCGGTACCCGAGGTGACGATCGGCAGCTACCCGTTCTTCGACGAGCAGCGCGGGCCCAATACCAACGTCGTGATCCGCGCGCGCGACCCCGACAAGCTCGCGGCCGCGAAGGCCGCCATCGAGGAGATGCTCAGGCGGGTGAGGGCGGAGGCGCGGGCGCGCTAACACTCCAGCCGTTCGATAGTCATCGTGGCCGAGCGGGTGGTCAAGCGCGCATCGGCCGCCCATATCTGGTCGACCGTGCACCTGTGGAGGTCTGCCATGTCCGATCACCCCCACCGCCGCCGTCTCCTGGCAGGAAGCTTGGCGACATACGTCGCGTTGAAACTCCCCGAGGACACCGCGCGCGCACAGACCGAGCTCATGCCGACCCCGGCCTGCGGCGAGCACGACGAGCCGACGGTCCGGCAGACCGAAGGGCCGTTTTTCAAGCCGCGCTCGCCCGAGCGCTCCGACTTGCGCGTACCGGGTCTCAAGGGACAGCCGTTCGAGCTCAAAGGGCTCGTGCTGACGCGCAACTGCCGGCCCGTCGGCCGTGTCCTGGTGGATCTCTGGCACGCCGACGATGCCGGAGACTACGACAATACCGGCTTCAGGCTGCGCGGCCATCAATACACCGATGCGCAAGGCCGCTACCGCTTCCTCACCATTGTGCCCGGCGTCTACACCGGGCGCACGCGCCATTTCCACGTCAAGGTGCAGCCGCCCGGCGGCCGCGTGCTCACCACCCAGCTTTATTTTCCCGACGAGCCGAAGAACCGCAGCGACGGGCTGTTCCGCCGCGAGCTGTCGATGAAGGTCGCCGAGGCTGGGGACGGCCGCGCCGGACGCTTCGATTTCGTCCTCGACATGGGGTAAAACCCGCCGGCCGACGCTGCCGCGACATGCGCTGCCGGCAGGAGGTGTCGATTGGCCGGAGAGCTCGCGCCGCCCGCCAAGGTGTTCCCCGTCTCGTGGGACCAGTTCCACCGCGATTCGCGCGCGCTCGCCTGGCGGCTCGCCGGCGCCGGGCCGTTCGCGGCGATCGTGTGCGTGACGCGGGGTGGCCTCGTTCCCGCCGCCATCGTGGCGCGCGAGCTCGGCATCCGCATCATCGAGACCGTCTGCGTGACCAGCTATGACGATACCAAGCAGGGCCCGCTCCAGATCCTCAAACGGGTGGCTGCCGACGTCGTGGCGCTCGACGGCGGAGAGGGCAGGGGCGTGCTGATCGTCGACGACCTGGTCGACACCGGCAAGACCGCGCGCATCGTGCGCGACATGCTGCCGGCCTCGCATTTCGCCACCGTCTATGCCAAGCCCATGGGCCGCCCCATGGTCGACACCTTCATCACCGAAGTGTCGCAGGACACCTGGATTTATTTTCCGTGGGATACCGGGCTCGCGTTCCAGCCGCCGATCCGGGAGAGTGGGTTGTAGTCGCGAGCGAGCGCGCGTCGCACTAAGAGAGGCCGCCATGGCAGCATCGCAGGATGACCCGTTCGACCGCGATCTGACGGATGAGGAACTCGAGGGCGAAATGGAAGCGCTGTTCATGGATTTCCATGAGCATGTGCACGGATTTGCGCAAGAGCGCGACGTGAATGACGGCATCGTGTGTCTGTTGGCGCTACGGATAAGCCTGAGCGCGCGCATGTTGCATTACGTGATGTCGACGGAGAAGCCGTCCGGCTCCGGCCTCAAGCTCGATCTCGATCGCTACCGTCGTGACGTGGACGAAGCGGTGCGCGCGGCGAGGAAAGGCGCCGACGAGTTTGTCGCCAAGGCCAAGCAGGCGATGGCCGAGGCGCAGCCGGACGAGAAGCCGGAGTGAGGCTCCGATCCCGGGCGCGCCGCAGCACGCAGTGCTGCTGCGCAGACCCGGGATCGCACCGATGCGGTGCTCGGGGCTACAGGCTTGGGCAGGCGCGCGCTCTCGGCTATGCTCGACCTCTTCCGAACATGTGAGGTTTGCCATGGACGCCGTCACGCAGAAGGCCAGGACCGCCGAGACGCATTCGCACGTGGTGCGCCCCGCCGACATGGACTGGCAGAAGACCCGCTTTCCCGGCTGCGAGGCCAAGACCCTGCTGTTTGACCGCGCCACCGGCGTCGTCACCGCGCTCATGCGGTTTGCGCCGGGCGCCGTGCTGCCCGACCACGAGCACGTGAAGATCGAGCAGACCTACGTGCTGGAGGGCCGGCTGGTCGACCGCGAAGGCGGCGCCGCCGGGCTCGAGGTCGGCCCGGGCGAGTTCGTCTGGCGCGAGGCCGGCAGCCGCCACGTCGCCTGGTGCCCGGACGGCGGCCTGATGCTGGCGATGTTCCAGGTGCCCAACAAGTTTTACGAGGCCGACGGCCGCGTCACCGACTCGACCGGCGCCGACTGGGACAGCGTCTGGGGCCACGCGCTCACGGAGTGAGGCTCTGGGTCGTTCCCGCGCAGGCGGGAACCGATGCCTGCCCCCGCGAAGGCGGGGGACCACCGATCTCGCAATATAGTTCCCGCGGTGTCCATGGGTCCCCGCCTGCGCGCATAGGCGCTAACATAAGCCCAGCACCGGAGTGAACCTCTATCCTTCGAGACGCGGCCTTCGGCCGCCCTCAGGATGAGGTCTATTTGACGCCCATCGTAGCGATCCCTCATGGTGAGGAGCGTCGCGAAGCGACGCGTCTCGAACCACGGGATCGCGTTCACTCGTTATCTTAGCGCGTATGCGCCTGCACGGGGACGACTGGAGGCGAGCGCTTTCGCCCCGCCGACCCTCGGTGCTAGACCCTCCGCACGCGGACGTGGCGGAATGGTAGACGCAAGGGACTTAAAATCCCTTGGGGGCAACCCCGTGCGGGTTCGAGTCCCGCCGTCCGCACCAGCCTCGTTGTGGCGGATTGGGCAAGCTCGAATATATTGGCCGGCATGAATAGGAACGAAGCAATCGCCAGGCTCAAGGGCTGCACCGACGCCGTCAAGGCACGCGGTGCAACCTCGCTGTACCTGTTCGGCTCTGCCGCTCGGGATGAGGCGAAGGCCGGCAGCGATCTCGACCTTTTCGTGGATTATGATCCGAACAAAAAATTCTCGCTAGTCGATCTCGTTGGCATCAAACTGCTTCTTGAAGATGCCCTGGGCGTGGAGGTTGATGTCACGACCCGTGACAGCCTGCATCCAATGCTCCGCAAGGATATCGAGCAATCTGCATTGCGTGTGTTTTGATGCAGCGCAGGGTCAATCATACGATCCACGACATCCTCGAGACGATCGAGCGGGTCCAAGGGAAGATTGGCGGCAAAACACTTGTAGAATTTGAGACAGATTGGGAATTGCGTTTCATCGTTCAGCGCGCAATCGAGATCATCTCCGAGGCAACACGACGGCTACCCGAAGAGCTCAAGGCAACGAGGCCTGAAATCGAATGGCGCAGCATCGCGGGAATAGGTAACGTGCTGCGGCACGAGTATCACACGATCTCCGACAAGGTGATCTGGGATGTCGTCCATGCGGAACTGCCGTATCTCAAGACGGCGGTCGAGGCCATCGCGGCAGGCGTCAAAAAATAATCGGCAGCGCCTTCGGATGATTCGCCAACCCGCGTGGCGAAAATCGTGGCAGGCTGGGAATATCCATGCATGCGTGACCGACCACTCATCGCGTTGGTGGCCGCGGCGGCGATCCTCTTTTCCGGCCACATCGTCGACCATTCGGCGCGCGGCGATGTTCAGTGGCCGCTGACCGTGGATTCGGTTGCTTTCATCCTCGTCAGCGTGGCGGTCTACGCCATCATCGGGCTCGGCCTGCACCTCTATGTGAAAGGCAAGGTTGGGCCCCTATTCTGGGCGCTCGTGGGCGGCTTCGGATTGGCGTTCGGCTGGCTCGGCCATTTCAGTCCGTTCACCGATCAGCCTCCGCGGCACATTCTCCATGCCTACTCGTCCGCCGCGGTCGGCTGGCTCGCGCTCGGATGTCTCGTCGCGCTCATGGGCGTGCTGATCATCGCGGTGGCGTACGCGGTCCATCTTTGGGCTCGACAAAACCATCCCGGCTGAACACGCGTCAGTTGCATGAAAGGGCGCGGCGCCGATCGCAAGATTGCGCAAGCCGGAGCGGGAGGGACGCCAGATGGGGCGCCATTGCATGCCCTGAAGCGGGCCTTTCGTACGCGAAATCAAGGGAATGCGGCCGCTGTGGATAACCTGTGGACAACCACGGGCCGCATGGCTGGCTCGGCACAGCTTGGCGCTGCGCTGCGCATGCTTGCGCATCGAATCAGGATCGCGCGCCAAACATTTGATTTAATTGTGGCGAGAGTAGACAATTAACCATGGGTTAAGATTGGTTAACGGGCTCTTAACACCGCGCTTGGGGCGGCCGCGACGACTGCTTAGAGTGACCTTGCGTGCTTGTTGGTAAGTAGCGTCTCGCGTGAGTAGGAGAGTGCGCCATGTTGAGTACGCAGCTTGCGCAGGAAGATTGCGGCCCACGCGTCGTCGTGGTCGGCAACTACAAGGGCGGCAGCGGCAAGTCGACCTTCGCCATGCATCTCATCGTGGCGCTGTTGAAGGCGGGCAGGCGCGTCGCCTCGTTCGATCTCGACGTGCAACAGCAGACGCTCAGCCGTTACATCGAGAACCGGCGGCAATGGGCGCGGCAAAACGGGTTGTCGCTCGAGCTGCCGAAACACACCCCGATCACCGACGTGGATCGCGAGCATGCGAGCCGGGAAACCGACCATGTCGGCCTTTTCACCCGCTACCTGGCGACGCTCCAGGGCGAGTACGACTTCATCGTCATCGACACGCCCGGCAACGAAAGCCATCTGAGCCTGGTGGCGCATGGGATGGCCGACACGCTGGTGACGCCCATCAACGACAGCTTCGTCGATCTCGATGTGATCGTGACGATCGGAGCGAGCGTCGATGCAGAGCCAACTCCCTCCCGCTACGCGCGGGCCGTGGCGGCGGCGCTGGAAGGACGGCGCGCGGTCTGCGGCCGGGCGACGGACTGGATCGTGTTTCGCAACCGCCTGGCGACGCTCGCCTCGCGCAACCATAAACAGATCACCGGCGCGCTCGACCTGATCGCCCCCGAGGTCGGATTTCGCCTCGCGCCCGGACTGTCGGAGCGCGTCATCTTCCGCGAGTTCTTCCCCGTCGGCTTGACGGCATTCGATCAGTTGGATGAGCCCGTCCTCGGCGCCAATACCGGCATGTCGCGCCTGATGGCCCGTATCGAGGTGCGCGAGCTGATCGAGAAGATCGGCCTGCTGCCGCCCGATGCCTTGCCCGGCGAAAGGCGCGCACGCCGGCAAAGAGCCGTATCGGTCTCGTGAGAAGGCCGCGCGGTCGCCGCAAAGCCGCAACGTCATTCCCCCGCAAGCTGCACGACCGGCCGGCTCTGTTGGAGTTCGGCAAGGGATTGCTGCAGCACGATCCATGCGCCCTGCAGCGCCAGCGTCGCCATCACGGCCGCCACGACGATGTCCGGCCATCCGGTGCCGGTGCCGAACACGCCCAGCGCGGCAAGCAACACCGCCAGGTTCCCGAGCACGTCGTTGCGGGTGCATATCCAGGCGGAGCGCATATTGGCGTCGCCGCCGCGAAACCTCCACAGCAGCCCGAACGAGGCTGCGTTCGCGGCGAGCGCGGAAAAACCCACGGCTCCCATGGTAAAGGCGTGCGGCAACGTGCCGTGCCAGGCGTGCCATGCCGCCACGCCGAGCACCCAAATGCCGAACAGCCCCATGCTGGTGCCCTTGGCGAATGCGGCAAGCGCGCGATAGCGCAGCGCCATGCCGACAACGAACAGGCTGATTCCGTAGTTGGCGGCATCGCCCATGAAATCCAGCGCGTCGGCCTGCAGCGATGCAGATCCGGCGAGAACGCCGGCGCCAATCTCGACCGCGAACATCGCCGCATTGATGACGAGAACGGCCCACAGCACGCGCCGATAGTGGGGCTCGGCCGCCTGCCTCGCGGGCGCGCAGCAATCGTCATGTCGGCAGCAGGAATCCATCTGGCACCTCGATCCACGCTAGTGCCGCCGATTTGAAGTTCCTACAGTGGTCGTCGCAAGCTCGTTTAGGAACTTCAAATCGAAAGCGGCACTAGAAAATGTCGATATCCTAGTGCTCCTATGATTCCGAAGTTCGCACTCGAGTGTGCGGCGAACTGATGCGAACTTCGGAATCGGGGCACTAGATATGGCGAGCGGCGGGCCGTTCCACAATCACACGTACCAGAGCGGGATCAGTGCCTACGGGGGACGCGGCCGGCCGCGTGCTTGCGGGCGGCGGCTTCGCTTGGCGAGGGCTGCGTAATCGGCATGACGTCGCGCATGTAGTCGGCGAGGCCCTGGCAAAAGCTCTCGCCGTAGCTCGGCATGGGCCGCCGTTTGTCCCACTGGATGGTGAAGCGGTCGCGCAGTGGCTTGCGCCGGTGGGTGACGCGAACGATCTTCACCGCATGACGATCCGTTCGCAGCAGCGAGGGAACGATCGCAACGCCTTGCCCTGACTCGGCCAGTGCCAGCAACGTATGCGGAGCGCGGCTCTCCAACACGATATTGGGCTCGACGTGTGCCAGGCGGCACGCTGCGTTGAACAACCTGCGGATCGAGTAACCCGATTCCAGCAGGAGCAACGGATACGACGCGAGGCGAACAATATCGATCGTGCCGGCGCGGCCCAAGTCGAGCCCTGGGTCACACGCGGCCAGAACCTCATCCGGCGGCAAGACGAGGGTCTCGAAGCCGCGATGCGCCCCTTGATCGTGCCTGATGCCGATGTGAACCTCACCGCGCTCCAGCAGGCCGATCTGATCGAAGCCAAGAGCCTCGATCACTTTGACGTGCACGTCGGGAAAGCGCGCGGCGTAGCGCGGCAAGTATCGCGACAACACGCTTTCAATCGTGTGGGGCGGTGCGGCCACCTTCAACACCCCGCGGTCGCCGCGCTGGAGCAGCCTGATGCGTTCGCCGAGCCAGCCCACTTGACCCAAAACCCCGCGACAGTCGCCGAGCAATTGCTCGCCGACGGCCGTGAGCACAAGGCGCCGCCCCACGCGGTCGAAGAGGTTGAAACCGAACTCCTGCTCGAGATCATAGATCTGCCGGGACAGGGCAGGCTGGCTGATGCGCAGGCGCAATGCCGCCTTGGATACCGTGCCCAGCTCGGCGACGGCGACGAAAGTTTGCAGGCGCCTGAAATCCATGCCTCAGCTTATCGCCGATTTGCATAAGGAAACAGAAGAATTATGCATTGGACATAAGAGCGGAGGTGCGCCTATCTTCGCCCACGCCATAACAGAGGCTGCCCAAGACAATGCCAGCCGCGTGTGGCAGACCTAGTGATCACGGGCGGAATAACCATATGCCTCCGCGGCGCCGGGAACCTGCGGGGCTGAAAGGGCCCTTCGTTGGAGCAAACCGCGACGACCGCGCGATGACAGGAGACGGTCATGAGCTGCTGCGATGAGACCACCGCTCGCGTACCCGACACGAACATGTCTCGGCGCTCGCTGTTCAAGGGCGCGGCGCTCGTCGCAAGCGTCGTCCCGGCGGCGCGATCCACGCACGCGCAAGGCAAGCAGATCCAGCTCGCCTATTGCAGCCAGATCCTGTGCGGCGTGCCCTATGAAGTCGCGCGGTCGAGCGGTATCTTCAGGGATCACGGGGTTGATGTGCAATTCGTCTACAGCCGCGGGGGCAACGCCGCGATGCAGGCGCTGGTCGGCGGCGCCGTCGATTACGCCGCCACTTCGTTGGACGTTGCCATTCAGGCCTATGCCAATGTCGGCGCCGATATCCGCCGGTTCGCGGTCACCGGACGCCTTCCCCTGTTCGCCGTCGTGACGTCGCCAAAGACGGCGGGCCAGATTCAAACGATGAAGGATCTGGAGGGAAGGACCGTCGGCGTTATCGCGCTGGGCACGGCCGACCACGCCCTGACGCTGTACCTGCTGCAGCAAGCCGGCGCCGACGCCAAGAAGGTCCAGTTCGCCACCATGGGGATCAATCTTTTAGAAGCATTGCGCCAGAACCAGATCGACGTCGGCCTGGTGCAGGAGCCCGCTCTGACAGTGCTCAAGCGCGCGGGCGGCCGCGTGCTCGTGAATGCCATGGACCTCGAAGAGGCCAAGCACTATCTCGGCGGCTCGTTCGAGTTCATGGGTGTCGCCGTGCGCGCCAAGGAGATCGAGCAGCGCCGGCCGCAAATGGTCGCGCTGACCAAGGCCCTGGCCGATGCGCTCCAGGCGCTGCGCCGGATGACCGGCGAGCAACTGAGCGCGGCTTTCCCCAAGGAGCTGACGACGGGGCTCGATCTCAAGGAGCTCGGCGAAATCGTCGTGCGTCACCGCGACTCGCTCTTCCCCGAAACGGTGAACATCGACCTCGATGCGGCCAAGCGCGTCGAGCAGAGCCTGGTCGTCGGCGGCCTCCTCAAGCCGGGTGCGAGCATGTCCGGGCTGCACGACACCACGATCGCAGGGGGCTGAAAGCTGCGCGTCCGTGATCTGACAATTTCCTATGGCGGCGAGCCGGTCCTCGAAGGGGCCAGCCTCGTCGTCGGCGAGGGTCGTTTCGTCAGCCTGGTCGGGCCTTCCGGCTCGGGCAAATCGAGCCTGTTGCGGGCCGTGATCGGGCTGCAGCAGCCGCTCTCGGGCACGGTCGAGACCAACCTCGCGCCCGCGCAGGTCGGCATCCTGTTCCAGGACGACGCCCTGCTGCCATGGAAAACGGCACGCGACAATGTCGCGCTCGGCCTGATCTTCCACGGCATGGAGCGCAGCAAAGCGCTCGCCGAGGCGGAGGCGTGGCTCGAGCGGCTGGATCTGGCCGGCTTCGGCGACCGCTTTCCCCGTCGCCTGAGCGGCGGCCAGCGCAAGCGCGTCGCGCTCGCGCAGGTCCTGGCGATGCGGCCCAAGCTGATCCTGATGGACGAGCCGTTCGCCTCTCTCGATGCCATCGTGCGCGCTCGCATCGTGCGAGACGTGGTCGCCTGGGTCGAACGCGAGGGCATCAGCGTTCTTCTGGTCACCCATGATCTCGAAGAGGCGCTCAGCCTCTCCGATGAAGTCTATTTGCTGTCGCAGGGACCGCGCGCGCGCATCACCCAGCGTTACCAAGTGCCGATTCCGCGGCCGCGCGATCCGGTCCATTCGCGCATGCATCCCGCGTTCGCACCACTGTACGAGCGGCTATGGGCCGATCTTTCTCGTGAAGTCGATCACCGGGCGGAGGCCGCCTGATGCTCCACGATCCTCGCTATACCTGGATTCGGCAGCTTGCCGCCTTCGCGATCCTGCTCGCGGTATGGGAAGCGGCCGACCGCGCCGACATGCTCAATCCGATGTATGCGCCGAGCCCGGGCCGGGTTGGAGCGGTGCTCGTCGACCTGTTCGCCGATGGTCGCATCTGGCCGCATCTCGACGCGACCTTCACGGCCGCGCTCGGCGGCCTTGCGCTCGGCATCGTGGTCGGCGTTGCGCTCGGCGTCATCGCGGCGCTGGTTCCGTTCGTCGCCGAGTTGCTGGAGCCGGTAATGAGCGTGCTGAACGCCATCCCGCGCGTGATCCTCGCGCCGTTGTTCGTGATCTGGCTCGGCATCGGGCTCGCCTCCAAGATCGCGCTGTCCTTCATTCTCGTGGCCGTGCTGATCTTCTTCACCGTGTTCACCGGAATCCGGCAGGTCGATCGCAAGCTGATCGAGCGCGTCATCACACTGGGCGGCGACCGCTGGGCGCTGGTGCGGCATGTCTATTTGCCGTCGGTCGCGGCCTGGGTGCTCAGCAACCTGAAAATCGCCGTCGGCTTCGCCTTCACTGGCGCCTGCGTCGGAGAGTTCGTGGCGGCAACGCGTGGGCTGGGCTACCTCTTGTCGTTTGCGCAGAGCACCTACAACGCCGCGCTGATGTTCGCGCTGATCTTGCTGATCCTCGCCGTGGTGCTGCTGATCTTCGGCGTTGCCGGGCGGCTGGAGAAACACCTGCTGCGTTGGAACTGAAGCACGCGCCGTCCGCAAATCGCCGCGTCGAATACTTGTCCATTGGCCGCCGAGGGGTTGTGTCGCCGTGACCGGTCTGATCGCCCGCATCAGAGAGCAGCCGCGCGAGGTGCTCGACGCGGTTGCCAAGTCGATGAACGTCCGCGCCTCGGAACTGGCCATGCAGGCGATCTGTGCCCGCTATATGGCGCAGATCGTTGTGCCGCCGGGCGCCCGGGTCCTCGAGGTCGGCTGCGGGAATGGGGCGGCGACGAAGCTCATCATGCAGCATGTCGGGCCGGCCGAGCTCATCGGCATTGACCCCTCTCCCGTGTTCATCGACATGGCGCGCGAGGCGTTCGCGCGCGAGCCGCGCGCATCATTCGCTATCGGCGAGGCGGCGGCCACGGGCCAGGCGAACGCCTCCTTCGACCTCGTTATTGCCCATACCGTCTACTCGCATCTCGTCGACCCGGAGAGGGCGCTGGTCGAGGCGCGCCGCGTGCTCAAGCCGGGCGGGCAGCTCGTGATCTTCGACGCGGACTTCGCCACTCTGACCGTCGCCTTGTTCGGGGGCGATCCGCTGCAGTCGGCCGCCGATGCGGTTCTGCGCAATGTGGTACACGCACCTTATGTCATGCGGCGGCTTCCCGCGCTCGTCACCGCGGCAGGCTTCGCCCTGCAGTCGGTCGAGCCGCACGGTTACGTGCAGACGAAGAGCCCGGACTACCTGCTGACCCTGCTGTCGCGTGGCGCCAGCGCGGCCGCCCAGGCTGCCGAGATCGGCCCGGAGCTGGTCGACGGTTTCGAGCGCGAGGCGCGGCGTCGTGTCGCCAATGGCACGTTCTACGGAGCCATGCTGTTCCTGAGCCTCACGGCGCGCAAGGGCGACGCGTGAGCGCGTGTTCGCCCGCCGGTGAAAAGAACGTCACTGCCGGAATGAAGATTGGAAGGATGGTCGCATGTCCCAGACTAGCTTCGCGCGTTGGCACCAGGATCTGCAGGAGCTACTCGGCCTCGCGGTCCCGCCCGTTGCCGTTGCCTTCACCGATGGCATTGCAGCCGGCGTCCGCCGCATCGAACGAGCCAAGCCGCCGGCGACGGCAGATGGCCGTACGGGAGCCGTCGCGGCGAGTTGCGTCTTCTGGATGGAAGGCGCGCGGGAGGTTTTCGCCACGCTGGCGGAAGACCACGGCAATTGCAGCGTCGGCAGCCTGACGCATGGCTTCAAGACCATGGACGACGTCGCTCACAATGCCGACGTCGCGGCGCTGTTGGAGACCGGATGGGTCACGCCGGAAGCGGTGGCCAAGATCGCGGTCGTGCGCGAAAAGCCCACGAGCATCGTCTATGGACCCTTGCGCGACATGCCGCTCGAGCCGTCCGTTGTCCTCCTGCGGCTGAACGGAAAGCAGCAGATGCTGCTGCACGATGCATGGCCGGACCTGCGCTTCGAAGGCAAGCCGCAATGCCACATCATTCCCATCGCCAAGGAGCGCGGCGAGATTGCCGTGAGCGTGGGCTGCATGCTGAGCCGGGTGCGCACCGGCATGTCGAACAATGAGGTAACCTGTGCGATCCCGGCGAGCTGCGTCGCCCGCCTGATCGAGCGCCTGCGCGCGGCGCGCGCAGCCGACTCCGCCGTGGCTGCTTATGCGGCCGACGATGCGAAGCGGTTTGGCGTTCGGCAGTGAGGCGGGCCGGAATAGGCTTCGCACCGCTATTTCGCCGCCACGGCCGCAACCCGGGCGGCTGGCGCTTGCTTGACCGGATCGGCGTGCAATTCGAGCGCGCCACTGGCGCTGAGCTGGAGGCGGGTCACGACGCGCCAGTTCTTGTCGTCGGTTTCCGGATGATCGAGGCGGAAGTGGGCGCCGCGGCTTTCCGTGCGCGCGAG
>JBJMSU010000144.1:0-31371 GCA_045801465.1 Xanthobacteraceae bacterium | reverse complement strand
TGCTCGTGGACGTATTGCGCGATGGTCTCGAGCACGGGGCGCGCAGCCTTCACGCCATAGGCCATGGGATCACCGGCGAGCGCGCGCTTGATGTCGTCGCCAAGAGCCCCGACCGAGAAGAACGGAGCGAGGTAGGCGTTGCCGGCGTCGACCCCGGCATTCTTCGCCGCCATGAAGGCGGAGAACAGGTTGAGGGCAATCCAGGGATGGCGCTCGACCAGCGTGCGCCGCACGACGACCGTGTGGTTGATCTGATACAGGCCGGTCTTGGCGTAGTAGCGCCGCGCTTCGGCCCCGCGGTCGACAAACAGCGGGCGGATGCGTGGATCGCGGGACAGATCGAGCCTGCTGCGGTCGACCAGGTTGCGGTGGGTGAGATAGAGCAGCGTCGCATCGAGCTCACCGCGGACGAGCATCTCGCCGATGTTGGTCGTCGGCGGGATGTGATTGAGCCGCACGCCCGGCGGCGGACTAAATCCCGTCGCCCCGCCATGGCTTCGGTCCGGGGGACGTTCCATAAACCACTCGATCTCTTTGGCGTGCACGCCGAACTCGTGCTGCAGCACGCCGCGACCCCAGATCGCGGCCGTCTGCTGATATTCCGGGACGCCGACGCGCTTTCCGCGCAAATCGGCGGGGGCTGAGATCGCGGCATCGGCGCGCACGAGAATGCGGGTGTGGAAGAACTCGCGCGTCGTGAACACCGGCAGCGCCACCCACGGGGTCGGGCCGCGCGACGTCGCGATCAGCAGCGACGACATCGACATCTCCGAGACGTCGAACTCGGCGAAGCGCAATTGGCGCCAGAACATCTCCGAAGGATGCAACGCTGTCGCGATGAGGCTGATGCCTTCCGCGTGCACGGCGCCGTCGAGCAGCGGCCGCGTGTTCGGATTGTCCGAGAGCGCGATGCTCAATTCCAGCCTGCCGGCGCTCATACCGTGGGACTCCGCCGCATTCTTCATTCCCCCTGGGTGCCGGAGCGGCGCACGATCGCCTCCAGCCGCTGCGCCTCGGCAGCGATGAATCGGGCGAATTCGTCCTGCGTCAATAGACGCGCTTCAGCGCCGAGCTTGGCGAATTTGTCCTTGATCGGCTCGGATTCGACGGCCGCAAGCACGGCGGAACGCAAGGTTCTCACGATCTCCGCCGGGGTGCCGGCCGGCGCCATGATGCCGGTCCACGATGACCCGACCAATTCCGGCACGCCGCTCTCGATCATGGTCGGCACCTCGGGAAGCTGCGGCAGGCGTCTTTCGGTGACGACCGCAAGCCCTCGGACTTTGCCTTCGTGCAGATGAGCGAACATCACCGATGTAGTTTCGAATCCGCCGTCGATCTGGCCGCCGATCAGGTCGGTGATGGCGGTCGCGGCACCCTTGTAGGGCACGACGGTCACGTCCACGCCGGTCAGCTGCCGGAACAGCAACGCCAGCATGTGCGGAGGTGCTCCATTGGGGACGCCGAAATTGAGCTTGCCGGGATTGGCTTTCGCATAGGCGAGAAGACCCGAGATGGTGGTGAACGGCGCGGTGACGCGCGACACCATCACGTAGGGCACGTTCGACACCATCGCGACCGGCACGAAGCCCGTAAGCGGATCATAGCCGGCGTTGCGATAGAGGGCGGGGCCGATTGCCAGCGACGCCGAACTGCCGAGCAGCAGCGTATAACCGTCCGGGTCCGCGGTGGCGACCGACTTTGCTCCCAGCGTGCTGCCGGCGCCCGGCCGGTTCTCGACCACGGTGGGTCCGATCCGCGTGGAGAGTTCCTGGGCAATCAGTCGGCCCATGACGTCGGCGGGCCCGCCGGCCGGAAACGGCACGATCAGCCTAATGGGCCGGCTGGGGAAGGATTGCGCCCCGACCGAAACCGCGGAACTCGCCCAGATGCCGAACGCCATCGCCGTGATCACGAGAACGCGCGGCTTGAACATCGCTGTTCTTCTCTGCGGGCCGGTATCGGAAGCTGCATCATGCATCGCGGCTTGGCCGCTACGCTAGTGCCAAGTTCCTACAGCGCTTGCCGCAGGCTCGTTGAGGAACTTCAAATCGAAGCGACACTGGAGGCAGAGGCTTCTAGTGCCTCTTTGCTTGCGAAGTTCGTGTCAGAGGGTGCTGCGGCGTATCACGAACGTCGGAAACGGGGCACTAGCCCAATGCGCAGTGGCCTTGCCGCGATGCATTTGCCGGGCTAGATCGCCACCATGCCTCGCACCGCGCTCTATGCCGGGTCGTTCGATCCGGTCACCAATGGTCATCTCGACGTGGTGCGTCGCGCCGCCCGACTCGTCGATCGGCTGGTGCTGGCGATCGGCGTGCATCCCGGCAAAACGCCGCTGTTTTCGGCCGAGGACCGGCTCGCCATGGTGCAGGAGACGTGTACGCCGATTGCGCGTGAAGCCGGCTGCGAGCTCGCCTTCGTCGTTTTCGACGATCTGGTAGTGGCGACGGCCCGGCGCGAAGGGGCAAGCCTCTTGATCCGCGGCCTGCGCGACGGGAGCGACCTCGACTACGAAATGCAGATGGCGGGGATGAACGAGACGATGGCGCCGGAGATCGCGACCGTGTTCGTGCCGGCAACCGCCGCGGTTCGCCCGATCACCGCCACACTGGTACGCCAGATCGCGTCGATGGGCGGCGATGTGTCAGCATTCGTGCCGGCGCCGGTCTTGCGCCGCATCACCCGGAAATTCGCCGGCAAGGCCGGCTGATCCAAGGAGCTCTTGATGATCCGCGTGCTTTCTCTGATCGCATTCCTGTGCGCGACGCCGGCTCTTGCCCAGCAGGTTCCGGCCGGGCTCGATCCGCAGAACACCATCTATCTCGAAACGCCGCATGGTCGCGTCGTGATCAAGCTCAGGACGGATCTCGCGCCCCAGCATGCCGAGCGCATCAAGACGCTCGCGCGCGAGAAGTACTACGACAACGTTCCGTTCCATCGCGTGATCCCCGGGTTCATGGCGCAGACGGGCGACGGCCAGCGCGGCGACGGGACCGGCGGCTCGAAATACCCCAATCTGCCGGCCGAGTTCTCCAACGTGCCGTTCAAGCGCGGGATCGTCGGCATGGCGCGCGCGCAGAACCCGAATTCCGCCAACAGCCAGTTCTTCATCATGTTCGCCGAGACTCCCAGCCTGAACGGCCAGTATACGGTGGTGGGCGAGGTCGTCTCCGGAATGGAGGCGGTCGACAAGATCAAAAAAGGATCGCAGGCGCAGAACGGCGCCGTCACCGAACCCGACCGCATCGTGCGGATGCAGGTCGCGGCGGACGCACGGTGAGCGGACCGATACGCATCTTTGCCTGCGGGCTTGCGATTGCCGCGAGCGCAATGACGGTATCGCCGAGCGCGGCGCAGACGGTTTGCAGCGTGTTCGACAACCAGCCGTGCACGCCCACGTTCTGCAGCGTGTTCAATGACGGACCGTGCCTGCCGGACCTGCCCTTTCCGTTTGGCGACGGTCTGCGCCTGACGGTGCAGAGCCATGCGGATGCTGTGCGCGCATCGGACCAGCCGCTCGATACGATCCAGGCGCTGTTCGCCGCGCTGCGCGCCTGTTGGATTCCGCCTCCCGCGGAGCAGTCCAGTCCGGGAACGCAGATCACCGTTCGGTTCAGCCTCAACCGCGCCGGAGACATCATCGGCGAGCCGCGCACCACGTATGCGACGCCCTCGCTCTCCTCGGACGTCAAATCGGCTTACCAGAATGCGATCGCCGCCGCGTTGCGCCGTTGCACGCCGTTTCGATTATCGAACGGACTGGGTGGCGCGATCGCCGGCCGGCCGATCTCGACCCGCTTCATCGACGACAGAGGCCTGCGAACGGAGAAAGCAAAATGAGTGATGACAAACTGGTCCTCGAAACCACGCAGGGCACCGTGGTTGTCGGCCTGCGGGCCGATCTTGCCCCCCAGCACGTCGCTCGCATCACCGAGCTGGTGCGGCAAGGATTTTATGACGGCGTGGTTTTTCACCGGGTGATCGACGGCTTCATGGCGCAGACCGGAGATCCGACCGGCACCGGCACCGGCGGCTCGGGCCAGAAGCTCAAGGCCGAGTTCTCGCGCGAGCCGCACGTGCGCGGCACCGTATCCATGGCGCGCTCGCAATCGCCGGATTCCGGCGACAGCCAGTTCTTCATCTGCTTCGAGGACGCGCCATGGCTCAACGGTCAGTACACCGTGTGGGGCAAGGTGATCGAGGGCATGGAGAACGTGGACAAGATCAAGCGCGGCGAGCCGGTCAGCAATCCCGACCGCATCGTCTCCGCCAAGATCGCCGAAGCAGCATGACGTCGCCCGCGCGTGTAGCACGGGGCGACTGCTCTGCAGCGCTTTGATATCTGCAATATTGGCTCTAACCCGTCACGCCCGGCCCTATGCCGCCTTGTGCCGGGCATTCACGACTAGGATGTGAATCCAAACAAAGACGTGGATGGCCGGGGACAACTCTCGCCGCTGTCGCGGGTCGTCCGGCCATGACGACGCGGCGGGTCAGGAAAAGGACGCAACGGTGCTTCGTGGGGGTGGCGGACTTGTTCCCTCGCACACCCACGCCTGCTGAGCAAACCATTCGTGCTCGATGCGACAGATCGGGCAATAGGAGCGGGCAAAGAAAACCGGCATGGAGCTGAAGCGCTCCGGTTCAGCTTCGTACCCAGTCGCGATCTCGCGTCCCGTTTCCGGGCATCGGATCATGACAGTTCCCATCCTGGCCTCCTGCGGTGGGAGCGTCGCCGTGTCGTCTCGATACCCGCCGGGTGTGAACGCCGTTTGACGTCCGCGGGGCAATCTTGCGGCAAGCGAAAAAAGCATCATCGGCGCAATCCACAAAAACGGCAAGATATGTTCGGCGTAAATGACGCAATGCTGCTCTGCTGCTCGTCCCGCTCCTTCGCATTGCAGCGAACGTCTCGTGGCTGGGTATGTATTACAATGTATCTGTCAGCGCGTTGGTCCAACGACCATCGCGTCTTTGTCGAGAAGGTGAGACATTGGCTGGTGGCTTCGATGTGGTCGCGGACCACCAAAAACGGTCGCGATCCGCGGCGATGCAGCAAGCAATTGACGCCCACAAACATTCTATTGCCCGGTTTTTTTTGGAACCGTCACATGGGGCACCGCATTGTGTTATGTTATGGTGTGTCCCCGATCGACAGGGGGAGGCAATGGCTCAAGCGCGGTATTTCGTCGTCCAGCACGGCGACGTGTGGATGATCAAATTCGACGACGAGGAATTCGGGCCTTACAAGAGCAAGAACGAGGCCATGCTGTTCGCCATCGATGCGGCGCAGAAGCTCGGCGAGCACGGCGAGAAGGCCGACGTGGTGCTCATGGGCGAGAACAACCACGTGCGGCCCGAATGGGTCTACGGACGCGATCCGTATCCGCCCAGGCTCTCGGGGGTCTAGCGTAAAGACGCGAGTGGCGCATGGCGAGTGGCGAATAGGGAACATTCGCCTCCTGCTCGCCTATTGGCTCCCTCAGGCGCATGGCGCGAAGGGCGAGTAGCGAAGATTGACCTCTTGCTCCCGCCATTCGCCGTTCGCTATTCGCAGTTCGCTCTCTCATGCGCACCGATCTATTCGACTTCGAGCTTGCGGCGGACCGCATTGCGCTCAGGCCGGTGAGCCCGCGCGATGCGGCGCGGCTTCTGGTCGTGCGTCCCGGCCAGACGCCGGAACTGGAGGATCGCGGCATTCGCGATCTGCCCGAGCTTCTCAATCCCGGCGATGCGCTCGTCTTCAACGACACCAAAGTGATCCCGGCGCGGCTCAACGGCCGCCGCATCGGCCGCGGCGAAGAGCCGCGCATCGAAGCAACCCTCGTCACGCGGCTCGACGGCTCGCGCTGGCAGGCGCTGGTGCGGCCGGCCAAGAAGCTGCGCCCCGGCGACGTCGTCCGTTTCGGCGAGGAGGGGAAGGTCTGCTTCCTCGGCCAGCTCGATGCGACGGTCGAAGACAAGGGAAGCGACGGCGCGGTGACGCTCGCGTTCGCCTTCCACGGGCCGGTGCTCGAGCAGGCGATCGACGAGCGCGGCGACATGCCGTTGCCGCCCTATATCGCGGCGCGCCGGCCGCCCGACGAACGCGACCGCGCCGACTACCAGACCATGTTCGCGCGCCAGGAAGGCTCGGTGGCGGCGCCCACAGCGGCGCTGCATTTCACGCCGGACCTGGTCGCGCGCTTGCAGGCGCGCGGCATCGGGATTCATTTGGTCACGCTGCATGTCGGCCCCGGCACATTCCTGCCGGTCAAGGCGGAGGACACGAACGATCACCGCATGCAGGTGGAAGCGGGCGTGGTCAGCACAGAGACGGCGGACGCGCTCAATGCCGCCCGCCGCGCCGGCGGCCGTATCGTCGCCGTCGGATCGACGTCGCTGCGTCTGCTCGAAACCGCGGCGGACCAGGAGGGGACGTTGCGCGCGTTCGCCGGGGAAACTGCGCTGTTCCTCACGCCGGGCGATCGCTTTCGTGCCGTCGACGCGATGATCACGAATTTTCATCTGCCGCGCTCGACCTTGTTCATGCTGGTCTCGGCGTTCACCGGATTGGACGTGATGCAGCGCGCCTATGCACATGCAATCGCCTCCGGCTACCGGTTCTATTCCTACGGCGACGCCTGTTTGCTATTGCGCGCCTGATGGACCACCGTTTTTCGTTCCGTCTCGTGGCGAGCGATGGCGCCGCGCGCCTGGGCGAGATCGCGACGCCGCACGCAGCCGTGCGCACGCCCGCTTTCATGCCGTGCGGCACGCAGGCGACCGTGAAGGGAATGTACCCGGATCAGATCCGCGCCTCAGGCGCCGATATCGTCCTTGCCAACACGTATCATCTGATGCTGCGGCCCGGGCCCGAGCGCATCGCGGCGCTCGGCGGCCTGCACCGGTTCATGAACTGGCCGCATGCGATCCTCACCGACTCGGGCGGCTTCCAGGTCATGTCGCTCGCGTCTCTCCGCAAGATCGAAGACAAAGGCGTGACCTTTCGTTCGCACCTCGACGGCGCGATGCACGAGCTCACGCCCGAGCGCGCGGTCGAGATTCAGATCCTGCTCGGCGCCGATATTGCCATGCAGCTCGACGAATGCGTGAAGCTGCCGGCCGCGCGTGCCGACATCGAGCGCGGCGTGCGCCTCTCGCTCGACTGGGGGGAGCGCTCGAAGCGGGCGTTCCAATGCGCGCCGCCTGGACGCGCGCTGTTCGGAATCGTGCAAGGCGGCGACGACGTGGAGCTTCGCCGCGCCAGCGCGCGTCCGCTCGTCGCCATGGGCTTCGACGGCTATGCCATCGGTGGCCTGGCCGTGGGCGAGCCGCAAACCGTGATGCTGCAAATCATCGAGGAGGTGGAGCCGCTGCTCCCGGCCGACCGTCCGCGCTATCTCATGGGCGTCGGGACACCAGACGACCTCCTCGAGGCGGTGGCGCGCGGGATCGACATGTTCGATTGCGTCATGCCGACCCGCAACGGCCGCCATGCGCTGGCCTTCACCCGGTTCGGTCCGATCAATCTCAAGAACGCGCGCCATGCCGACGATCCTCGCCCACTCGACGCCGAGAGCTCGTGCCCGGCTGCGCGCGATTATTCGCGCGCCTACCTGCACCATTTGTTCAAGGCAAACGAGATGCTGGGCGCAATGCTGCTGACAATGGTGAACCTCTCCTATTATCAGGAGCTGATGGCCGGCATGCGCGCCGCCATCGGGGAGGGACGTCTCGCGGATTTCCGCAACGAGGCGAAAGCAGGTTGGGCGCGCGGCGATATTGTCCCACTGCACTGACGGGACCCCTCTGGCGCGGCGGCCGGCGCGGGGCCACAATAGGCGCGAAGCACAAGGCGGCGACGACGTCCGCCATCAGGGGAGAGGCCCATGGCCATTACGTTGAACGTCAACGGCCGGTCGCGCGTGGTGGCGGCTGAACCGGACACGCCGCTGCTCTACGTCTTGCGCAACGATCTCGAGCTCAACGGGGCGAAGTTCGGCTGCGGGCTTGCCCAATGCGGCGCCTGCACGGTGCTGGTCGACGGGAAGGCGACCCATTCGTGCGTGACCACGATCGGTTCCCTTGGCGACGCCAAGATCACGACCATCGAGGGCCTGGGCACGATCGAGAAGCCGAGCGCACTGCAGCGCGCCTTCATCGCCGAGCAGGCCGCCCAGTGCGGCTATTGCAGCAACGGCATGATCATGGCGGCCAAGGCGCTGCTGGACGCCAATCCGCGGCCGAGCGAGCAGGACGTGCGCACCGGTCTCGACGGCAATCTCTGCCGCTGCGGCACCCATAATCGGATCATTGCCGCCGTGCTGCGCGCGGCCGACGAGATGGGGAGGACCTGACATGAACGCGTTCCTCACGCGGCGCGATTTCACGGCCGGCTTCGGCGCCATCGTGGTCGCCTTTTCGCTCGATCGGCGGGCCGCGACGGCCCAGGAGCCGGCCCGGCTTCCCGGCAGCCTGCAGACCAACCGCCGCCTCGATGCCTGGCTGCGCATCAATGCCGACGGCACGGCGACCGTGTTCACCGGCAAGGTGGAGCTCGGCCAGGGCATTCTCACCGCATTGAGACAGATCGCGGCCGAAGAGCTCGACCTGCCGCTCGAGCGCATCGCCATGATTTCCGGCGACACCGGACGCACGCCCAATGAAGGGCAGACCGCCGGCAGCCAATCGGTGGAGAACAGCGGCACCGCGCTGCGCATGGCCGGCGCCGAAGCGCGTGCCATGCTTCTCGATCTCGCCGCCAAGCGTTTCGGCGTCGCCGCCGACACGCTGAGCGTGGCCGACGGGACGATCAGTGCGGCCGACGGCCGTAAGGTGACGTACGGCGAGCTTGCCGGCGAGGTCGATCTCAAGCGCGAGGCGACCGCCAAGGCGGTGCCCAAACCGGCGGCGCGCCACCGCATCGTCGGCCAGTCGATCCCGCGATTCGATATTCCGGCGAAGGTCACTGGTGGGGCTGCCTTCGTGCAGGACGTGCGCCTGCCCGGCATGGTGCATGGCCGCGTCGTCCGTCCGCCGCGCTATGGCGCCGCTCTCGAGAGCGTCGATGAAGCCACCGCCAAGGCGCTGCCCGGCGTCATTGCGGTGGTGCGTGACGGCTCGTTCCTCGGCGTCGTTGCCGAGCGCGAGGAGCAGGCCGTCAAGGCGCGCGAAGCTCTCGCCAAAAGCGCCAAGTGGAAGGCCGGTCCCGAGCTGCCGGATCCCGCGCGCATCCATGCCCATCTCAAGTCGCTCCCAGCCAAGGACGACGTGATCGGCGTCAAGCAGGCGCCGGTGCCTGAGGGCGCGCGCCGGTTCGCCGCCACCTACACCAAGCCCTATATCGCGCACGCCTCGCTCGGCCCGTCGGCGTCGTTGGCCGAATTCCGCGACGGGAAGCTCACCGTCTGGACCCATTCGCAGGGTGTCTTCCCGCTGCGCGCCGAGCTCGTCTCCGCGCTCAAGCTGCAGCCTGCCGACGTCCGCTGCATCCACGTCGAAGGCTCTGGCTGTTATGGCCACAACGGCGCCGACGATGTCGCGCTCGATGCGGCATTGCTGGCGCGCGGCGTGCCGGGGCGGCCGGTGCGTCTGCAATGGATGCGCGACGACGAATTCGCCTGGGAACCCTATGGTGCCGCCATGGTGATGGAGGCCAAGGCTGCGCTCGACGGCAACGGCCGCATCGTCGACTGGGAATACGAGTTGTGGAGCAACACCCATTCGATGCGCCCGCAGTCGACCAAAGGCGCCAACGTGCTGGCGGCGTGGTACCTCGACGAGCCGCAGCGCAGCGGACCGCCGCAGGGGCTTCCGCAGCCGGCCGGGGGCGGCGACCGCAATTCGACCCCGCTCTACGAATTCCCCAACCAGCGGGTGCTGCACCATTTCATCACCGACATGCCGATCCGCGTGTCGGCGCTCCGCACGCTTGGCGCCTACGCCAACGTGTTCGCCATCGAATCCTTCATGGACGAGCTCGCAGCCGCGGCCGGGACCGATCCGGTCGCGTTCCGCCTCGCCCATATGAAGGACGCGCGGGCACGCGCCGTGATCGAGGCGGTGGCTAAAAAATCGGGCTGGAAGGAGGGCGAGAAGGGCAACGGCACGCGTGGCCGCGGCATCGGCTTCGCCAAGTACAAGAACCTTGCCTGCTATGTCGCCGTCGTGGCGGAGGTCGAGATCGATCGTGCGACCGGGATCGTGCGCGTGCCGCGCACGTATGCGGCGACCGATGCCGGTCTCGTCATCAATCCGGACGGCTTGGTCGCCCAGATCGAAGGCGGCATCGTCCAGTCGGCAAGCTGGACGTTGAAGGAGCAGGTGCGGTTCGATCCGTCCGGCATCACCTCGCGCGACTGGGCGAGCTATCCCATCCTCACC
Source organism: Xanthobacteraceae bacterium (assembly GCA_045801465.1). Taxonomy (GTDB): domain Bacteria; phylum Pseudomonadota; class Alphaproteobacteria; order Rhizobiales; family Xanthobacteraceae; genus DATFWC01. Next base: position 21,003 of record JBJMSU010000144.1, on the reverse strand, counting down.
ATGCGGGAAGCCCCGAAGGTCGAGGTCGAGGTGATCAATCGCCCCAATGAGCGCCCGCTCGGCGCCGGCGAAGGATCGCAAGGGCCCGCCGTGGCGGCGATCGCCAATGCCTTCGCGGCTGCCACCGGCAAGCGCATCCGCGATCTGCCCATGAGCCCGGACCGCGTCAAAGCGGCGCTCGCTTAATCCATGCTCTGAACAGCGGAATTGGCAACGCCCTTCACATCGTCATCACCGGGCTTGTCCCGGTGATCCCGCTTATATAGGCAAGGCGTTGCCTCCCCACGCGAGATGGCCGGGACAACAAGCCCGGCCATGACGAGGAGCACGGTTGAGAGCGAGTCCAAAGAGGCGATGATGAGGGTTATGAAAAACGATAGGGCGATGCCGACACGCAGGGTCTTATGCCAGGCGCTGGCGTTCACGCCGTTGGCTGCGCCATTCGTTTCGTTGTTGCTCGCGGACCGTGCGCGTGCCGAAGCGGCTCGTTATCCGACCAAGCCGGTCCGCTTCATATTGCCGTTCGGGGCCGGCGGCGTTGCCGACGTGACCTCGCGCCTGACCGCCGAGAAGCTCGGCGAGAAGCTCGGCCAGCGTTTCGTCGTCGAGAACCAACCCGGCGCGGGCGGCATCAATGCGATGCGATCCGTGATCAATGCGGCGCCCGACGGCTACACGCTGGGGCTGATTACCAACGGGGCGGCCATCAGCGTGCCGCTGTTTCGTTCGCTGCCTTACGACCCGGTGAAAGACCTTACGTTCATTTCCGGGCTCGGTCTGTTCGATCTCGTGTTCGTCGTCAACACCGACTCGAAGCTCCGTACGCTGCAGGACTTCTTGGCGGCGGCGCGCGAGAAGCCCGGCAAGCTCAATGTCGGCACGATCAACATCGGCAGCACGCAGAATCTGGGTGCGGAGCTGTTCAAGTCCGACGCCAAGCTCGACTTTCAGATCGTGCCCTATCGCGGCTCGCCGGAAATCATCGTTGGACTGTTGCGCAACGACGTCGATGTCATGATCGATTTCTATGCTGCGGTGCGGGCGCCCTTGCAGGACGGCAAAATCCGCGCGTTGGCGGTTTCGACCGCCCAGCGCTCGTCGGTGCTGCCCGACATCCCCACGGTGCAGGAGGCAGGCGTCGCCGGCTACGAGGTGACCTCGTGGAACGGCATGGCTGGCCCGCCGGCTACGCCGCGCGAGGTCGTCGAGACCTTGAACAAGACGCTGCGCGAGATCCTGTCGAGCCCCGACGTGAAGAAGCAATACGCGGACGTCGGCATCGAAGCCAAGGCGAGCAGCCCGGAAGAGCTCGAGAAGCGCCTGCGCGACGATGTCGCCAAATGGACCAAGGTGATCGAGCGCGCCAACATCCCGAAGCAATAAACATTGGTCTCGGTCGAGCCTGTCGCGACCGATCCCGGGAATCGTATAGCTTGGATAGACGGACGGTTCAGACAATGGCGCGAGCCGGAAAGGTGGCGCCCAACACCAGGGAGGAGCGCTCATGACGTGCTTTGTGCGTGCTCTCGTCGCTGCATGCATCGTGCTGTGCGGTGCCGCCGCCCAGGCGCAAACGTATCCTGACCGGGCGATTACAGTAATCGTGCCGTTCGGCGCCGGCAGCGCTACCGACACCGTGACTCGCGTCATCGGGCAGCATCTCTCCACCGCGCTCAAGCAGAACGTCATCGTCGAGAACCGGCCGGGGGCGAACGGGGCGCTCGCGGCAAGCTACGTCGCGCGCGCGGCGCCGGACGGCCACACGCTGTTCATGAGCACCAACAGCCCGCATTCCGCCGCGCCCTTTCTGACCAAGAACATCGGCTACGATCCGGTGAAAGATTTTGCGCCGATCACGCGGGTGGGAAGCTTCACGCTGGTGCTGGTGGTGAATCCCGAAGTGCCGGTCACCTCCGTTGCCGAGCTCATCGCCTATGCCAAAGCCAATCCACGCAAGCTGACGTTCGCCAGCGGCAATACCTCGGGCATTGTCGCCGGCGAGACGCTCAACCATTGGGCCGGCCTCGACATCCTGCATGTCCCGTACAAGAGCGTGCCGCCCGCGCTCAATGACGTGCTCGCCGGCCGGGTCTCGATGATGTTCGCCGACCTGACCACCGCCCTGCCGCACGTCAGGGCGAAGTCACTGCGCGCATTGGGGAGCACGCGAAAGGAGCGCAGCAAGCTGTTCCCGGATGTGCCCAGCTTGCATGAGGCGGGCGTGACCGATTTCGAGATGGATTCGTGGGCGGGCATGTTCGCGCCCGCCAATACGCCGCCGGCCATCGTGACGCTGCTCAACGCCGAGCTGCGCAAGGTGATCGACAGCGCTGAGGTCAATGGGCGCCTCGCGGCAGTCGGGTTCGAGGCCTTCTCGACCACGTCGGAGGAATTCAGCGACTTCGTCAAGATTCAGCTCGGCAAATGGGCCAAGATGATCAAGGACGCCGGCATCGAGCCGGAATAGAAGGGCCGCGAACGGCCAGTGGCGAGTGGGGAAAATGCGCCTCTTACCTCGCCATTCGCCACTCGCCAAACCTCACATCCCGCCGTACAGCCAGGCGATGCCGTCGTAGCTCTGCTCGGGCGTGCGGCTGCCGAGCATCTGGGCGCGCAGCTCGGCGGCGACGCCGCGCGCGTGATAGAACTCGCCATAGACACGCGCCATGATCTGCACCTGGCCGGTGCGCAGATAGCGGTGCTGCTGATAGGCCGTGAACGCGGCGGGCAGGTCGTCGGGCGCCGCGGCGGCTTTTTCGGCGAGCCACACCGCGTCCTCGGTCGCCATGCAGGCGCCCTGCGCCAGGTACTGCAGCATGGGATGGGCGGCGTCGCCGAGGAGCGTGATGCGGCCCTTCGACCAGTCCTTGATCGGCTCGCGATCGCACAGGACCCACATGCGCCAGGTCTCGATGCGCTCGAGCAGGCGCAGCACTTCCGGCCGCTGGCCGTTGAAATGCGCCCACAGCTCGTCGGCGTTGGCCTCCGTGTTCCAGCCTTCCTCGTAACGGTCGGAATGAAACACGGCGACGAGGTTGTAGAGCGTCCCGCGGCGCAGCGGGTAGTGCACGAAATGCGTGCGCGGTCCGGCCCACAGGATCACGTCGGGACGCCACAGGTCGTCGGGCACGTCCTCGCGCTTGAGCACCGCTCGATAGGCGATGTGGCCTGATACGCGCGGCGGACCGTCGCCGACAATCTTCTCCCGCGTCTTCGACCACATCCCGTCGCAGCCGATCAGGGCGCGCCCCTCGGCGCGCTCGCCCGACGCCAAGGTGGCCGTGACCGTCTCGCCATCGTCGGTGAAGTCCTCCACCCGCTGGTTGTTCTCCAGCGAGATGAGGTTGCTGCTCTGGCAGGCACGCAGGAACACGCCGTGGATGTCGGCCCGGTGCGTCACCGCGTAGGGCTCGCCAAACCGGGCCAAAAAGGCCTCGGCAAGCGGAATGCGCAGCACGAGTTCGCCGGTGAGCGCGTCGCGCATCTCCTGCGCCTGCGGCCGCCACGCATCCTCCAGCATCGCCTCGGTGAGACCGATGCGCTTGAGCGCGCGAAAGATGTTAGGGCCGAGCTGGATGCCGGCGCCGAGCTCGCGGAACTCGGGCGCCTGCTCCAGCACGCGCACCGGAAATCCCTTGCCCGCCAGTGCATAGGCCGCGGCAAGCCCGCCGATGCCGCCACCGGCGATCAGGATCGGCAGTCCGTTCGCTTTTGCCATCGATCACTTCCTCGCCATTATTCGGTACTTTTCATTGACGGGCGGCACGCCCGGTGCTTCGATTTCTCAATCTAATGCGTCGGTTGGCGCGGCGCCAAGGCTCTCCAGGCTTCAAGCGCGGCATGCGACCGATCGCCGACGGGAGGGCGATATGACGATCCAGTTCAATGTGAATGGGAAGGCGGTTTCCACCGACGCACCGCCGCACACGCCGCTGTTGTGGGTGATCCGCGAGGGCCTCAAGCTCACCGGCACGAAGTTCGGGTGCGGCACCGGGCTGTGCGGGGCCTGCATGGTCCATATCGACGGCAAGCGAGCATTCTCCTGCCAGACGCAAGTGTCCGAAGTCTCCGGACGCAGCGTGACGACGATCGAAGGCCTGTCGCCGAACGCGTCGCACCGGCTGCAGAAGGCGTGGCTGGCCGAGAACGTGCCGCAGTGCGGCTATTGCCAATCCGGGCAGATCATGAGCGCCGCCGATCTGTTGAACCGTATCCCCAATCCGACGCGGGATGAGATCGTCGAGCATCTGAGCACGAATATCTGCCGCTGCGGCACCTACCAGCGGATCGTGCGCGCGGTCGAGCGCGCCGTGCGGGAGGTCTAAAGCCATGACGAAGCATGTCCGATTGTCCAGCCTGAACGCTTCCGTTTCGCGCCGGCAGGTCATGGTCGGCGCCGCCGGGCTCACCTTCGCGGTGGCGCTCGCCGGCAAGAGCGCACGCGCGGCAAGCGTCGCCAACGAACGCGCCGGCAAGGCGCTCAGCCCGTGGGTCTCGATTGCGCCCGATGGCACCGTCACCATCATGTCGGCGGCGACCGAGATGGGGCAGGGGTCGATGACCTCGTTGCCGCTCATCATCGCCGAAGAGCTCGATGCCGACTGGTCGAAGGTGCGCATCGTCCCGGCGCCGCCGATCGAGGCGATCTACGGCAATCCAGGCTTCGGGGGGATGATGTACACCGCCGGCAGCAATGCGGTGACGAGCTATTTCAGGCCGCTGCGTAACTTCGGGGCGCAGGTTCGGCGCGTGCTCCTCGACAACGCCGCCAAGAAGCTTGGTGTGCCGGTCGATGAGCTGACGACCGAGCCGAGCGTGGTCGTCCATGCCAAATCCGGCCGGCGCCTGACCTACGGCGAGATCGCGACCTTTGCCGAGGTTCCCGACAAGGCGCCTGAGATCAAGCCCGAGCAACTCAAGAAGACGAGCGACTTCCGTCTGATCGGCAAGGACGTGATGCGGGTCGAGCTGCCCAGCAAGGTCGATGGCAGCGCGATCTACGGTATCGACGTCCAGGTGCCCGGCATGCTGTACGGCGCGGTGCTGCGGGCGCCGGTGGAGGGGTCGGTCCCCGACAAGATCGACGAAGCCAAGGCGAAGGCGGTGGCGGGCGTCACCGGCATCGTCAGGCTGCCGCATGGCGTGGGCGTGCTGGCGGAGACGCCGTGGGCGGCATTCGACGCGCGCGAGGCGCTGACCCGCTCTGTCACCTGGAGCCGCACGGGACTGGGCTGGGGCTTCGACAGCGAGAAAGGGCTCGAAGCCTTTGCGGCGGATGCGAAGAACCTGTCGCGCCCGGCGACCGAGTGGAGCCGCGCAGGTGACGCGGCTGGGGAGTTCAAGAAGGCGGCCAGCATGGTGGAGGCGGAGTACCGCTGCGACTATGCCTACCACGCTCAGATGGAGCCGCTGAATGCGGTCGCCGCGGTGTCGCCTGCGGGCGACGCGGTCGAGATCTGGGCGGGCACGCAGAGCCAGACCACGGCCACCGAAGCGCCGGCCAAGCTGCTCGGCATCGCGCGCGACAAGGTGAAGCTGCACGATCTCCTGATGGGCGGCGGATTCGGCCGCCGCGGCAACCGCGACGTCGATTTCATCATCGATGCGGTGATGCTGTCGAAAGAGAGCGGGCGTCCCGTCAAGGTGATGTGGACGCGCGAGGATGATCTGCACAACGGCCGGTTCCGGCCGCTTTCGGCGCACTACCTGCGCGCCGGATTCGACGCGTCGGGCCGACTTGCGGCATGGCATCACCGCGTTGCGGCAGACCGCATCACGCCGTTCATGGACCCGATACGTTACCAGGCCAGCGGCGGCAAGGACGGGATGGTGATGGCCGGCACCGATCTGCGCGGCTATTCCGTGCCGCACCAGCTGGTCGAGCAATTGTACCGCGACAACGGCATCCGCACGAACCCGCTGCGTGGGATCGGGGTCACGGCCAACAAGTTCGCGACGGAGTCGTTCATGGACGAGGTCGCCCGCAAGGGCGGACACGATCCGTTCGCCTTCCGGCTCGACCTGCTCAAGAACACGCCGCGCGCCGTCAAGGTGGTCGAGCGCGTGGCGCAGATGGCGGACTGGTCGCGCAAGCGCGACGGTCGCGCGCTTGGCCTCGCCTATATCGACTATTCGGGCAGCCAGGTTGCCGCGATCGCCGAGGTCTCGCTCGACCGGGCGAGCGGGCAGATCAAGGTGCACGATTTCTGGTGCGCCATTGACTGCGGCATCGCGGTGCAGCCCGACAACGTAGTGGCGCAGACCGAGAGCAGCATCGTCTATGGGCTCGGGCTGGCGCTCTACGAGCGGGTGTCGATGAAGAACGGCGCCGTCGAGCAGTCGAACTTCTACGACTACCATCTGCCGCGCATGAATCAGATACCGCAGATGCATATCGACCTGATCGTGACCGACAACCATCCGACCGGCGCCGGCCAGATGGCGACGCCGCTGGTGGCGCCGGCGATCGGCAATGCGATTCACCAGCTCGCCGGCGTGCGGCTCCGCCACACGCCGTTCACGCCCGAGCGCGTCAAGCAGGCTCTGGGCTGAACCGTCCGCTGTCATCTCGGATCGGCTCGCGTCGGCGAGCCGATCCGCGGCCGGAAGTATCCCGGCATCGAGGTCGCGCTGGTTGAGAGCAGGGTTCCTGCCCGGCTCTCACGCCTTGCGGCGCTTGGCCCGCGGATGACAGCGACGGGGACGTGCGCGCATTCCGAAAACGCGGCTTTCGTGGCCATAAAACCGTATTCCGTGCAATATCAGGCACAATCGAGTCGCCGCTTCGGAGGCTCGCCGGGAGGGTGACATGAGGCTTTGCCGTGATTTCTTGGGAATTGCTGTGCTGAGCGTCGGGCTTGGGCTGGCCGCCGGTCCGGCCTCCGCCCAGGCGGTGAAGCCGTTGCAGGAGCAGGTTCAGGAAATGATCAGTCCGGCGCAAATGCAAATGCCGGCGCAGGACGATTATCGCCGGCGCGACGATTTTCGGCGCGGCGAGGACTTCAGGGACCGCGCGCCCCGCCACCTCCGCCCGGCCCGACGGGCGGCCGGCGCTGGGATGAGACCCGGGAACGGATGTTCGATCTGCGTCGCGCCTGCGAGGACGGCGATCGGCGCTCCTGCATCCGCTTCGGCATCATCATCGGCGAGAACCGCGAGCGACGGACGCAATGGCGGCGCGAGACCCCCGATCTGTTCTGGTGGGAACGGTAAAATAGTAGCGGAACCGCGATCGGTTCCCGTCCGAGCGCCGAGGCGACCAAGCCGCAGGATTGAACGGAATCGCCGCCAATCGCGACTAACTTGATGTGCACCTAAAAAAGGCCGCCTCCCCAACGGGCAGGTCCGACGGGATAGCCAAAGGCCGAACACGCTCAGAACCCCGCCGGGGCAGCTCGGCGGGGTCTGTCGTTTACGGCCGCACCCCAATCCACCTCGAATGTCGGCTACCCGCCCCTCCGGCGCCGTCCCGGTAAGGTTACTTTTAGCTTTGCGCTGGGCCAGACGCGGTCGGGTGTTCCGGCCAGTAGCGTGCGGGGCGACAATAGTCCAAAATTAGCTAGAATAGTCGCGCACTTAACGTGTGCCGCTCATAGAGCTGGAAGCCACAGCGAAGGAGCGGCACCACGAAATGCTTTGGTATGTGCCGCGATTATTCACGGTATGACCAACGCGGGACTGGCTGGCGAGCGGCGCGCGCCACAGAAACCAGGGAGTAAAATACAATGGCGCTCAAGAGCTCTCCGTTTCGCGAAGGGCGTTCGGTATCCTTGTCCGGCGCTGTCGCGTCGCCATCCGAGGATCCGGCCAAACACCCGGACACGCCGCCGGAAATATCGCTGCAGGCGAAGGAGCATCTGGCCCGTATCGACAAGATCTCTGCCGATGTGCTGCGCGATCTCCAGGCGGTCAGCGACGACATCGGCAAGCTGCGTGAAGAGATCATGCTGCGTGCACGCGTGCTCGGCGAGGCGACGCTCGAGTTCGACGAGCTCGCGCGAACCGCCAGCCAGGGCTACGGCTCCATCCGCAAGGCGATCGAGATGGTGCGGCAGAAATTCGCCGGCGCCATGAGCCCGACGCCTGCAGCGCCGGCTCCCGAGCTTTCCGAGAAGAACGGCCGCCCTGGCCTCGTTCCCGATGTGCCGGCTTGACGCCACCTCCTGACGGCTGACCGGAGCGTGCCCGGGTCACGCGACCGCTTCGTTTTCGACGAGGTGGCGCCGTGTGACCAGCAGGGCCAGCACTGCCAGGTTGACGAGATTGAACGCGACGCCGGTGGCGAACGCGGGGGCATAGAAGCCGAACACATCGTACATGTAGCCGGCGAGCCAGCCGCCCGCCGCCATGCCGCTGCCGCTCATGAACAAGATCGACGGCACCCGCCAGTGTGCTTCGCCGAGCGGGAACAGCTCGCGGATCACCAGCACGTAAGCTGGAATGAGTGCGCTGAAGCCCAGGCCGAACGCGACCGAGACCGTGAACAATCCGACCTCATCCTGGGTGAAGAGGAAGGCCGTCATCGCGGCGGCCTGCAACGCCGAGCTGGTCACCGCGGTGACCAACCCGCCCACGCGGTCGGCAATCCATCCCCAGATTTGGCGGCTGAGCACGCCGGCGCCGAGCAATGCCGACAGCATCAGGGCGCCGAGGCTCGCCGAGATGCCATAGTCGGTGCACAGCGCGACCAGGTGGCCCTGCGGCATCGACATCGTGACGCAGCACATGAAGGCTGCGAACCCGATCAGCGCGAAGGCGACATTCGGCGGCCAGCCAAGCACGAGCCGCTTCTGGCCGTCGGCGCGGGCGGAACCGGCATCCGGCACTTCCGGAGGTGCGCGCAGAAACACGGCGGCAAGCGGCAGGATGACGGTGAGCTGCAGCAGGGCAAAGGCGAGCATGGTCCATGGCCAACCGAAAATCGCGGTCGCCCGCTCGAACAACGGCGGCCACAGGAACCCGGCCAAGTACCCGCCGCTGGAGATGAGCGCCAGCGCCGAGCCGCGGCGGCGATCGAACCAGCGGCTGACATAGACGTAGAGTGGGGCATTCAGGCCGGCATTGCCCAGAAGTCCGATGAACAGCCCATGGCCGACGTAAAGCTGCCAAGGCTGGCCGAGGCTCGAGACGAACAGGCCGATGGCGATCGCGACGGAGCCGAACATCACCGTGGAACGGATGCCGAGACGGTCTGCAATCCGTCCCATGAGGATGCCGCCGGCGGCGGTGCCGAGCCATGCCAGCGCATTGGCGAGCGCCGGAATGGAGCGGGCGCCCCCCATGTCCCCGGCGATCGCCTTGAGGGCCACCACCGTAATCCACGGCGCGCCATAGGACATGGCGAGCAGCATGAGCGAAACGGATGCGACCACCCACGAGGCGCGGGATTCGATGCTTTGCCTGATCAAAGCGGTTTCCGGTGCTTGATGCCGTGCGTTCGGCGGCGAGGCAGGCCAAGGTGGCCGTCCCCGTGGTGCAAGGCAAGATCACCGACCGCCTTGCTGCCCTGCGTCAACCGGCCTTGCGGCCGGTGACGTAGTATTGGGCGCCGAGCGGGACGGCATGGAGATACGGCTCGAGCAGGCGGAGCTTCGCCAGGATGTGGGGAAAGAAGATGCGAAATCGCGCCTTGACGTCGATCCAGCCGGCAGCGGCGATGCGGCGGGAGAAGGTGCGCGCGTCGATCAGCCTGGCGTTCTCGTCGAGCGGGCAGGAGTTGATGGCGGCGACGGTGAGCGGATTCCACGGATTATGCTCGAAGATGAACAGCGTCCCGCCCGGCGCCGTCACCCGATTGAGCTCGGCCAGCCAATGCGCGTGGACTGCGTGGTCGATGTGATGAAACACGCACGCCGAAAACGTCATGTCGAACACATTGTCGGCGAAGGGGAGTGCGTCGCCGACGATCTGGGCATAGCGCTCGCTGCCGGGATGGCGGGTGCGGCACAAGTCGAGGCAGCGTGACGAGACGTCGGCGCAGGTGAGCGTCGATTGCGGAAAATACTTGCGGAAATGGGGCACCGAGTTGCCGACGCCGGAGCCGAAATCGAGAATGTTCGCTGGCATTCCGGCGCTCGATTGCAGCGCAACGGACGCGTCCTTGACTTTGTACTCGTCGAAGAAGTCCGGCGACTCTCCCGACGCCGAGATGTTTTGCGCCCGCATGCTGCGGTATTCGAATTCATCGGCGAATTTGTCGAATTCGGCGGCGTCATCCATGGGGCGGCTCATTCCTCATGTCGCGGGCGTCATGTCTCTCCGCCGTTCATTGATCATATCCATGAAGATTTCGTTCATAGCCCGTCGTGGCCGCGCCATTCGGGTTGCCGCTGGCGCGGTCGATCCGCTTCTTGACGTCGCAGCCGACGACGATGACGTCGGCTATACGGATGTCAGCTATGTAGCGATGGCCATGACCACAGCCACGATCGGGCACCACCGTCCGGGTCTCATGCGATGCGAGTCGGCCTTGGGATCTATTTCGGTGGCAGCAAGCCTGCCTCTTGGAGGAGCCGCCGGCAGTGGAGGACGTCGGCACGGATGTCGGCGATCAGGGGCTTGGATATGGAGGCGCCGTCGCGACCGAGTTTGTTCTGGATCTCGTCCACCGTGATGTCGGGATTCTCGAGGAGCAGCATCTTGATCCGCGCCTGCTGATTGGCCGTCGTGTGCGGCGAAGACTTGGAGATTTCAGAATCGGCGGCTGATTTCGCCGGAACCAAGCCTTCCTGTTGGAGCAGGCGTCGGCAGTGGAGAACGTCAGCGCGAAGCTCGGAGATCAAGGGCGCGGAAACGGAGACGCCGTCGCGACCGAGCTTGGCCTGGATCTCGTCCACCGTGATATCGGGATTTTCGAGCAGCAGCCTCTTGACCCGCGCCTGCTGATTCGCCGAGAGACTCATGGCTGTTTATCTCCATGGCATGCAGCAACAATTGCAGGCGTTTGACGCCAAGGTCGCGAGCAGCGTTCAAGCACTGATCAACGGATCGATGGCCCCGTGCGACTATGCAGGTGCCTGTCCGCGGCTTTTTCGCTACAACACGATGTGGGTAGAGGCGTATTCGCGAATTATCGGGATATATCACGACACCGTATCGGCAACAAGCGCGGCCGATGTCGGCGCGAGATGCGACCACAACATTTTGCGGGAGAGAGGCAATGTCCGAGAGCAACGATCCGTCGATCACCCGCCGTGGCGTGCTCGCCGGTGCCGGCGCCGCGGCGCTCGGTAGCGGGTCCGCGGTGGCGCAGACGAGCGCGGCGAAGACCTTCGTGCTCGTGCACGGCGCCTGGCATGGCGGCTGGTGCTGGCGGCGCGTGGCGGACCTGCTCGAACGGCAAGGCCACAAGGTGTTCACGCCGACGCTCACCGGTGTCGGCGAACGCTCGCACCTCATGAGCAAGGACATCAATCTCGACACCCATATCACGGACATCGGCAACGTGTTCAAATGGGAAGACCTCCGCGACGTCTGCCTGGTGGTTCATTCCTATGGCGGCTGGCCGGGATCGGGCGCCCTCGAGCAGATTGGCGAGCGCGTCTCCTCCATCGTGTGGCTCGACGCCTTCAAGCCGGAGAACGGCCAGCGCGGATTCGATTCCGCGTCCGAGTTCAGCCGCAAGGCGCTGCTGGCCGCGGTGGAGCGCGGTGAGCCCTCTCGCCCGTCGCCCAAGGCGGAAGCCTTCCACGTCAACGAGAAGGACCGCGCCTGGGTCGATTCCAAGTTGACCCCGCAGCCGAACGGCGTAGCGCTGCAGCCGATCGCGCTTACCGGCGCGCGCGAGAAGGTCGCGAAGAAGACCTATATCCGCGCCCCGAGATATCCGCAGCCGGCGTTCGACAAGGCGCTGGCCGAGTGCAAGGCCGACACGTCGTGGCGCACGTTCGAGATTGCCGACTCCGGTCACGACGTGATGGTCGACGCGCCGGGCTGGCTGGTCGATCACCTGTTGAACGTGTCGTAAGGGACCAGCGACACATGTTAGAGGAGCAACAGGATCATGACGGACAGCTTCAAACATACGGTTCCCACGATTGGCGCCGGCCAGGCCACTTTCGAGCAATGCTGGCTCGCGTCGTACAAGATGATGCTGAAGTCTATGAAGCGAAGCGAGAACGAAGTCGAAGACAAATTGCGTGGAGCCGGGATCGATGTCGACGACGCGAAGGAAAATGGCCTTCTGGACACGCTGTACAAGAAGGCCGCCGATGCGCTCGAGCTCAAAGCCTTCGCGGGTTCGCCGTTCAATGACAAACCCGGTTTCTTCGACATCGGTCTTTCCGATGGCGCCGAGGCGTTTATCGCCGAATTGGAGAAGGGCCCGCTCTGGGTGTCGCGGTTCGTCAAGACGGGAAGTTATCACGCCCTCGTCGCCATCGGGTACAACGACTCCGAATCGCGCATCATCTATAACAACCCGTTTCCCGGCCCGACCAATGCGGTGGAGCTGGAGTTCAATGCGAACCTCTTCGTCAAATTCATCACCAACGCCCGCGGGTCGGTGCAAGGGAAGAAGTGAGAGCTACTCGGTCCTCGCCGCGACAGGTTCCATGCCGCCATTCAACGACCTGTGACGGCTGCGCCGCTCTGATCGGATGCCTGCTGCGAAAAGACAATCGCTCGCTGTAACGGTTAGCGCCGGACGGCAATACAATGCCGGCCATGGGCATCAACCGCCGCAGGCTGGAGCGCCAGCAGGCGCGCGCACGCATCGAAGCGGAGCGCGAGAGGCAGAGCCGCGACGACGCGGCGGCCGCCGACGCCGTATGGATGATCGAGGCGTGGAACGTCCGCCTCGCCGAGGGGCAGCCGCTGTTGTTCTCGCCCACCGTCGGAGCGGCCCTCGGGGCCGGATATCGCTGGATGACGGTCGCTTGCCCGGGCTGCCGGACGTGTCGCGAGGTCGATCTTGCCGCAACCGACCGCCACCCCGACGCGTCGATTGCGAGCCTCATTCCGGCATTGTCCTGCCGCAACTGCCGGCCGCACGCGCCCTTGGCACAGATCAGGTGTCTCGCACGCAAAAGGCAACCGTAAGAACCGCGCCTGGAATCCGCTCGAGGTGGCGCGACAGGCAGATGCTGACAACACAAGGTCTGGCTTCATCGAGGAAACGCGACGTCGAAAATGTCATGCACCGCTGTGCGCGACGTTTACCGACGTTTGTGTCTAGAAGCCGAGCGGACGGCGAGTCGGCCCGCTCCTCAAATGCTGTCGGACTTCACATCGGCGGCAGCAGAGCACAATCATTCCAAGATTTATGAAATGCGGAAAAAGCCGTGGATGCGCGGGACAACAAGCCCGCGCATCACGAAGTGATTATTTTCGACGTCAATTCCGTTAGCGTGCCGACTGCACGGCGGGAAGCAACATGCCGATCAGGACGGCGATGATCGCGATCACGACCAGGCCGCCGTTTACCGCATCCACTTCGTCGTCCCGCAGCACGCGCATATCCGGGCCGACCTCTGACGCAAGGTTCGGATTGCTCATTACATCTCTCCTCTTCGAGCATGTGGTCCGGTGGCCTTCCAGGCGGGACCACGACTTGTCTGTCACCGAAGGCCGCGGTGAGGTTCACTGAAGGCGCAATGTGAAGCGCGTCATCCTTTGCGAGCGGCAGTGCTCAGCGCCTCTCCAATCGACTTGACGACGTTGTCGAGCGCGGTGGAAAGCATTCCTGCGCCCGCAATGGTGTCAACTTCGTCCTCTCGCAAGGTCCTGATGTCGTGCCCGGCATCCGGCATGGGGTTCTCAATCGTGCTCATGGCTTGCTCCGTGGGTTTCTCCGGTCTCCCCGTCTCCGTCGCCCGACCACGGTGCGGGGTTCAAAGGCGCTACCGCACCAGCGCAATCTGCGGCGGGCCGTCGTTGCCGGACACCATCTCGCTGAGCTGACGATCCTTGACGACGAAGACGCGCTTTGCGCGGCGGAGCAGCGCCGGTCGGTGCGCCACGACGATGCGCGTGATCGGCAATTGCTCGATGAGATCGGCAATCGCCTCTTCGGTGGCCTCGTCGAGGTTGGCGGTGCCCTCGTCGAGAAACAGGACACGCGGCTGGCCGTAGAGCGCGCGCGCCAGCAGCACGCGTTGCCGCTGTCCGCCCGACAGTGTCGAGCCCATGTCGCCGACGAGGCCGAGATATTGCATGGGCTGGCGCATGATGTCGCCGTGCACCTGGGCCGCCATGGCGGCGGCCTGCACCCTTGCCATGTCGAGATCGGGATCGAAGAAGGCGATATTGTCGGCGATCGTGCCGGACAACAGCCGGTCGTCCTGTGCAACCACCCCCACGTGCTTGCGCCAGGCGCGCCACAGCTCGGCATCGGCGCGATTGCCGTCGAGGTCGATCGTTCCCGCCGTCGCCTTGTGCAGGCCGAGCAGGAGCTTCAAGAGCGTGGTCTTGCCGCCGCCGGACGGCCCGGTGATCGCGACAAAGTCTCCCACGGCAACGTCCAGGTTGATGTCCTGCAGCACGAAATTGTCGGCAGCGCCGTAGCGGAACGACAGGTCGCGAACCCTGATGTCGCCTTTGACGTCGAGACTTTGCATCCTCACCGTCTCGGCCTCGGGAGCGGCGGTGACGATGTCGGAGAGGCGGTCGAGATGGAGGCCCAGCAAGCGGAACTGGACCAGCTGATTGATGAAGCCGATGGCGCGCTCATTGAAGGTCTGCCGGAACGAGAGGAACGCGAACAGCATGCCGACCGAGAACCCCTGGCCGGTCAGGATGAGGCGGGCGCCGATATAGATGATGATCACGTGGACGAGACCGGTGATGAGCGTCTGGATGAGGGCGAGCGAGATCTGATACTTGCCGACCGAAACGCCGGCATTGGTCACGTCCGCATTGAGATTGCGCCAGGCGCTTTCCCGGTCGGCTTCGCGTCCCATCAGCTTGATCGTCGTCGCCGCCCGTATCGTTTCCATGAGATGCGACTGCTCCTTGGCGCGGGCGAGGATCTCCTCCTCCATGCGGTGCCGCATGCCGGGATAGAGCGCGAAGACGAGCGCCAGGTGCAGAACAACGGCGGCCAGCACGATCGCGCCCAGCAGCACCGAGTAGAAGAACAGGATGCCGGCAGCGATGAAAGCCATCGCACCGTCGATGATGGCCGAAACGAGGCCCTGCGTGATGGCCTGCTGGATCGGTTGCACCGCGCCGATGCGGGAGAAGATATCGCCGACGTGGCGCTTCTCGAAGAAGTCGGCCGGCAATCGCATTAGGTGGCGGACGAGGTTTCCGACGATCTGGAAGCTCAAGAGATGACCGAACACCTTGAGCGCCCAGCCGCGCAAGCCTTCGACCGATGCCTGAACGACGACCAGAGCGCCGAACGCGACAGCGAGAACGAGCAAAAGGTCCTGGTCGTCGTGGAACACCGCTTCATCGACGACGAGCTGGATCTGAAACGGCGCCGCAAAGGCCGCGATCTGCAGGACCGCCGAGAGCGCAATCACCTGAATGAGCGCGCCCCACAGGCCGGTGATTTGCGACCATAGGCTCGACAGGCGGATCGGCGCCCTGGCTTCGACCCGGCGGAAGTTCGCGGCGGGCATCAGTTCGAGCACCACACCGGTGAAATGCTTCGACAATTCCGCCAGCGGCACCGTGCGGATGCCGACGGCGGGGTCATGAATCACCGCATTCGTGGCGGTGACGGCGCGCAAAACGACGAAATGGTTGAGATCCCAATGCAGGATCGCCGGCGCCTGCACTTTGGCCAGGGCGGAGAGCTCGACCCGCAGCGGACGCGACGCGAAGCCCAATTGATCTGCGAGCCCCATGAGGCTGCGCAGCGACATTCCGGCCAGTGACAGGGCAAAACGCTGACGCAGGCCATTGAGATCGACATCGTGCCCATGATAGCGGGCGATCATCGTAATGCAGGCAAGGCCGCATTCGGCAGCTTCACTCGCGAGAACGAGCGGCAGGCGCCGGCGGCGTGAGAAGTTGAGTGGCGCCGGCAAGCTCATGACCGCCCCGCCACCGCAAAGAGGGGATCGAACAACCACTGGATCAGCGACCGGCGATCGAAGACGATATCGGCCGACAAGACCATGCCGGGTTGCAGCGGAATGGCATCGCCGTAGGCCTGAATGTCCTCGCGCGCGAGCGTGACGCGAATCCGGAACACCGGCTCCTTGATCTCGAGCCCCGGGATCGAAATTTCGCTGGGGCCAAGCACGGTGGTGGAGATAGTTTTGATTTCACCTTTCACCATGCCGAAGCGCTGATAGGGAAACGCCTGCAGCATCAGGCGCACGTCCTGTCCCGGACGGATGAACCCCGCGGCGCGCGAGGGCGCAAGCAGCTCGGCTTCGAGCTTGGCGCCCTCCGGAATGACGACGGCAACCGTTGCACCGAGCGAGACGGCCTGACCGACCGAGACCGGCAGTGCGGCGATGCGGCCGGCAACCGGCGACGAAATGAACTGGACCCTCCGCGCTTCGGCATCGATCATCCGCTGCTCGAGCGTCGCTTCGGCCGACTGCCTCTCCGCCTGGGCGGTCTCCAGGTCGATGCCAATGGCGAAGAGCCGCGCATCGATCTCCGATATCTCTCGCTCCATGCCGGCAATCTGGCGCTGCTGACCTGCAGCCTCCTGCTCTAAGGCGAGGGCAGCCTGCCGGCGGGCATCGCGGTCGCGCAACGAGAGGAGTCCTCTGCCCGCGACCTCGTCGCCGCGCGTTGCTTCTTCGCGGGCAAGCTTGACGCGTTTTTCCTGCAATCCGGCCTGTATTCGCAATTGCTCCAGCTCGAAACGGAGCTTCGCCAGGCGCGCATGCGCCTGCTTGCCCTCGGCATCCAGCCGCTTGATGGCCATTCTGGCTTTTTCGCCGGCTGCCTCCGCCTCCTTGCGAAGCTGCTGGATGAATTTGTCGCCGACGTTGCCGGTGGCCGTCTCGGTCGCGACGCGGACTTCCGCGAGCCGCGCTCCCTTCGCGACGGGCTCTCCTTCCTTGACCACGACGTTCTGAATGAATCCGGCGGTGGAGACGGTGGCCCGTATCAGGCCTTGGTCGGGAACGAGCCATCCGGTGACCGTCGCCTTGCGCGCATAGGTCGCTACGCAAGCAAGGACGACGCCGGCGAGCACGATCCCGCCGAACAGGGCTCCGAGTAGGCGAACCGACAGCGGCCTTGCCAGAATGACCGCCCCCGACAGGCGTCGGGTGGCGTGGAAAACCGCCTCCTTACGGAACAGATCGCTCATTACTTCGTCCGCCCGATTGGCCGCCGATGCGACCGGGCCGCGGCGGCAGCGCAACCGACTGCCGCCCCGCACGCCTTCGAGCCATCCCTTAGCGCGGCCGGCGATTGCCCTCTGTGCGGCGGATCACACCGGGCGCTCGAGTCCATGGCGAGTTACACGCGCTCGTGATCGTGCTCTGTTTGCGTTGCCTGAACTGCAACGTCTTTTTGGACGACGGACGTTCAAATCCGGTTCTGTTCCCTGGGGAACAGCGCGCGTCGTGCACGGCGACTATGCTCTACGCGCCAGGTCATATGGCGCCTTGAACGCGCCGATCGGACGTAGAGGCGGCAGGAGAAGTTCACCATGGGCGTTCCCCACGATCTGCACATGCGTCCGCGCAAGGACGAGGGAATCGTCGGTACGCTGCGCAACCTGAAAAAATTCATCGATTCGGTCGACGAGCTGAAAAGCATCGAGCTCGACTTCATCAAGGGCGCCCAGGATGTCCGGCAGCTGCTGCAAGACCTCTACCGAACGCCGGGCCGCACGAGGAACAGCGACAGTGGCGGCAATGCGACCGACCTCGGCAGCGAGAAGCTTCCGCGTGAAGGCACCCAGCGCCCGCAGCCGCACGTCGGCGGCGGCTTCAAGAACCCGAGCCTGAAGTTTCGCCTGAAGGACGCCAAGATCCTTCCCGATTTCCGGACGTTGACGCTGTTCGGCGAAGCCAAGGCGACATACGAGATCGCGACGGAATATCCGGCGAAGTTCGACACCCCGACCGAGATCGCCCTCAAGATCACCAGCACCAGCATCAGCCCGTCGCAGATCGGCGTCGTCGGCACCGCGACCGCGTACAAGGTGTTTCGTGGCGACTTCAAGGTGCAGCTCCACTACGATGTCCGCCAACTCCTCACGACCACCATCCGCTTCGCCAAGAACCGGAACCTCACCCGCGGCGAAGTCGAGCAGATGCTGCAAAGCGTGAGCTTCGACGCTTCGGCCGTCGTAAAGGCAGGGTTCCTGCCGCTGTCCTATCTCAAGCTGAGTGCGAGCTCGCTTTTGCCCTTCCGCCGCCCGCTCATCGGCGCGACCGACGAGCTGCTGCCGGTCCAGCTCTCGACGCTGCCCGACCGGGAGATGTTCGTCGGCGGCGTGCAGGTCGTGCCGAAAGGGGTCTTCTTCGACGTGCCGGTTCCGGCCTTGGGTTTGCACTATTCCAAGTACGGCCGCACCCAAGGGCTCTCGGGCACGCTGGCCGGGCTGGCGAAACCCGACCTCAACAAGCTCGGCCAGGTGCAGACGTTCGGCTACCTGGATATGCGCTATGCCAAGCGCCTGTCGAACGCCATCGATCTCGACGTCGGCGTCACCTACACGTATTCGCCCGGCAGCGAGCCCGGCGGGCCCGAGTCCCTGCAGCTGCAATACCTGCATGCACGCAGCAAGTCATGGCTCCCCTCGAGCCGCGACAACGTCTCCCCGGACGCCAACCGCTCGGGACACAATTTCATGTTCACGATCAGGGGCACATTCGACGCGTTCTGATGGTCCGCGGCAGCGCATCGGATGGGGAGCAGCGGGAACCGGTGATAGCGAAAGTGTGCTCCGCGCGCGAGGCGATCAAATACTAATGCCCCTTTGCTTCCGAAGTTCGTGATACATGGCGGCCCCTCTGACACGAACTTCGGAAGCAAAGGGGCATTAGCAAGTCTGTGATCCTAGTGCCGCTTTTCGATTTGAAGTTCCCGCACGAGTTTGCGGCAGGCGGTGCAGGAACTTCAAATCGGCGGCACTAGGGACGCGAGCTTTCGCGATAGTGTTGTTTAACCGGATTAAATTTGGGCTTGCCGTCCGCGAGCTGGCGCAACGCTAAATAAAACCCTTTTTGCGTGTCGCTGAAGCGCTGGATCAGCTGTCGTGGCGACATGCTCACCTTGCCCGAATTGTGATACCAATTGTCCGGGTCCTTCATCACGGCCCAGTTTTTTGGCGGCGGATCGATCACCCGGAATTTCGTCTGCCCGCCCACCTTGATTTCGCGGGTGCGGCTGCCTTCCGGTGGGCTGTTGTAGACGCCTCGCAGCTCTTTTCCTTTCTCGGACAAATACAAATTGGCGATTGTCGTCGCCAGATACTCCTCTTCATTGCCGAAGTCTCCTTCCACTGGACGCCCGGTATGGAAACCGCGAAGGTCGCGGGACACATGAACCAGTTCGTGGAACAGAACTTCATCCGGCTCGAATCCAGGGCCGTCCGTGCTGTCCTTGTGCTCCCAATCTTCGGGCGAATAGAAAAGGACGACGTTAGACCCCTTGCCGGTGCCGATTTCACCGGTGGGTTGGCGATTGTCATCGAGGATCGGCGTGCCCCGGGCGTAGGCATTGACGGTATTGGGTCGTGTTCCATCGACGACATCCGCCAGCTTCTCGCCCGGGTTGACCGGCCGTGGCGAGGAATTGCGCGGGCCGGCCAGATTGGCCTGTTTCCAATGCCAATGTGGCATGATGCGGAGCGTGCGGCCGCGAGCGGCGGCGAGCTCCTGCAGCAAGGCCACGCCGGAGCCGAACCCGGCAATGCAATCAAGCAGCTTGCCGACCTTTTTCTGGTATGTTTGCGCCACGAACATGTATTCGTGGGCGATCGAATCGAACTTCCTTTGGCCGATAAAGCGCGGTCCCAACTCGAAAATGGCCAACCAATCGGGCATCGAATAATACAGAAGAGAAATGTTGGGAAATTTGGGTTTGTACGACCGCGAGGCCGGCATCAGCAAACCAGGCCGAGAACTTGCCGGCGCATTCCTTTTCACGTAATCGACGCACTGCGCGTAGTCCCAGCTCATGCACGTTCCCCTGTGGTCGATGGGAGAACTCGCTGTTGTCCCCGTTGGCAGCGCTGTTGCCTGCCGACGGCGATACCATCGTCCGTTGCTGGAGCGCGCGCTGTTCCCTTGGGAACAGGCTGAGCCGCTATCTGTGATCGCCACTCGAGTGCGCAGACACGCGACGACATTCCGGCCTGCGGTGCGCTGCGCTCCCGCGATCTAGTCGAGGATCATCGGATTGCTTGCCGTTGCTTGCTACGACCGCTTCGTTCTTCCTGAGATCCGAAGCAGCGGCTGGCCATCGGCCTGCAACGGAGGTGCCCCGAGGCAACAGTTCCACCAAGCTCCATGCGGCCTTCGCTGCCTTTATGCCAGGCGCAGCGGATAGCTTAAGAATCCGCGAAATCGCGCGCGGCCGCCGCGACGGAATTCGCCCGCCCGCTCGATCGTGGCGAAGCGCTGCACGAGCCGGGACGTCGCAACCTGGGCTTCCATACGGGCGAGCGACATGCCGGCACAGGCATGGATCCCCAGGCCGAAGGCCAAATGCCGGTTGGGGCGGCGCCGAATGTCCAAACGGTCCGGCTCGGGGAATTGCGCCGGATCACGATTGGCGGCGCCGATGCCGATGTGAACATAGGTGCCGCGCGACATGGCGACGCCGGCAAGTTTCGTGTCCTTCGCGGCCCGCCGGTTCCCGAGTTGATTGGAGCTTTCCAGGCGCAAGAACTCCTCGACCGCGGTTTCGATGCATTCGGGATGTGCCCGCAGGTCCCGCATCGCCTCGGGATTGCGGATCAGGAGATCGATGCCGTTGCCGATGAGATTGGTCGTGGTCTCGTGTCCGGCATTGAGAATGAAGATGCAGTTATGAAGGAGCTCCAGTTCGCTCAAGCGCTCCCCTGATCCCCGAGCCGTAGAAAGGTCGCTGGCGGCAATCAGCTTGGACAGGATTTCGCCCTCGTCCCGGCTC
>JBJMSU010000035.1:0-23800 GCA_045801465.1 Xanthobacteraceae bacterium | reverse complement strand
CCGCCTTGATCTCGTGCGCCTTGTCGTCGCGCAGCTTCGCCTCGATCGCCTTCGGATCGGCACCGGTCCGCCAGTCGGTAGTGATGAATTCCGGCTTCAGGCCGAGCTTCTCGGCCATCTTCTTCCAGAGCGTCGCGAACTGTCCGGTTTCCACCATCAGCACGCGGTCGCCCGCGGACAACGTATTCACCAGCGCGGCTTCCCATGCGCCGGTGCCGGTCGCGGTGTAGATGATCACCGGATTGGTGGTCTTGAAGATGGTCTTGATGCCGTCGAGGCAGCGCCGGGCCAGCCGGAAAAACTCCGGGCCGCGATGGTCGATGATCGGCGTGTCCATCGCGCGCAGGATGCGGTCGGGCAGCGGCGAGGGCCCCGGAATGTGCAGGAAATGACGCCCCGCGGTGCGTGAGGAGTTCTTGGCCATTAGCGGTTCCTTGACTAAGGCGACTGGATTGGCAGGCGAAAGCTCAAAATCGACCGGCAGGCACTCCCGGCGGCCGGTTGCGCTCGCCGTCTTCAAGGACGAATGTTGGGTTCAGTCAAGCCAATTCACCCCAAAGGTGAATGGAGGAGCATGGATGACGGTGGCGGTAACGCCCGGGCTGGAGCGGCGGCTCGCGACGGAGGTCGCGGGCGAGGTGCTGTTCGACCGCTTCACCCGTGGGCGCTACGCCACCGACGCTTCCCATTACCAGGTCGTGCCGCTGGGCGTCGTCGTTCCCCGTGATGTTGCGGCCGCCGAACGCGCGATCGCGCTCGCCCGGGAGGAGGGGGTGAGCGTGCTCTTGCGCGGCGGAGGCACGTCGCAGTGCGGGCAGACGGTAAACGAATCGCTCGTCGTCGATTGCTCGAAGCACCTCACGCGCATCGTCGAGCTGGACGTCGCCGGCCGCCGCTGCGTGGTCGAGCCCGGCATCGTTCTCGACGACCTCAATCGTGCGCTGAAATCGCACGGCCTGTGGTTCCCGGTCGACATTTCCACCTCGTCGCGCGCGACCATCGGCGGCATGGCCGCCAACAACTCGTGCGGCTCGCGCTCGCTGCGCTACGGCACGATGCGCGACAACGTGATCTCGATCGATGCCGTCCTGGCGGATGGCAGCGCGGCGCATTTCGCGCCGGTCGATGCCGATCTCTCCGACATTCCGACGTTCTCGCCGCTGCGGCGGATCGCGCGCGACCTTCTGCGCATCGGCCGGCGCGAGGCCGACGAGATCGAGGCGCGCTACCCCAAAGTCCAGCGCCGCGTCGGCGGCTACAACCTCGATGCGCTCGTGCCCGGACGCAACGATCTCAACCTGGCCCATATCCTGGTCGGCTCGGAGGGAACGCTCGCCTTCTCCACCCGCATCGAGCTCAAGCTTGCGCCCGTGCTCGGTCGCCGCGCGGTGGGGGCCTGTCACTTCGGCCGTTTCTACGAGGCAATGGATGCCGCGCAGCACATCGTCAAGCTCGGCCCCATCGCGGTGGAGTTGGTCGACCGCACGATGCTCGCCCTTGCGCACGACATCGACATGTTTCGCCCGGCGCTCGAGGCGTTCGTGCGCGGCGAGCCCGAGGCCCTGCTGCTGGTCGAGTTCGCCGAAGACACCCAGGCCGACAATGTGCGGAAGCTCATCCGGCTGCACGAGCTCATCGGCGATCTCGGTTTCGGCTGGGAAAATCGCGGCCCGCATTGGGGCGGCGTGGTGGACGTGTTCGATCCGGCGCTGCAGGCCGCCATCACCGACATCCGCACCTCCGGCCTCAACATCATGATGTCCATGAAGGAGGAGGGAAAGCCGGTCTCGTTCGTGGAAGATTGCGCGGTGCCGCTGGAGCACTTGGCCGAATACACCGAGCGCTTGACCGAGGTTTTCGCCCGGCACGGCACGCGCGGCACCTGGTATGCGCATGCATCGGTCGGCTGCCTGCACGTGCGGCCGATCCTCAACTTGCGCCTGGAGAAGGACGCCAAGGCCATGCGCGCCATCGCCGAGGAGGCCTTCGCCTTGGTGAAGGCCCATAAGGGATCGCATTCCGGCGAGCACGGCGACGGAATCGTGCGTTCCGAGTTTCACGCGACCATGTTCGGCGACCGCCTTGCTGGCACCTTCGAGGAGGTGAAGGACCGGTTCGATCCTGACGGCCTGTTCAATCCCGGCCGCATCGTGCGCGCGCCGAAGTTCGACGATCGCCGCTATTTCCGTTACCCGCCCGACTATCATGCCGACGCGATCGCAACGGTGCTCGACTGGTCGGCGTATCCAGGAGCGGGCGGCGGATTCCAGGGCGCCGTCGAGATGTGCAACAACAACGGCGCCTGCCGCAAATCGACCGGCGGCGTCATGTGCCCGAGCTACATGGTGACGCGCAACGAACGCGACGTGACGCGCGGGCGCGCCAACACGCTGCGGCTCGCCATCACGGGTCAGCTCGGGCCGGACGCCTTCACGTCCGACGGCATGGCCGATACGCTGAAACTGTGCGTCTCGTGCAAGGGCTGCCGGCGCGAGTGCCCGACCGGCGTCGACATGGCGCGCATGAAGATCGAGGTGCTCGCCGCGCGCGCCGGCAAGCATGGCCTCTCCCTGCACGACCGCATGGTCGGCTGGCTGCCCCGCTACGCGCCCTATGCGGCGAGGTTGGCCTGGCTCGTCAACCTGCGCGACCGCCTGCCCGGCGCCGCCGGGCTGTCACAGATGATCGCCGGGTTCAGCGCGCGACGCAGCCTGCCGCACTGGCGTACCGACTGGTTCCGCGATCCGGGGACCCCGAGCGGCTCCGCAGCCGGCGCCGAGGTCGTGCTGTTCGCCGATACTTTCAATCGCTATTTCGAGCCGGAGAATATCGCGGCAGCCTTGGCGGTCCTCGCTGGTGCCGGCTACCAGGTCTACGTTGCCAAGCCGATCAAGCGGCGAAGCCGCCCTCTGTGTTGCGGGCGCACCTTCCTGGCCGTCGGCCAAGTGGACGAAGCGCGCCGCGAGGTCGAACGCGTGCTTGCCGCCGTGGCGCCGTTCCTGGCGCGCGGTGTTCCGGTTGTCGGGCTGGAACCGAGCTGCATCCTCGGCTTTCGCGACGAGCTGCCGGCCATGATGAAGGATGAGCGCGCCGAACGGCTCGCGGCGCATTCGTTCACGTTCGAGGAATTCCTGGCGCGCGAAATGGCGGCAGGGCGGCTCAAAATGCCCTTGGGTGCGATGCCGAAGCGCGCACTGGTGCACGGCCATTGCCACCAGAAATCCTTCGGCGCCTTCGACTCCGTGGTCACGGTGCTCAAGCTCATCCCCGAGCTTCAAGTGGAGCCGATCGAATCGAGCTGCTGTGGGATGGCGGGCAGCTTCGGCTATGCGGCCGAGACAATCGATGTCTCGCTCGCCATGGGCGAATTGTCGCTTCTGCCCGCCGTCCGCGCCGCCGATCCCGAGACGCTCGTCGTCGCCGACGGGACCTCGTGCCGCCACCAAATCCGTGACGGGACCGGACGGCAGGCTGTCCACGTCGCCCATGTGCTCGCCGCCAGCATGGCGGCTGCGCGCAGCACGGCGAACCCGCAGCCTGCCCCGCCAGTGCCGCCGATTTGAAGTCCCTACATCGCCTGCCGCAAGCTCGTTTAGGAACTTCAAATCGAAAAGCGGCACTGGAAACCATATACTTGCTAGTGCTCCGATTCCGAAGTTCGTGTCAGAGGGTGCTGCCATGTATCACGAACTTCGGAAGCGGGGCACTTGCCGCCGAGTAGGAGGAGTCATGCCGCTGTTCCCCACCACGCTGGTCGGATCGTATCCGCAACCCGACTGGCTGATCGATCGCGCCAGCCTATCCAAGCAGACGCCGCCGCGCGTGCGCGCCAAGGAGCTGTGGCGCGTCGACCCGCAGTGGCTCGAACAGGCGCAGGACGACGCGACGCTCATCGCCATTCGCGACCAGGAGCGCGCGGGGCTCGACATCATCACCGACGGCGAGATGCGGCGCGAGAGCTACTCAAATCGCTTCGCCACCGCGCTCGACGGCATCGACCTCGACAATCCCGGCTCGACCATCAGCCGCAGCGGCATGCCGATCCCGGTGCCGCGCGTGGTCGGCCGGATCAGGCGCCGGCATCCGGTCGAAGTGGGAGACGTCAAGTTCCTGCGGGCCAATACCGATCGCATGATCAAGATGACGGTCCCGGGCCCGTTCACCATGACGCAGCAGGCCGAGGATAGCTTCTATGGCGACGAAGAAGCGCTTGCCCTGGATTACGCCGCCGCGGTGAACGCCGAGATCAAGGACCTGTTCGCTTCCGGCGCCGACGTGGTGCAGATCGACGAACCGTGGATGCAGGCGCGACCCGATAAGGCCAAGACATACGGCATCAAGGCGCTCAATGCGGCGCTCGACGGCGTCACCGGAACGACCGCCGTGCACATCTGCTTCGGTTACGCGCAGACGGTGAAGACCACGAAGCCGACCGGCTATGCGTTTCTGGCCGAGTTCGAGCAGTCGCGCGCGCAGCAGATCTCGGTGGAGACCGCGCAGCCGAAGCTCGACTGCACGCAGCTCGAGAGCTTGAGCAAGACCATCATTCTCGGCGTGATCGATCTCGGCGATCTCGCCGTCGAGACGGCGGAGACGGTGGCGGCGCGTATCCGCGGTGCGCTGCCTCATGTGCCGGCCGAGCGGATCATCGTCGCCCCCGATTGCGGCATGAAATACCTGCCGCGCGACATCGCCTTCGCCAAGCTCAAGGCGATGGTCGAGGGGGCGAAGATCGTGCGCCGCGAACTCGGGTGAGGGCGCGTCGCGGATACGGTGCGCGCGCTATTTCCCATAGAAAAACTCCACGAGGCCGAGCGACAGCGCCGGCACGTAGGTGCACAGCATCAGCACGACGAACAACGCGAAGATCAGCGGCAGGTTGACCTTCGTGGTCTCCCAAATATCGGATTTCGCGATGGCACAGGCCGCCATCAGGACGCTGGCGACCGGGGGCGTCTGCTGGCCGATGGCGAGATTGAGCGTCACCACCAGGCCGAAATGGATGGGGTCGATGCCAACGGCCGTCACCATGGGCATGACGATCGGGATGACCAGGATGATGGCCGCCGCCGAATGCAGGAACATGCCGAGGATGAGAAAGATGACATTGAGAATGAGCAGCACCATGTACTTGTCGCTGGTGAGCCCGGTGATGCCCTCGGCCAATCTCTGCGGCAGCTGCGCCTCGGTGAGAAAAGTGCCGATCAGCGCCGAGCTCGCCACCAGCAGCATCACGACCGCGGTCTGGATGCCGCCATCGACGCAGGCCTTGCGCAGTTCATAAATGTTGATGTCGCGATAGATCAGGCCGCCGACTACCAGGGCGGCCACCACCGCCATGCCGGCCCCTTCCGTCGCAGTGACCACCCCGGCAAAGATCGAGCCGAGGATGGCGATCGGCAGGACGAAGGCCCACAGCGCGTCCTTGAAGGTCTGCCACACGCGCGCGAGCTGAAATTTCTCCTCGATGGGGAGATTGTAGCGCCGCGCCTGCCAATAGGCGGCGACGGCGAGGCCGAAGCCGCCGATGACGCCGGGAATGATGCCGGCGACGAACAGCTTCACCACCGACGTCTGCGCCATTACGGCGTAGAGGATCATCGGGATCGACGGCGGGATGATGATGGCGAGACTCGCGGCCGACGACACGGTGGCGGCGGCGAGTTCCTTGCTGTAGCCGCGACTGCGCATGGCCGGAACGAGGATCGTGCCGAGCGCCGCGACGTCGGCCACCGCCGACCCGGAGATCTCGGCAAAGAACATCGAGGCGCCGATCGACACCATCGACAGCCCGCCGCGGATGAACCCCACCAGCGCGGAGGCGAACGCGATCAGCCGGCGCGAGATCGAGGAGGCGTTCATGATCGCGCCGGCGAGGATGAACAGCGGGATTGCCAGCAGCGGAAAGCTCGATGCGCCCTCGAACATCACCAGGGCGGTGTTGACCAGCATGTGGCTGCCCTGAGCGATCCAGATCGCCAGCATGGCCACGAGGCCGAGCGCGATGGCGATCGGCACATTGAGGAGCGCCAGCGCGATCATGCCGACCAGCATGAGGGTGATGGTCACGGTCGCCGCTCCGTCTGGCTCGCGGCTCCGGCACCGTCCGGCGGCGGTGGAGCGCCGTGCGCGATCGCCTCGATGGCCTCGGCGTCGAGAAAACCTCCGCCGCGCGCGTCGCGCAGCACCTGCGGCAGGCGCAGCGCCTCGGCAATGATGAACAGCACCGCGCCGATGGGGATCACCGACTGGGTGAAGCGCAGCGGGACCCACTCCAGGCTGACCATCCGGTCGTTGCCGAGAACGACGAGAACCTCGAATCCGGTGACGGCCAGCACGATGAAAAACAGGAAGACGCAGGCCTCGGCGAACAGCGCGGCGGCGACTCGCGCATGCGGAGGAAGCGCGTTGACGAGACCGGGCACGCCGATATGCGCGCCCTTCAACGCCGCGAGCGCCGAGCCGTAATAGGTGAGCCAGACCAGTCCGATGGACGCGGTCTCGTCGTACCAGACCAGCGACCGGCCGACATAGCGGAAGGCAAACCCGGCGATGACGATCGCCGTCAGCGCGACGACCAGGATGACGACGATGGTCTCGAGCAGCTGCTCGAACGCCGTGCGTAAACGATTGAAAGCCACCGCCAAGGTCCCATCCGGTGACAGGGGAGGGCGGCCGCCCGGTCGGGCGGCCACTGCCATGACGGCGTCAGGAGGTCTTGCCGAGGGCAAGCGCCTTGTCGATCAGCTCCTTGCCGCCGGAGACGTCTTTCGAGAATTCGTCATAGATCGCTTTGCTGGCGGCGATGAACGCGTCCTTGTCGGCCTCGTTCACCTGCATGCCGCCATCCTTGAGCTTCTTGAGAAAATCCTCATCGAGATCGGCAGCGATCTTGAGCGCCACCGGCTGCATCTCCTTGGCGGTTTCGGCGAGCGCCTTCTGCACGTCGGCGGACAGCCGCGCCCAGCTCGCGCCGGCCGTGACATAGGCCGGCGTGTAAACGTGCCCGGTGAGCGAGAGGTACTTCTGCACTTCCTGGAACCGCGCCGGGTAGATCTGCGCCAGCGGGTTCTCCTGTGCGTCCATGACCCCGGTCTGCAGCGCCACGAACACTTCGGAAAATGCCATCGGGCTCGGGTTGGCGCCGTAGGCCTGGAACATCTTCACGCGCCACCCGCCCTGCGGGACGCGCAGCTTCAGGCCTTTGAGATCGTCCGGCTTGACGATCGGCCGCTTCGAGTTGGTGATATGGCGGATGCCGTTTTCCCACGTCGCGATGATCCGATAGCCTTCCTTCTCGGCGGTCGGCACGAGGGTGGGGTTCACGACCTGCTCGCGGATGCGCTCCATGTGGGCGCGATCCTTCACCAGGTACGGCATCTCGAACAGGCCGAACAGCGCGATCTGCGACGACATGACGGTCGACGGCAAGGCGAGGTCGACGGTGCCGAGCTTGAGTTTCTTCAGGAGCTCGGTATCGCCTCCGAGCTGGCTCGACCCGTACACGCTGATCTTCGCCTTCCCACCCAGCTTCTCGTTGGCGCGCTTGGCGAATTCCTGCGAGCTGCGGTCGAACAGCGAGCCCGGCTCGCCGACGTGGCCGAGCTTGATCTCCTGCTGGGCCTGGGCCGCAACGGAGAACAGGGTCAGCCCGCATGCCAGCGCGAGCAGGGCTTTGAGCTTGATCATCGGTTCCTCCCAGAACGCTATGGTCTTCAGCCGAAGGGTGCCGGCCGACCGGCGTGCTGGCATGAATGCAAAACCGGGCCGCAAAGGCAAGTTAACCTATTGTCGCCGGCCCACGCCGCAGCGCTTTGACTTCTCGGCCGCGCTCGCTAGCTTGCGGCCTGCTTGCGTGGCCGGGAGAATGTACGATGATCCTGAAACGATTGATTTACCTCGGCGCCGCCATCGCCCTATCGGCCCTTGCGTTCGGCGCGCCGCCGTCGCAGGCCCAAACGTGGCCGCATCGGTCGGTCAAATTCATCCTGCCGCTCGGGCCCGGCAGCGGCGTCGACATCAGCGCGCGGCTGTTCGCCGACCGGCTGACCGGGCGATGGGGTCAACCGGTCGTCGTCGAGAACCGCCCGGGTGGCGACGGCATCGTCGCCATCACGGCGTTCATCAGCGCCGGCGACGATCACACGCTGCTCTACGCGCCGGCCTCTTCGTTCACGGCGCATCCGTTCCTGCACGACAAGCTCCCCTACGACCACCGCGATCTGGTGCCGATCGCCAGGGTGTCCAACACGATCGTGGTCGCCGCGGTCCCGCCCTCGTTGAACGTCGCCTCCGTCAAGCAACTGATGGAGCTGGCGAAGGCGAAACCCGGAACGCTGAACTTCAACACCGCGACCGGGGTGACCGATTTCATCTTCGACGGCTACTTCAAGACGACCGGCCTCTCGGTTACGCGCGTTCCGTACCGCGATACGGTGCAGGCGCTCAACGATCTCGGCGAGGGGCGCATTCAGCTGTGGGTCGGCGCGCTGGCGATCGCCCGGCCGCACGTCCAGGCCGGGCGGGTCAAGCTGATCGCCATCACCAACAGCCAGCGTCCTGCGGGCGGGCCGGACGTTCCCACCGTCACGGAAGCCGGCTATCCCGAGCTGACGTTCGACGGCCTCACCGGGCTGTTCGGGCCGCGCGAGATGGCGCCCGCGTTGCGCGAGCGCGTGGCCGCCGACCTGCGGACGGCAGCGGCCGATCCCGAGATCGTGTCGCGATTGACCGCCATCGGACAGGTCGTCAGCCCCGGGTCGGGGGCCGAATTCGCCGCCTCGATCGACGCCCAGCGCAACGCTGTCGCCAACTTCGCCAAAACCCTCGGCACCAAGCCTTCTCAGTAGGTCGTGCTTTCGAGCCAACCGATCTTTCGCATTCATGCCGAGCTGGCGGACATCCTCGCCCTCGGCCAGACGCCGCGCGGGGAGCGCCGCATCATCAACATCCTCGGCGGACGCGTGGACGGCGCCAAGCTCAACGGGCAAATCCTGGCGGGCGGCGCCGACTGGCAGATCATCCGCGACGACGGCGTCACCGAGCTCGAAGCGCGCTACACCATCGAAACCGTGGGCGGCGCGCGCATTCTCGTCGTCAGCGAAGGGCTGCGCCACGGCCCGGCCGAAGTGATGGCGCAGCTCGCGCGCGGCGAGCCGGTCGACCCCGGCCTGTACTATTTCCGCACCTCAATGCGGTTCGAGACCGCGGCTCCCGCGGTCGCCTGGCTCAACCGCATCCTGGCGCTCGGCCGGGGGATCCGCGAAGTGCGCGCGGTGCATATCGACGTGTACGAGGTTCTCTGAATCGCGTTGCCTGTGGAGGCAGGGACGTCCTTGACCGACCTGGGCGGAGATGTCATCGGACGCGTCATGGACGCTCCCTCGGGCACAAGCTTGGGCATTCCCTTGCCGCCATCGCTGACGGCGCGCGGCGAGGGAGAGATCGCGATCTTGAGCCTGGCGCGTCGCGAGAAGCGCAATGCGCTCGATGACGAGACGATCCTCGGGCTGGAAACGTTCTTCGAGCTCTTACCGGACAAGATCAAAGCCGTGGTCGTCCACGGCGAGGGAGACCACTTCTCCGCCGGGCTCGACCTCGGCGAGCTCGTCGAACGCGACATCATCGATGGCGTCGCCCATTCGCGCATGTGGCATCGCGTGTTCGATCGCATCCAGTTCGGCCGCGTTCCGGTCGTGGCGGTGCTGCACGGCGCGGTGATCGGCGGCGGCCTCGAGCTTGCGGCGGCGGCGCATGTACGCATCGCCGAGCGCTCGGCCTTCTACGCGCTGCCGGAAGGGCAGCGCGGCATCTTCGTCGGCGGCGGGGGCGCCGTGCGGCTGCCGCGGCTGATCGGGGTTGCGCGCATGACCGACATGATGCTGACCGGCCGCGCCTACAATGCCGAGGACGGGCAGGTCATTGGCCTTTCGCACTACCTGGTCGAGCCCGGTGAGGGGCTTAACAGCGGCATCGAGCTGGCGCAGAAGATCGCCGGGAATGCGCCGCTCACCAATTTCGCCGTGATGCACGTGTTGCCGCGGATCGCCGAGTCCGACCCGGCGAGCGGCTTCCTGACCGAAGCCTTGATGGCGGCCATTGCGCAGGACGATGAGGAAGCGAAAGCGCGCCTGAAGGCCTTCCTCGAAAAGCGCGCCCCCAAGGCCGCCGGACGGACCTGATATGGATCCGCACGGCCATGCCGCGGTCGTCACCGGCGCCGGGTCCGGCCTCGGCGCCGAGACGGCGCAGCACTTGGCGCAAGCCGGCGCCAAGGTCGCGCTCCTCGACGTCAACCAGGACGCCGCCGAAACGCTCGCCACCCGCATCGGCGGCCTGGCGATCCGCTGCGACGTGGCGGACGCCGACTCGGCTGCCGCCGCCTTGGCCACGGCGCGCGAGCAGCACGGCGCCGCGCGCATCCTCGTCAATTGTGCCGGAGTCGGACCGGCCAAGCGCATCGTCGGCCGCGACGGCCCAATGCCGCTTGCCGATTTCCAGCGCGTCATCGCCATCAACCTGATCGGCACCTTCAACATGATGCGGCTTGCCGCCGCCGACATGACCGGACTTGCACCGCTCGGTGACGGCGAGCGCGGCATCATCGTGTCGACCGCCTCGGTTGCCGCGTTCGAAGGACAGATCGGGCAGGCCGCCTATTCGGCGTCGAAGGGCGGAGTGGCCGCCCTGACGGTGCCGGCGGCGCGCGAGCTCGCCCAGTTCGGCATCCGCGTAATGGCGATTGCGCCGGGAATTTTTGCCACGCCGATGCTGCGCACCTTGCCCAACGACGTGCAGGCGAGCCTTGCCGCCTCGGTGCCGTTTCCGCAGCTGCTCGGCCGGCCGGAACAGTTCGCCGACCTCGTGCTCCACTGCGTGCGCAACACGTATCTCAACGGCGAGGTCATTCGCCTCGACGGCGGGTTGCGCATGGCGCCGCGGTGAGGCCCAAAGCATGCTGACCAACAGCCGCAATATCCGCATCGAGTGGGGCGACTGCGACCCCGCCGGGATCGTGTTCTATCCGCGCTATTTCGAGATGTTCGAGACCTGCATCGCGACCTTGTTCGAGCGCGCGACCGGGATGACGAAATACCAGATGCTGCAGGCCTACGAGTTCAGCGGCTATCCGGTCGTGCAGGCGCGTGCCCAGTTCCTGGCGCCGGCGAAGTACGGCGACGATGTGGTCGCCGAAACGAGCATCAGCGAGTTTCGCCGCTCGAGCTTCGATGTGCACCACAAAGTTTTCAATGGCACGAGCCTGGCGGTCGAGGGTTTCGAGACCCGGGTGTGGGTCGGCCGCGATCCGCAAGCTGCGGGCAAGCTCAAGGCCAAGCCGATCCCACAGGAGCTGATCGCGAGCTTCACGCGCGCGCAGTCGCCGGCGTGACGCCGATTTCGTGCAGGGTGGGTTGAGGCGCGTCGCGAGGTCTCGCGAGTGGTCACGGCCTTGTGCGCCGAAACCCACCGTTCCCGGTCGGGCCATTGGTGGGTTTCGGCGCGGCATGCAGCGATCCAGCTCGCAAGGCGAGTGCAGCGCCTCAACCCACCCTACGAAGAAAGGCTCACTCCACGTCGGCGGCGAGCTTGCGCAAGGTGCGCAGGAATTGCGTCCGCGTCCGCATGCCGATCACCTCGTCGAGCTTGCGCTCATGCTCGCGCGCGCATGCCGTGAGCTGACGCAGCAGCTCTTCGCCCGCCTTGGTCAAGGTGAGCTGGTAGGTTCGCCGATCGTTGCGTGTGCGCGTGCGACGGACGAGCCGGCGCCGCACCAGGTCGACGAGAAGCGGCGTCAATGTGGACTTGTCGCGGCCGTTGGCGCGGCTCAACGCGGTCTGGCTGATGCCGGGGTTGTTGCCGATCAGCAAGAGCGTGGCGAAACGGCCCGGCTTGACGCCGATCTCCTTGGATAGCCGCGAGAAGGCCTGGAACGAGGCGTCCTGCGCCATGCGCAGGTTGAAGCCGATCCAGTGCTCCAGCGGACCATAGTCGATCATCTCCGCGCTCTCGCGCGGTTGCGCGTGGCCGTTGCCTCTGCCGGCGCGGGAATCGCGCTCTGCCACTGACTGTCCCATGCGACCGCCGCCCGATGAATTTGTCCGCGATGTGGATTGTTTTATATCCAACTATCCCGCCTTTACAACGCATCCGACTTGAGGCTGAATGATTGCAAACCCGCCACAAGCGTCAAAGAGCAAGGAGGAGATGATGCCTTCGCGTCGAACCGGGCGTCTGATCGCGGCGGTCTTCGCGTCCGCAGCCGGGCTGGCGTCCTTGGGACCGGCGCCGTCCGCTCTGGCGCAGGACAAGACAATCGAGCTCAAGCTGTCGCACTGGGTCCCGCCGACGCATCCGCTGCAGAAGGCGATGGAGGATTGGAGCGCTTCGGTCGAGAAGGCGTCGAACGGCACGATCAAGTCCAAGATCTTCCCGGCGCAGCAGCTCGGCAAGGCGTTCGACCACTACGACATGGCGCGCGACGGCATTGCCGATTTGACCTACGTCAATCCCGGCTACCAGCCCGGCCGTTTCCCCATCATCGCCGCCGGCGAACTGCCGTTCTTCATCGGCGATGCCAAGGGCGGCAACCGGGCGGTCGACGCCTGGTATCGCAAATACGCCGCCACCGAGATGAAGGACGTGAAATACTGCTTCTCCTTCATCCTCGATCCGCTCACGTTCCATTCCCGCAACAAGAAGATCGTCGTGCCGGGCGACATCAAGGGAATGAAGGTGCGGCCCTCGCAGGCGACCGTCGCCGCCTGGGTGACGTCGCTCGGCGGCACCAACGTTCAGGCGAGCGCGCCCGAGGTTCGCGACGTGCTGGAGAAGGGCGTGGCCGAGGCCGTGACCTTCCCGTGGGGCTCGGTCCTGCTGTTCGGCATCGACAAGGTGACGAGATACCACATGGATGCGCCGCTCCATACGGTCACGTTCCAGTGGCTCATGCACAAGGGGACCTACGACCGCATGTCGGCGGCGCAGAAAAAGGCGATCGACGACCACTGCACCACCGAGTGGGCCGGGCGTTTTGCCGACCCGTGGGCGGATTACGAGCGGGCCGGGCTCGCCAAGCTGAAGGCGGACCCGGCCCACGAGGTCTATACCATCACCGCCGCGCAGCTCGACGAATGGAAGAAATCCACCGAGCCGCTGCACAAGCAGTGGGCCGACGGGGTGCGCAAGGCCGGCGGCAATCCGGATGCGATCATGAAGGAGTTGAAGGACTCGCTCACCCAATACAAGGCGAGTTATTGAACAACGGCATGGTCGCGGGAGAGCGGTCGTCTCTTGCGTGAACGAAAGACGGCGGCGGGCCTCACCGCCGCCGTCGTCGCATCGAGCTGCGTTTTCCGGCGCGGCTCCTCGGTGCTGACATGAGCGGGAGGGCAGGACGTGCGACGCAATTTGATGGACGGTTTCATCGACTCCATCGAATTGACGGCTGCCGTCTTCGTCGGGATCGTCGCCGCCGACGTCTTTGTCTCCGTTTTGCTGCGCTACCTGTTGGGCGTGTCGATCCCCGATTCCTATGATTTCGGCCGCCTGCTGCTCGGCATCCTGATCTTCTGGGGCATCGGTGCGACCAGCTATCGCGGCACCCACATCACGGTCGATCTCCTGTGGGCGAACGTCGGTCCGCGGCTGCAGCGGGCCATGGATATCTTCGCCACCATGGTGCTCCTGTTCGTCGTGGCCGTTCATTCCTGGACGTTGTTCGACAAGGTCGCGAGCACGCGCGCCGACAACGTGCTCACGTTCGATCTTCGCCTTCCCACCTGGCCGTTTTTTGCCGTCGCCTGGCTGGGCGACGTGTCCGCCGTCGTGCTGATCGCGGCGCGCACCTATCGCCTGATCTTCCGCCCCGATCTGATCGCGCGGCCGTCTCCCATCAGGCCGGTGGAATGAGGCCGCCATGAGCTCCGACGTGGTGGCGATCCTCGGCTTCGTCGTCCTCTTCGTGCTGATGCTGCTGCGCGTGCCGGTGGGCATGGCGATGGGATTGGTGGGCGTCTCCGGCTTCGCCTACCTGGTCGGCGGCGGGCCGGCCCTGAAGAACGTCGGTCACACCACGATGCGCACGGTGACCGACTACAACTTCGCCGTCATTCCGCTGTTCCTGTTGATGGGTTCGTTCGCCTCCACGTCCGGCATGAGCCGCGAGCTGTTCCGCGGCGCCAATGCCTTCCTCGGCCATCTGCGCGGCGGCCTCGGCATCGCCACGATCGCGGCCTGCGGCGGATTCGCGGCGATCTGCGGCTCTTCTGTTGCGACCGCTGCCACCTTCTCGACCGTCGCCTATCCGGAGATGCGCCGCCACGGCTACCCGGACTCGTTTGCCACCGGCGTGATCGCGGCCGGTGGGACGCTCGGCATCATGATCCCGCCCTCCACCGTGCTCGCCGTCTACGGGCTCATCACCGAGCAGGACATCGGCAAGCTGTTCATCGCCGGCATCGTTCCCGGCCTGCTCGCCGTGTCGATGTACATCCTCACCATCAACATCATCGGCTGGACGCGGGCGGGCTTCCTGCCGACCGGAGAACGTGCCACGTGGAAGGAACGCGTCGCGGCATTGCGCGACATCTGGGCGGTCCTCCTCCTGTTCGTGTTCATCATCGGCGGGCTCTATGGCGGGGTGTTCACTGCCACCGAAGCAGCCGGCATGGGGGCGGGCGGCGCCTTCGTCATCGGGCTCCTGCGCCGGCGGCTCTCGGTTGACGGTATTCTGCGCTCCCTGCTGGAGACGACGCGCACCACGGCGGCGATCTTCACCATCCTGATCGGCGCGCTGCTGTTCGGCTATTTCCTCACCGTGACGCAGGTCCCGCAAAAGGCGACCGAGTTCCTGGTCGGCCTCGGGCTCGGCCGTTACGGCGTGCTCGCCATTATCATGCTCATGTACCTGGTGCTCGGATGCCTCATGGACGCTCTCGCCATGATCATCCTCACGGTGCCGATCATTTTTCCGGTGATCAAGGAGCTGGGGTTCGATTCCATCTGGTTCGGCGTGATCATCGTGATGACGGTCGAGCTCGGCCTCATCCACCCGCCGGTGGGCATGAACATCTTCGTCATCAAGAGCGTGATCGAGGACATGAAGATATCGACCATTTTCTATGGCGTGCTGCCCTTCATTGTCACCGACCTGATCCGGCTGGTGATCCTGATTGCCTTCCCGATCCTGGCCACGTGGCTGCCGGCACGGATGTGAGTGCGCTGGCTCGGGCATCGAAGAGTGAGATCGATGAGTGAGATCGATCGCCGCCCTCACCCTGAGGAGCCCGCGCAGCGGGCGTCTCGAAGGGTGGCAAAATTCTTCGGCCGCCCCATCTTTCGAGACGCGCCCTTCGGGCGCTCCTCAAGATGAGGGCGGAACAAGCGTCTTGGTTGTACGGAGTGCATTTCGGTCCGGCTTGTGCTATAATAGTTTGAGCTCCAACTATCGGAAACGGCATGGAACGTTCCTTCAAGAAAGAAGCCGAGGCGCTCAAGCTCGGCAGCGGCGAGACTTTCCACGGCGAGGGCATCCTGGCCGTCACCAAGGCGCTGTTGCAGTCCGGCGTGTCTTACGTGGGCGGCTACCAGGGCGCGCCGGTCTCGCATCTCATCGACGTCATGGTCGACGCCGAGGATCTTTTGTCCGATCTCGGCGTCCACGTGGAGACCTGCACCAACGAGGCGTCGGCGGCGGCCATGCTCGGCGCCTCGATCAACTACCCGCTGCGCGGCGCCGTCACCTGGAAGTCGGTGGTCGGCACCAACGTGGCCGCCGATGCACTGTCGAACCTCGCCTCGCCCGGCGTGGTCGGCGGGGCGATGATCATCATCGGCGAGGACTACGGCGAAGGCGCCAGCATCATTCAGGAGCGCTCCTACGCGTTCGCCATGAAATGCTCCATGTGGCTGCTCGATCCCCGGCCCGACCTGCCCGCCATCGTGCGGACGGTGGAACAGGGATTCGAGCTCTCCGAGGCGAGCAATACGCCGGTGATGCTCGAGCTGCGCATCCGCGCCTGCCACGTCACCGGCGCGTTCGCGGCGCGCGACAATCGGCGCGGCCTCTACTCCGGCCAGAACCGTATCGCCGGACCGCCGGCGCACCACGACTATGGACGCCTCTCGCATCCCCCCTCGACCTTCATGCACGAGAAGCAAAAGGTGGAGCAGCGGCTCCCCGCCGCGCAGGCGTTCGTGCGCCAGCACAAGCTGAACGAACAGTTCCCC
The DNA here is from genome assembly GCA_045801465.1 of Xanthobacteraceae bacterium. Taxonomy (GTDB): domain Bacteria; phylum Pseudomonadota; class Alphaproteobacteria; order Rhizobiales; family Xanthobacteraceae; genus DATFWC01. The sequence continues at coordinate 7,573 of JBJMSU010000035.1, read as the reverse complement.
GGCGACGTCGACGAGATCGGCATCGTCGTGCTCGGCGGGCTTTACAACGCCGTCATCCGCGCCCTGTCGCGGCTCGGCCTTGCCGACATGTTCGGCAATTCGCGCATTCCGATCTACGTGCTCAACGTCGCCTATCCGCTGATCCCCGAGGAGGTGACGGCATTCTGCGCCGCCAAGCGCGCCGTGCTCGTGGTGGAGGAAGGCCATCCCGAATATGTCGAGCAGCAGATCAACACCGAGCTGCGCCGCGCCGATATCCAGACCCGCGTGCTCGGCAAGGGCCCGCTGCCGCGCGCCGGCGAATACAATTCCGAGGCACTGATCAACGGCCTTGCCGCCTTCTTGAGCGACACGCGCCCGCTCGGCATCGATGCCGAAGCGAGTGCTGCCGCCGCCAAGGAGATTCTGGCGCACAAGTCGGGGGCGCTCAGCGTGCTCGGCGATATTCCGCCGCGGCCGCCCAATTTCTGCACCGGCTGTCCGGAACGCCCGGTCTTCAGCGCCATCAAGCTCGCGCAGCGCGAGCTTGGGCCGACACACATCAGCGCCGACATCGGCTGCCACTCGTTCGCGACCTTGCCGCCGTTCAGCCTCGGCAACTCGATTCTCGGCTATGGCATGTCGCTCGCGAGCGCGGCGGCGGTCGGCCCGAACTTCGCGCGCCGGCCGATTTCGGTGATGGGCGACGGCGGGTTCTGGCACAACGGCCTGGTCTCCGGCGTTGCGTCGAGCCTGTTCAACCAGGGCGACGGCGTCCTCATCATCATGCAGAACGGCTACACCTCGGCGACCGGCCAGCAATATCTGCCTACCAGCCACACCACCCGCGCCGGCGCGCCGACCGGCATGAGCATCGAGAAGACCTTGCGCTCGTTCGGGGTCACCTGGCTGCGCACCGTGCGCACCTACAGCGTCGCCACCATGGTCAAGACGTTGAAGGAGGCGATGCGCAGCGCCGAGCGCGGCCTGAAGGTGATCATCGCCGACGGCGAATGCATGCTGGCGCGCCAGCGCCGCCTGCGCGCCGAGGAGGCCGTCAAGCTCGAGCGCGGCGAACGCGTCGTGCGCACCCGCTACGGCGTCGATGACGAGATCTGCACCGGCGACCACTCCTGCATCCGTCTCTCCGGCTGCCCCTCGCTGACCGTGAAGCCGAGCCCCGATCCGCTGCGCACCGATCCGGTGGCGAGCGTCATCGAGACCTGCGTCGGCTGCGGCTTGTGCGGCGAGGTCGCGCAGGCGGCGGTGCTGTGCCCGTCGTTCTATCGCGCCGACGTCATCCGCAATCCTGGTTGGCGGGACCGGGTGCTGCATCGGCTGCGCCGCGCCGTCATCGGCTGGCTTGCCCCGGTCGCGGAGACCGCGTCATGACGGCGCGGCCGATCACGGTTCTCATCGCCGCGCTCGGCGGCGAGGGCGGCGGCGTGCTCACCAACTGGATCGTCGCCGCGGCGGCCGCACAAGGGCTTCCCGTGCAGAGCACGTCGATTCCCGGCGTCGCCCAGCGCACCGGCGCCACCACGTATTACATCGAGATTTTCCCCACGCCGTGGCGCGAGCTCGGCGACCGCCGCCCGGTGCTGGGCCTGAGCCCCGGCGTCGGCGATGTCGATCTCGTGGTGGCGAGCGAGCTCCTGGAGGCCGGCCGCGCCATTGCCGGCGGCTTCGTCACGCGCGATCGCACGCTGCTGATCGGCTCCACCAGCCGCTCGTATCTGGTGGTCGAGAAGATGGCCATGGCGGACGGCCGCTACGACTCCGAGCGCCTCGTCAAGGCGATCGAGCAGCATGCGCGCGCCGCGCTTCTGGTCGACATGGAGGCGCTGGCGAAGAAGAGCGGCACGATCGTCAACGCCGTCATGCTCGGACTGATTGCCGGGTCGGAATCGCTGCCGCTTCCCGTCGAGGCGTTCGCAGCGGCGGTGCGCCAGGAAGGCAAGGCCGCGGAGGCAAACCTGCGCGGCTTCCGGGCCGGTCTCGACGCGGCGCGCGCCGGCGCCGCGCAAGTCGGCGCCAAGAGCCCGGAAAAACGTGGCCGGCCCGCCGCGGCTTCGCTCAGCGAGATCGAGCGGGAGATCGCCACGACCATGCCGGCCGCGGCGCACGACATTGTCCGGGAAGGTGCGCGGCGGCTCGCGGCCTATCAGGACCTCTCCTATGTGCGGCTCTACCTCGACCGCCTCGCCCCGATCCGGGCGGCCGATGCGCGATCGGATGCCGGTGGCCGCCTCCTGCGCGAGACCGCGCGGCACCTGGCAGTGCGCATGTCGTTCGAAGACGTGATCCGTGTCGCCCAGGCGAAGATCGATCCGGCCCGGTTCGCCCGCATTGCCGGCGAGCTCAAGCTCAAGCCGGACGAGCCGTTCACCATTGCCGAGTTCCTCAAGCCTGGCATCGAGGAGATGTGCTCGTTGCTGTCGCCGCGCCTGGCGCAGCCGATCCTCGCCTATGCGGCGCGTCGCGGCTGGCTCGGGCGCGTGTACTGGGGCATGGAGATCAAGACCACGACGGTCACCGGCTATCTGCGGTTCTGGCTGTTGGCGAAGCTCAAGCGCTGGCGGCCGCGCAGCCACCGCTTCATCCAGGAGCAGGCGGCCATCGCGGCGTGGCTCGGCCTCATCGCGGCGGCGGCAAAGCTGTCGGTCGATCTCGCCCTCGAGATCGCCGAGTGCGCGCGGCTGATCAAGGGCTACGGCGACACGCACAAGCGCGGCAGCGCCAACTATGCGAGCATCGAGGCACGGGTGATCCGGCCGGCGCTGGCCCGCGCAATGCCGGTGCCGCAAGCCGTCGACGCGATCGCCAGCGCGCGCACGGCGGCATTGAAGGACCCCGAAGGCGACGCGCTGTCGCGCTGCCTCGCCGAGATCGAGCAGCACGCGACGTTCAAGATCGCGGCGGAGTGATCCGCCGTCCCCGCGAAATTGTCATCCAAGGGGCGTATATTAGGCTGATGGCTGTCAGTTCGCCCGATCTGAAGGCGTTCTTGGTCGCGACACCTTTCTTCGGCGGCCTCTTAGACGCAAGTCTCGATCTCCTGATCTCAATGCTGGTCGAGCGCCGCTTCGACGTCGGTGCCACTGTCGTCGCGGAAGGAGAACAGGGGCGCTCAATGTATGTTGTTCACTCCGGCGAGCTCGTGGTCAGCAAGCTCGGGGAGTCGGGGCGCGTGATTCACATTGCGCGTCTCGGGCCTGGCGATTTTTTCGGCGAAATGACGCTCATCGAAGTGCAGAACCGATCAGCCACTGTCGTCGCGGAGAGCCCAACCGTGCTGTACGAGCTCACGGCCGGAAACCTGTACAGGTACTACAAGGCCGACATCTACGCGTATGCGATGATGATGCAAAATATCAACCGCGAGCTCTGTCGGCGGCTCCGCCGTGCCGACAATCGCATTGCCGAGCTGACCATGGAGCGCAGCGAGCGCAGAAACAACACGTAGGCACGGCGGCGGGGCCAACGGTCGTGGCAAGATTCGCGTTCGCGTGCGTCGTGCCCTGGCTGCCGCCTCTGGTTCAGTCTCCGACCAAGTACGAGCTGGTGATCATCCGGCGAGTGGTCCCGGGGTCCTGGGTCTGCAGCGCACCATTCCTTTCGCGCATGCTGCGGCTGCCCCTCGCCGCTACGGCGGCTCGCCCTTGATGACAGCTCGCAATCGGGGTCAATTCGTCAGCGCGCTTTGGAATTCCTTCAGGTTGCTGCGCATCATGTCGAGGTAGGTTGCGGCCGGCCCGTCGGGTCCCGACAGCGCGTCGGAATAGAGCTTGCCGCCGATCTTTGCACCCCCTTCCTCGGCGATCCGCTTCATCAGGCGCGGATCGGTCACGTTCTCCATGAACACCGCGGGAATCTTCTGCGTCCTGATCTGGCGGATGATCTTGGCGACATCGCGCGCCGAGACTTCCGTTTCGGTCGATACGCCCTGCGGCGCGATGAACTGCATGCGATAGGCGGCGCCGAAATAGCCGAACGCATCATGGGTGGTGATGATCTTGCGGCGCGCGGTGGGAATTGCCGCGATCGTCGCCTTCACGTCGTTTTCCAGTTGATCGAGCTTGGCCAGATAGGCTGCGGCATTCGCCTCGTAGGCGGCCTTGCCGGCGGGATCGACCTGCACCAGCGCGTCGCGGACATTCGCCACGTAAATTTTTGCATTGGCAACCGACTGCCAGGCATGCGGGTCAGTCTTGCCGTGGTCGTGCTCATTCTCTTCCGTCATCTGGCGCGGCTTGACGCCCCGGCTTGCCGTCACGACGACAGCTTTGGTTCCTGAGGCCTTCACGAGGCGATCCATCCAGCCTTCGAAACCGAGACCGTTGACGAGAACCAGCTTGGCGTCGGCCAGGCGCTTGCCGTCGGCCGGCGACGGCGAATAGGCATGGGCATCGCTGTCAGGACCGACCAATGACGCCACCTCGACCGCGTCGCCGCCGACATTCTTGGCGAAGTCGGCGAGAATCGAAAAGGTCGTGACGACACGGATTTTGTCCTGAGCTTCGGCCGATCCGGCTCCTGTCACAATGCATATCAGCGCGCCCAGCGCACCCAGCCACGTTCTCGGCATCCGTCACTCCGCTTGTCTTGCGCCGCAGCCATCACGGCGAGAGTGACACTATAACATTACGGCCGTGCGGGCCAGCACTGGATTGCCGGGCAGCCGCGCGCACCGGCTCTCCGGCAGGCATTTAGCGATGGCAGGATCGTTGATGGCAGGATCGTGGAAAAGGCACGACCCGCCCGGGGGCGAGCCCGGGCGGGTCGGTTGGACCGGCGCTGGGGGGACAGGGGGCGGAAGCGCCGATCAAGCCCTAGAAAGTTCCCCTCATGTTTCTTATCGGGCCAGCGTGACCCATTCGACCATTGGTCGCTGTCCGACCCGAAACGGTTCAATGGAATCCGTAAGGCCGCGGCGTAAAACGGCGCCGGTGCCGAAAAGGCTTCATTCTCAGGATGTTGCGGCGATACCGCGCGCTCGGAAATTGCCGTGACCGCCCCTGTTCACGCGTTGGTGAACCGGCGAGAATGGGTGGATCGGCGACACTATCGTCCCGACCAGACGACAGGAGCAGAACGATGCGACGCGTCATCCTCGGACTGGTGCTCGGCTGTGCGTTCTCGCCGGCGCTGGCAACGGACGAACCGATCGTGCTGCGCGGCATGGGCTCGTTCCATATCGGCGGCCGCGTGGTCGAGATTACCGGCAAGCCCGCCAAGGAGGTCGTCTTCACGCCGGGCGGCGTGCCGGCCAAGGTCGATCTCAACGGGGCGTACCAGGCCGAGCAGATGTACGTGCAGTACTTCCTGCCGCAGAAGCGCAGCGGCAAAGTCCCGCTGCTGATGTGGCATGGCGGCGGTCTCACCGGCGTCACCTACGAATCCACGCCGGATGGCCGCGAGGGCTGGCTCAACATGTTCGTCCGCAAGGGCTGGGACGTCTACAATTCCGACGCGGTCGAGCGCGGACGCGCCAGCTGGGCGATGTATCCGGATATTTTTGCCGGCGAGCCGGTCTTCCTCAATCAGGCGAACGCCTATGAGAGGTTTCGCATCGGCGGCGGCGAGGGGACATGGGATCGCGATCCGGCCAAGCGCAAGCTGCTACCCGGCAATCAATTCCCGGCCGAGGCCTACGAGAATTTCGTCAAGCAGATCGTGCCGCGCTGGACCACCACCGACGCCGCCATCATCGCGGCCTACACGGAACTGGTGGACAAGGTCTGCCCGTGCGTCATCCTGTTTCACAGCCAGGCCGGACAGTTCGGCTTCAAGGTGGCGCAGGCGCGTCCCGACAAGGTGAAGGCATTGGTGGCGGTCGAACCGGCCGGCATCGGCGACCCGGCCAAGGCCGCCGCGCTGAAAGCGATCCCGACCGCCATGATCTTCGGCGACTACATCGCACAGGACGCGCGCTGGCCGAAGATCCGACAGAACGACTACGACTTCGCCGATGCCATACGGGCGGCAGGCGGCAGCGTTGACGTCATCAATCTCCCCGAGATCGGCATCAAGGGCAATTCCCATATGCTGATGATGGACAAGAACAACGCGGAGATCGCCGACGTCATCCACAAATGGCTCGCCGGCAAAGGCCTGGTCGAGTGAGGTGCGGATGCTGGACGCCCGGGGACGCCGTGCAGCATTTCTGCATTCAGGACCGGCGCACAGCAACCGAAACCGGTTCTCGCCGTTAACCTTGGTTACGGTGCAAGAAGGCTGTCGTCAGAAGTACTTGGCAGGACCTGCCATCGCGACTATGGTCGCGCCTTTCCGGCGATCGGCTAGGATCGCGGCAACGAGCCTATTTGGGCGGCTGGGGTGTAAGCGGGCGTCCGGCCATTTTCCAGGCGCCGGACCGAGAGTGGAGGTGTCCCGTGGAGGAAACCGGGTTGAGGAACGGCGCCCACGGCGCCGACAAATTCGGCTTCAAAGGCCTCAAGGCGGTCCATTGGAATCTCACCGAACCTGCGCTTTACGAGTATGCCATCGCCCGCGGCGAGGCGCAGATCGTGCAGGGCGGCGCGCTCGCCGCCGAGACCGGCGTCCACACCGGCCGCAGTCCCAAGGATAAGTTCATCGTCTGCGACAGCGGCACCGAGAAGACGGTGTGGTGGGACAAGAACGGCAAGCTGACCCCCGAGCAATTCGATCTCTTGCTCAAGGACTTCATCGCCCACGCCAAGGGCAGGCAGCTGTTCGCGCAGGACCTCTACGGCGGCGCCGATGCCAAGTACCGCATCAAGGCGCGGATCTTCACCGAGCTGGCCTGGCATTCGCTGTTCATCCGCTCCCTGCTGATCCGGCCGGAACGCTCGGAGCTCCCCAATTACGTTCCCGATTTCACCATCCTGTGCCTGCCGTCTTTCAAGGCCGATCCCAAGCGGCACGGCGTGCGCACCGAGACGGTGATCGCCATCAACTTTGGCAAGCGCATCATTCTGATCGGCGGCTCCTACTACGCGGGCGAGATGAAGAAGTCCGTGTTCACCACGCTCAACTACTACCTGCCGGCCGAGAGCGTGATGCCGATGCATTGCTCCGCCAACGTCGGTCCGGCCGGCGACGTCGCGCTGTTCTTCGGGCTCTCCGGCACCGGCAAGACCACGCTGTCGGCCGATCCCCAGCGCACGCTGATCGGTGACGACGAGCATGGCTGGGGCCCGCACGGCGTGTTCAATTTCGAGGGCGGCTGCTACGCCAAGTGCATCAAGCTGTCGAAGGAAGCCGAGCCCGAGATCCACGCGGCGAGCAAGCGCTTCGGCGCGGTGCTCGAAAACGTGGTGCTCGACGAGAACACCAGGGTTCCGGATTTCGACGATGGCTCCAAGACCGAGAACACCCGCTCGGCCTATCCGCTCGACTTCATTCCCAACGCCTCGCGCACCGGCCGCGCGCCGCAGCCGAAGAATGTGGTGATGCTGGCGGCGGATGCGTTCGGCGTGTTGCCGCCGATCGCCAAGCTGACGCCGGCGCAGGCGATGTATCACTTCCTCTCCGGCTACACCGCGAAGGTCGCAGGCACCGAGCGCGGCCTGGGCAAAGAGCCGCAGCCGGAATTCTCGACTTGCTTCGG
>JBJMSU010000021.1:0-27433 GCA_045801465.1 Xanthobacteraceae bacterium | reverse complement strand
ACGACCTCTATCCTTCGAGACGCGGCCTTCGGCCGCCCTCAGGATGAGGTCTATCTGAGGCCCATCGTAGCGATCCCTCATGGTGAGGAGCGTCGCGAAGCGACGCGTCTCGAACCACGGGATCGCGTTCACTCGTTATCTTAGCGCCTATGCGCGGAGGCGCGGAACCCCTGTACACTGTCGGAAATCGTGTTGTGAAGGCGGTGTTCATAGATCCCGCCTACGCGGGAACGACGATTACTCGGACTTGAAGCGCTCGATCACGGCGGGCGGAATCGCGCGCGATTTCAGCTTCGACGGATCATCCTTGTCGGCAGCCGCCCATACGCGGGTCTCGCTGCCTTCGATGGCAAGCTCTCCGGCGCGTAGTAGCCGGTGCTGGACATCGAAGCTCGATCGCCTGAACTCGCTCACGTTCGACAGGATCTCGACGGCCTCGCCGAACGCGACCGGCGTGACGATGTGGGCCTGCGCGCCGACCAGCGGGATCCCGACGATGTCGAAGACGGCGCCGAGGTTCTGCGGCGCCACGCCGAGCGCCGCCTGGAACAACAGCCATGAGCTCATGTCGAAATATTCGAAGATGCGGCCGAGGAACAGGAAGCCGGCGGGATCACAGTGTCCCCATTCGACCGTGACTTGCCGTCGGTTCACCACGAAGGTCATGCGGCTCGCTCGATCGCGCTCACGTGCGCTCGACGATATGGAAGCCGCGCACCCGATCGATCACGTAGACGAGGCTGCGCCGGTCGCGGAAGACGTCATTGCTGCACACGCGGTCGGCGCCCGGCGGAACATCCGGCATGTAGCTTGCCGTCTCGCGCGGACAATTCGGATTGGAGATGTCGATGAAGCGCAGGCCCTGGGCGAACCAGGCGAACGGGATTTCCGTGTCGGCAATCTCTTCGATCGGCTGATGGCAGCCGGTCATCTGCCGGTTGCGCTTGCCGTTGACGCCGTCCACCTGAAAGCTCGCCACCGGCATCGGCCGCGCTTCGTCGGTAATGTCGACCATCCACATGAAGGCGGCCATTTCCGGCGCCATCTCGGGGTCGAGCGGCAGCACGTCCTCGTCGGCGACGACCATCCAGCGCCGCCCGGCGATCTTGAACGGGACCGGCACGCAGGAATGCGTCGGCCATGGAAACGGCGGGCTCCAGTCGATCGCGCCGACGCACTTCGGCTTCGAAATATCCGAGATGTCGAGGATAACGGCGCCGCCATGCCAATAGCTGGTGTAGAGCCGGTCATCGAGGCGGATCGGATGATGGCAGCGATGCGCGCGGCCTTTCCATGTCGGCGTCTCGCCGCCGGCGATCCATTGCCCGGGCATCCACCAGCGGCCGACCTCTTCCGGCCGGCTCGGATCTTTCAGGTCGAGGATCACCACGATGTTGCCGACGTAGCCCTCCATCTCGGGCGAGATGTAGGCGTAGCGGCCGTCAAACGTGAAGCGATGCACGCCGTTGCCGGTGCAGCGCCACATGGTGATCTCTTTGGGGCGGCGCGGGTCGGAGACGTCATAGATGCCGAGGCCGACCGGCTCGGCGAGCTCCTCCGGGGTGAAGGCCGGCCCCTGCCGCCGCGGCGGATGCTCGCGATTGACCAGCATCACGCCATTGGCGACGCGCACCTTGTGGGCATGGATGCCGGAGTTCGTCGGGACGTTCGCCACGTGGCGCGGCTTCTTGGGGTCACTCACATCGACGATGGTGGTGCCGGTCGTGCCGTTGACATGGCCGATATAGGCGTAATTGCCCTCCACCACGATCTGTCCGCCGCCGTCGCAATCGAAATAACCGATCTCGCGCACGCCATTGCATCGGCCCATTTCGCCGTCCCCGCTCCACACCCGTTGGCGGCACGCCGGTGCCGCTCGTGTCGGGCTTCTTATCTCCCGAAACGGCCGACCGCATCAATGCCAATCAGCGGATTACGGCGCCTGCAGTGACTCCGTGAGCTCGCGCAATGCCTTCGAAGTTTCTTGCATGTGCTTGCCGATTTCTTCGGCGAGCGCCTTGGGAAAAACCGCCTCGCGCAAGTCGTCCTTCGCCCGCCGTTGTTCTTCCGCGGTGCGCAGCCGGTGCGCAGCCGAATCGCGTGGAGCATCGCGCCGGGCGATGGTGCCGTCATCGACGAGGACATAGTACTGGCTGCCATCGCTGGTCAGATTCTGCCTGTACCGGACGGTTTCGAGCGAGTGATCATACGCGTATATGGCCTGCCCCGACTGGTCGATGGCTTTCATCCGATACGAAAAGTCGGGGTCGATGTACTTTAGGATGCTGACGGGGGACTTTTTGTGCTCGGCGCCGAACCTCTTCAAGCGAACCCCGACATTGCCGTTCTCGCCGATGTGCTGGTCGAGCATCCACAAGCCGTGATCATCTTTCGACAGGAAGACGCCGACGTGGGACTCGCCGCTGTAGTCGGACAGATAAACACCCCTGTGAAGCGTCGCGATCACGGTCCCGCGTGGCAACATCTCGATGTCTTTGACCTGCGGTCCGCGCCGCCACCGGTTTGTATTGGGCACGCCGAGCGACTGTACCAGCGCCGCGCATTCGCTTTTGTCCGTGGCATTAGCAAGGCCCATCCGCTTCAGGGCGGCGGGCATCTGCCCCCCGGAGTAGAGCGGATGTCCCTCCGGCACCACGAAGTTGCCCTCATCGAGGATCGCAACCCGCTTCTTGCTGATCATTTCTTCCTGCCGGTCCTGCAGGCCGAGTTTCGCCAGCAACAGGTCGAGCTGTCCCACCCGGTATGCATTGCCGAACCGCTCGGTGCGGGGCGCAGCCTTGAGCTCGATTGCCGTCAAGCTGGACGGAGCGGCAACGACACCGCTCGGCAGCTGGATCGCGTCATCCCGCGCGAGCTTCTCGTCGATGCCCATGACAAAGCGCGTTCCCCAATCGACCTCACCGGTGTCGATGAGGTTGCCGTGCGGCAACCTCGACTTCTTCCGACTCACAAGCGGGCCTTTGGAGCGATTGAAAGCGGTCTGGAACTGCTTGACCCAGAACCGGAGGTCAGCATCGAACGGTCCGTTCGCTGGGAGATTCGTGGCATCGCCCTTCCAGGCGGCCATTGCGAGCAGGCCCGCATAATATTCGCGCAGGAATCCACGCACGGCGTTGACACCCTGGGCGAGACCCGGGCCCAGCACGCTTTCGTTCGAGCTTTCATTCCAGATGACGTGTTTCACCCGCCCCCTCCCCCTGCTGTCGGCCGACCATACCCGCGACGATAGTCTTGGCGGGAGCAGTCTCCCGGCATGCGACGCGCTGATCATGTCTGGCGTTCAAAGCGAGACGCATCCGACAGGCCGGAACGCGCTCCTGAGGTTTACGGCCTGGCCACGGCCGCGCGGCCCGCCTCCGCCATGATCTGGCCGATGGCGCGGAGCTTGGGATGCTCCGCTAAGCCCTCCAGCGAAACCGCAAGGCGCCGGCGCCAATTCGGGTGCTCGAGAACCGTTCCCGGCAGATTGGGCTGCTCGATCATGCCGAGCGCGTCTTCCATCGAGATGACGACGAGCCGGGTCGGTGTGGCGGCCAGATATTTTGCCACCGCCGGAAAGTCCAGCGGCGCGCCAGCCGGCGCGCCGACCACGACACGCAGACGTGCCACGGCGTCCTTGCGTTCCTGGTCCGTCTCGCCCGGGTCGATGCCGAGCGCGCGCTTGACCTCCTGGTCGCGGCCGTGCGCCCAGCCGGCGAAGGTCGGCAGGTCGTGGGTGCTGAAGCTGGCGAGCGCGTCGCGCTTGTACTCGCCGGGCGATTTGAACGATCCATCGGCACGGCGCTCGAACAGCACGACCAGATACGACCACAGGCCCCAATCAGCCATGGTTTCGCGAAACCCTTCGGGGACCGTTCCCAGGTCTTCTCCGATCACGATGCATTCTTGGCGCACGCTTTCCTGCGCCACCACGGCGAGCAGCGCCTCGAAGGGAAGCTGGACATAGGTGCCGTCCTGCGGGTTCATGCCGTGCGGGATGACGAACAGGCGGCGCAAGCCGAGCACATGATCGAGACGGACGGCCCCGGCGTAGCGCATCGCCTGACGCAGCATCTGGCGGAACGGCTCGAATCCCCGCGCCTCCAGTCCGCTCGGGCTGAAGCCCGAGAGGCCCCAATTCTGACCGGCGGTGTTGAGGGCGTCCGGCGGGGCGCCAAGCGACAAGCTGTTGAGGACCGCCTCCTGCTCGCTCCAGGCGTCCGCCCCGCCGGCTTCGACGCCGACCGCCACATCGACATAAAGACCAATCGGCAATTGGAGCTCGCGTGCCCTGGCGCAGCACTGGGCGAGCTGCGAATCCGCGATCCATTGCGTGAAAGCGAAAAAGCCGATCTCGTCTCCCGCCTCGCGCATGAGGCTGAGCATGTGCGCCGCATCCGGCGCCCGCCATTGCGGCGGCCACTCCCACCACACCAAATTAAACCGTCGCCGCAGATGCTCGAAGCTGGCAAAGCGCGCGAGCCATTGCCGCCGCTCGCGGCGGAACGCGGCGAACTGCGAGCGCCGATCCTCGGCTCCGTGCTGCAGGAAATGTTCGTAGGCGAGGCGCAAGGCTTTGAGCTTGGCGGCAGCAACACCGGCATAATCCACTACGTCGTGGCGCCGCAGCCGCTCGATCTCCTGCGCCATGCCGGCGGCCTCGAGCCCGGGAAACTCCGGTACGGCCCCGACGTCGATGTAGAAAGGATTGAGGAACAGGCGGCTGTTGGGCGAGTAGGGGCTCGCCTGCTCGGGACGGTCGTCGAACAAAGCGTGAAGCGGATTGAGGGCAATTCCGGCGGCCCCGACCTTTGCGGCGAGTCCGACCAGCTCGGCGAGATCGCTGAAATCGCCATGGCCCCAATTGCGTGACGACCGCACGCCGTAAAGCTGGACCGCCAGCGCCCACAGTCGCGCGCTCGGGTTCTTGCCCTGGAAGGTGGTCTCCGGTGCGACCAGCAGGATTGCGGCTTCCCGCAGCTCGCCGTCGGACCTGGTTGCGGTAACACGAAGCTGGTAAGTCTCGATCGCGAGATCAGGCAAGACGATGGCGGGGCCCACGCCGGAACCGCTCGCGACCACGCTGTCGCCCGACGCAATTTCCCACTCGATCCGGCAATCCGGCCCGCAGCCGGGAATCTCGAGACGGGCTTCGCGATTGCGCCGGACCACGACCGCCGGCGGCAACAGCCGGTGCGGCGCCGGTCGACCCCCGCTGATCGCACCGACGATGCGGGCGAGCACCTCCGGGTCGACCGTTCTGCACGTACCAAACGCGTCAAAGTACTCCGCCGCGACGCCCCATTGCGCCGCCAGATCGGAAATGTCGGTCATCGATTACGAACTCTTGGCAGCAGCTATGCCGAACGGGTTCGGAAGGACGGACGGCCCTGCGTACGCAGGTGCGGTCTTCTTGTAAGGAACGTTGATAGCTTGCCGCGACGTAGCCGCCAAGGCGGCCAGGAAATTGTTGAACCAATCGTCGATATCGCTGTCTCGCAGGACGGCCATCATTGTGTCCCACCGCTCGCGCCGCTCGTCCGGACTCATCAATAGCGCCTGGCGGATGGCACACGCCACCGCATCCGCATCATGTGGGTTGACGAGCAGCGCCGCATCGAGCTGCTTGGCGGCGCCGGCGAACCGCGACAGCACCAGAACGCCCGGGTTCAACGGGTTCTGTGCCGCCACATATTCCTTGGCGACCAAGTTCATGCCGTCGTTCAGGGGCGTGACGACGCCGATTTGCGCGGTCCGGTACAGGCCCGCCAAGGTCCATTGGGCGAAGCCCTTGTTCAAATAGCGGATCGGTGTCCAGTCGACCTCGCCATGCCGACCGTTGATTTCGCTGACCAGAGCCGCGAGCCTGGCGCGCAGGTTGTCGTAAGTCGGAATATCCGCGCGCGACGGCAGCGCGATCTGCAGGAGCGAGACCTGCCGCTTGAGATCGGGCGCGGTATGAAACAGCCGGTCGAACGCGCGCATGCGATTCTCCAGCCCCTTGGAGTAATCGATGCGGTCGACGCCGATGGCGAGCTGGCTGGCCTGCAGGCTCGCCCGCAGGCGGGCAATGTCGGGCCGCGCGGCGGCCTTCAGCGCGCCCTCGGCGAAGGCCTGGACGTCGATCCCGATCGGGAAGCTGGCGAGATGGGCATTGGTGCCGGCGACGATATTTGCATCCAACTCCCTTCCGAGCTCATGCCCGACGTAGTCGGCGAAATTGGTCTTGTCCTCCTCGGTCTGGAAGCCGAGCAGGTCGTAGCACAGCAATGCGTGCACGAGCTCGCGGTGCTGCGGCATGCTGACGAAGGCGGTGCGCGCCGGAAACGGCGTATGCAGGAAGAAGCCGACCGGGCAACCGATATTGATGCGCCGCAGCTCTTCCGCCAGCGTCAGGAAGTGATAGTCGTGGACCCAGATGCGAGCATCCGCCTTCACCAGGGGGCGCAGGGCGAGCGCCAGCATGCGATTGACTTCGCGATAGGCCTTGTAATCGTCCTCGTTGGTGCGGATGAGATCGGGGCGCGAGTGGAGGGCCGGCCATAGGCCCGAATTGGCGAATCCGCGGTAGAATTGCTGATAGAGGGCGCCCGGCAAATCGACCCGCGCGGTGGTTCCGGCGCCAATGCTCGCCAATGCGGTCAATGGCTCCTTTCGGTCGGGACTCGACTGCTGGACGCGCGTGCCGACCCAAACGGCTCCGGATGTCTTGACCGCCTGGAGTAGCGCCGAGGCAAGTCCCCCTTCGATTGGCCCCACGACATCGGGGTCAGCAACCCGATTGGACACTAAAATGACAGTCACACCACACCTCCGACCGATAAATCGGCTTGGGGGTGGTTGGTTCCGGCGTAGGACCGTATTTAAGTAATGAGCCTCGATCCGGGCGGGAACCAAACAGATTCCACCTCAGTTCTCGATAATCGGCCTTCCCATGATTTCATCACCATCCACGCTCTCCCGCGGGTCGGGGCAGCCAAAGGTTTCCGGGAACGTGAAAGCGAAGGCCAGAACGGCTGTTGTCGGCGATCAGCTCGGCAGCCGGTTTTGCATCGAGGACGTCTATCCGAGCGTCGATGGGGGACGGTTTCCGGTCAAGCGAATCGCGGGCGAGACCGTCGAGGTCTGGGCCGACATCTTCCGGGACGGCCACGATGTCGCGGCGGCCGACCTGGTCTGGCGCCTGGAAGGGGATGCAAAGTGGCACCGCGCCGCGATGCATCATCACGGTAACGACCGCTGGGTTGGCCAGTTCGTCCCGGCCGACCCGGGCCGCTACGTGTTCGCCATCGAAGCCTGGACGGACACGGTCGCCACCTGGCGCCGCGAGGTGCTCCTGAAGCGCGCCGCCGGACAGGACGTTCACTTGGAGGCGCGGGAGGGCAGGGAGCTCGTCGCGTCCTTGCGTCCGCGCGACAAGGCGGCCAAGGGCGTGATCAGCCGGGCATGCGCGGCGTTCGACCAGGACGGCGATCTCGCGGCGCTGATCTCCGACGAGCTTGGCGCCGCCGCCCGGCACGGCGAGGACCGTCCGGACCTGACCTGCAGTTCCCGCTTTCCGCTGCTCGCCGAACGCCCCATCGCCCGCGCCAGCGCCTGGTATGAGATGGTGCCGCGCAGCCAGGGCAAGGTGCCGGGCCGCCATGCGACATTCGACGATTGCATCGCGCGGCTGCCGGAGGTCGCGGCGCGAGGATTCGATGTCGTGTATCTCACCCCGATCCACCCGATCGGCAGGACCAACCGCAAGGGTCGCAACAATTCGCTCACCGCCGGCCCGGATGATCCGGGCAGCCCCTACGCGATCGGCGCGGCCGAAGGGGGGCACGATGCCGTGCATCCCGAGCTCGGCACGCTTGAGGACTTTCGCCGCTTCGTCGCCGCCTGCCGCGAGCACGCAATGGAGGTCGCACTCGATTTTGCCATCCAGTGCTCTCCCGACCATCCCTGGCTGCGCGAGCACCCGGAATGGTTCAGACGTCGGCCGGACGGCTCGATCCGCTATGCCGAGAACCCGCCGAAGAAATACGAGGACATCGTCAACCCGGATTTTTATTATGCCGACCGCGAGGCGCTATGGACCGCGCTGCGCGACGTCGTGCTGTTCTGGGTCGAGCAGGGCGTGCGCATCTTTCGCGTCGACAATCCGCATACTAAGCCGTTTCCCTTCTGGGAATGGCTGATTCGCGAGGTGCAGGAGCGTGATCCGGGCACCGTCTTCCTGTCGGAAGCCTTCACCCGTCCGAAAGTGATGAAGGCGCTGGCAAAGCTCGGCTTCACGCAGTCCTACACCTACTTTACGTGGCGCACTACCAAGGCCGAATTGAGCGCCTATATGCATGAGCTGACGCAATATCCGATGGCCGAGTATTTCCGGCCCAATTTCTTCGTCAACACGCCGGATATCAATCCCTTCCACCTGCAGTCGGGCGAGCCCTGGATCTTCAAGGCGCGCGTCGCGCTGGCCGCGATGCTTTCCTCCAATTACGGGATCTGCAACGGCTTCGAGCTCTTGGAGCATGAGCCCATTCCGGGCAAGGAGGAGTACCTGAACTCGGAGAAATACGAGCTCAAAGTGCGCGACTGGAACAAGCCCGGCAACATCGCCGACTATATCGGCCGGCTCAACAGGATCCGCCGACAGAACCCCGCGCTTCTGCAGACGCGCGATTTCCGCTTCGTGCAGGTGGACGACGAGGAGGTCATCGGCTTCATCAAGGAGTCGGTCGCGCACGACAATGCGGTGGCGGTGGCGGTGGCGGTCACCGGCCATGGCCCGCGCCAGTTCTGGTTCCATTTTGGCGATCTCGAGATCGGCCCGCCCAATGCGCGCCGCCGCGTCACCTCGGTTGAAAACCTGGTGACCGGCGAACGCCATTTGCTCGAATGGGGGGGCATCCGCCTGCGCATCGATCAGGCGCAGGACCCCGCTCTCCTGTTCCGTTGCTATGCGTGAGGGGCATCGCGTGAACCTCGCGCCACAGATCAGCATCGATCGCGAGACGAGCCACGACCAGCTCTGGTACAAGGACGCGATCATCTACCAGCTTCATGTCAAAGCCTTCGCCGACAGCAATGGCGACGGGATCGGCGATTTCGCCGGGCTCACCGAACGGCTCGGGTATCTGCACGAGCTCGGCATCACCACGTTGTGGCTGCTGCCGTTCTATCCGAGCCCCGGTCGCGACGACGGCTACGACATTTCCGACTACCGCCGCATCAATCCCGATTTCGGGACGATGAAAGACTTCCGCCGCTTCATCACGGAAGCCAAACGTCTCGGACTGCGCGTGGTCACCGAATTGGTGGTCAATCACACCTCCGATCAGCATCCCTGGTTCAAGCGGGCGCGGCGCAGCAAGCCCGGCAGCGATGCGCGCAACTGGTACGTCTGGAGCAATACCGATCAGAAATATCAGGGCACCCGCATCATCTTCACCGACACGGAAAAATCCAACTGGGCATGGGACCCGGAAACCAGCGCCTATTACTGGCACCGCTTCTTCTCGCACCAGCCGGACCTCAACTACGACAACCCGCGGGTGCTGTGGGCGATTCTGCAGGTGATGCGGCGGTGGCTCGATCTCGGCGTCGACGGATTCCGTCTCGATGCGATTCCCTATTTGTGCGAACGCGAGGGCACCAACAACGAAAACCTCCCGGAGACGCACGCCATCATCAAGAAAATCCGCGCCGAGGTCGACGCCTATGGCTCGGGCCGGGTGCTGCTGGCCGAAGCCAACCAATGGCCCGAGGACGTCAGCGCCTATTTCGGCGACGGCGACGAATGCCACATGGCCTATCACTTTCCGCTCATGCCGCGGATCTATATGGCGATCGCCCAGGAGGACCGTTTCCCCATCGCCGATATCATGCGGCAGACGCCGGACATCCCGGCGAACTGCCAATGGGCGATGTTCCTGCGCAATCACGACGAACTGACGCTGGAAATGGTGACCGATTCCGAGCGCGACTATCTTTGGTCCACGTACGCTTCCGATCCGCGCGCGCGCATCAATCTCGGCATCCGCCGCCGTCTCGCACCGCTGATGGACAACGATCGGCGCAAGATCGAGTTGATGAATTCGCTGCTGCTGTCATTCCCGGGAACGCCGGTCATCTACTCCGGCGACGAGATCGGCATGGGCGACAACATCTATCTCGGCGACCGCAACGGCGTGCGCACGCCCATGCAATGGACACCGGACCGCAACGGCGGGTTTTCCCGCGCCGATCCGGCCAAGCTCTACCTGCCGCCCATCATGGATCCGGTCTACGGCTACCAAGCCGTCAATGTCGAGGCGCAGTCGCGCAGCCTGTCGTCGCTGCTGAGCTGGATGAAGCGCCTCATCGCGGTGCGTAAATCTTCCCGCGTGTTCGGCCGCGGGTCGATGACGTTCATTCGTCCCGCCAATCGCGCCGTGCTCGTCTACGTGCGCCAATACGAAGATGAAGTTCTGCTGTGCGTGGCCAATCTGTCGCGCTCGGCGCAAGCCGCGGAGATCGATCTGTCCCCCTGGCGCGGCCGCGTGCCGCACGAGATGCTCGGGCGCACGCGCTTTCCTCGCATCGGCGACGGCCCTTACGTCATCACGTTGGCTCCCTATGGGTTCTTCTGGTTCCAGCTGCGCGAAGAGCCGGAGGCAAGCGCGGAAGCGAAGCCGGCCGCTCCGCCTGAATTCGTCACGCTCGTCATGGGCGACGGCTGGCGTTCGCTGTTCGAGGGGCGGGCGCGGTCGAGTCTCGAGCACGATGTGCTGCCGGCGTTCCTGGCAGGACGCCGCTGGTTCGCCGATAAGGGAACCGCACTCATCGGCGCAAGGTTGCAGACCGGGATTACGTTAGAGGGCGGCGACCCCGGCACCATGCTGGCGTTGATCGATTTCACCGGCGGGAGAGGCACCTCGCGCTACGCCGTTCCGCTCGCCGTCAAATGGAGCCGGTTCGACAAGATTCCGTCCGCCGCCAATATCGTTGCGGCGGTCCGCCGCTATGCCCGCGAAGGAACCCTGGTCGACGTCGCGACCGATCCGGAGTTCGTCTCCCTGCTGCTGCGCAAGATGCATGCAGGTGACGCCATCGAGGCGGGTGACCGGCGAATCGAATTTCGGCCGACCGAGGCCTTCGCCAGGATGCCGTCTCCCACGGCAGAGAACGTCCACGCCGTGGAGGGGGAGCAGTCGAACACCACCGCCATCATCGACGATCGGTTCGTGGTCAAGATGTTCCGGCGCCTGCAATCCGGCGAGCACCCCGAGACCGAGATCGGCCGCTTCCTCACCGACACCGTCCAGTTCCGCAACGCGCCGCTCTTCCTCGGTGCGATGGAGCTGCGCGAAGGCGATGCTTCGAGCACGCTCGCGGTCGCCCATGCCTTTGTGCAGAACCAGGGCGACGCCTGGACAGTGACCAACGCTTATCTCGACCGCTTCATCGACGAGCAGCGCGTGCTCACGCCTGACACGCCGGCCCGCAGCAATGAGCTCATGTCCTATCTGCAGCGCATGCGCCAGATCGGACGCCGTACGGCAGAACTACAGAACGCACTGGCGAACCGTCCGGACATTCCCGCGTTCGCGCCGGAGACGATTGCTGCCGACGACGTGACGCGCTGGACCGATGAGCTGGTGCGGCGCGGCGAGACGGCCTTCAGCGAGCTCGCGCGCCGGCGTTCGGACCTGAGCGAAGCCACGCGCGTCGTGGTCGATGGGCTCCTTTCGCGGCGCGATGAAATTCTGCCTCACCTGCGCGATCTGCTGCCGCGAGCCGTCCAGACGCTCAAGATTCGCCACCATGGCGACTTTCATCTCGGACAGGTGCTGTTCGCCAAGGACGACGCCTATATTCTCGATTTCGAGGGAGAGCCGCAGCGGAGCCTGGAGGAGCGACGGCGCAAGGCTCCGGCGGCGCGCGATATCGCCGGCCTCGTGCGTTCCATCGACTACGCCGCCACGGCCGCGCTCGAACGAGCGCTGGAAACGTGGACGGACGAACGTGACCGGCTGCTCCACGCGCTGGAGGATTGGGGTAAGCAGTCGATCGGTGCCTTCATGTCCGCCTACCGGGAGGCCTTGACGACTACGCTGCTGTGGCCGGCCGACGGCGGCGATGCCGCCCGCCTGCTCGAATTTTTCCTCATGGAAAAGGCGTTCTACGAAATCAACTACGAGCTTGCGAACCGCCCCCACTGGTTGCGCGTTCCCCTTATGGGATTGCAGCGGATTCTGTCGCAGAGAGCGTGACATGACCGAACTTTCCCCAGCCGCATTCGCGATCATCGGCGGATATCATGCGAACCCGTTCGAATATCTCGGGCCGCATGTCGAGGACGACGAGCGCGTCGTCCGCGTGTTCATGCCCGACGCCGAGCGCGTCGCCATCGTCGACGACATCGGACACGAACGCGAGCTGCCGCTCGTCCACGACGCCGGCCTGTTCGCTGGGCCGGTGGACTCGACCACCCTCGAGCACTATCGCCTGCGGGCGAAGTTCGGATCGAATCTGGTCGAGCTCGAGGATCCCTATCGCTTCCCGCCCATCCTCTCCGATTTCGATCTCTACCTCCTGAGCGAAGGCACGCACTTGCGCCTCTACGAGAAGCTTGGCGCGCACCCGCTCGTCCTCGACGGCGTGGCCGGCGTAGGCTTCACGGTGTTCGCCCCCAACGCCCGCCGTGTCAGCGTCGTCGGCGATTTCAATTATTGGGACGGACGGCGCCATGCCATGCGCGTGCGCGGCAACGGCTTCTGGGAAATCTTCGTTCCCGGCGCCGGCGTCGGCGACAAGTACAAGTACGAGATTCTCACGGAGCAAGCGCTGCTGCCGCTCAAATCCGATCCGATCGCGTTCGCCGCGGAGGTACGGCCGTCCACGGCCTCCATCGTCGTCGACATCAACGAGATCGAGCGTCCGCATCCCCTCTGGCACGATGCCAACAGCTTGAACGCGCCGATTTCGATCTACGAGGTCCACCTCGGCTCGTGGCGGCGTCGGCCGGAGGAAAGCTCGCGCTGGCTGTCATACCGTGAGCTCGCCCAGCAGCTGCCCGCCTATGTCAAGGACATGGGGTTCACCCATGTCGAATTGATGCCGATCATGGAGCATCCGTTCGACGGCTCGTGGGGTTATCAGCCGACTGGCCTGTTCGCGCCGACCAGCCGTTTCGGATCGCCGGCCGATTTTGCCGCGCTGGTCCAGGCATTCCATCAAGCGGGCTTGGCCGTTCTGCTCGATTGGGTGCCGGGACATTTTCCCGACGATCCGCACGGCCTCGCCTGGTTCGACGGCACCGCTCTGTTCGAACATGCCAATCCGATGCAGGGCCGCCATCTCGATTGGAATACGCTGATCTACAATTACGGACGCGCGGAAGTCGCGAATTTCCTGCTCACCAATGCGCTGTTCTGGCTCGATCGCTATGGCGTCGACGGGCTCAGAGTCGATGCCGTCGCCTCCATGCTCTACCTCGACTACAGCCGGCCCGCCGGCGGCTGGATTCCCAATCGCGAAGGCGGCCGGGAAAATCTCGACGCGATCGCATTCCTGCGACGCTTCAACACGGAAGTGTTCGCCCACCACCCGAAGGCGACCACGGCGGCCGAAGAATCGACGGCATGGCCCATGGTGTCGCGCCCGGTGGACTGGGGCGGCCTCGGCTTCGGCTACAAATGGAACATGGGGTGGATGCACGATACCCTGAATTACATCTCCAAGGATCCGGTCTACCGCAAGCACCACCACGGCGACGTGGTCTTCGGGCTGCACTACGCATTTTTCGAGAACTTCATCCTCCCGCTCTCGCATGACGAGGTGGTGCACGGCAAAGGCTCCATTCTCGGCCGCATCCCGGGAGACCCATGGCGGCGCTTCGCCAATCTGCGCGCCTACTATGGCTTCATGTGGGGACATCCGGGCAAGAAGCTCCTGTTCATGGGCAACGAGTTCGGCCAGCTGGCGGAATGGAACCACGATCACAGCCTGGACTGGCACCTCCTGGATGAGCCGGCGCACGCCGGCGTCCAGGCGGTGGTGCGCGATCTCAACAAGCTCTATCGCTCGCTTCCGGCTCTGCACGAGCTCGACTGCGACGCGGCGGGCTTCGAGTGGCTGGTCGCCGACGACTGGCAGCAGAGCGTGTTCGCCTGGCTGCGCAACGGACGCGATCCTCACGCCCGCTGTCTCGTCGTCGTGAACTTCACGCCGGAAGTGCGCCGCGACTATCGGGTGAAGGTTCCGTTCAACTGTCCTTGGCGCGAGATCCTCAACACGGACGCCGCCCTGTATGGCGGGACCAATGTCGGGAATAGCGGCGTTGTCCCGGCGATAGAGAGCGGCGACAATGTGGAGCTCAGCCTCGTTCTCCCGCCGCTCGCCGCGCTGTTCCTGGTGCCGGAGCTTTGAATGCGCGTCACTGAGGGAATGCCGCATCCCCTGGGCGCGACATGGGACGGACGGGGCGCCAATTTTGCACTGTTCTCGGCTCACGCCAAGAAAGTCGAGCTCTGCCTGTTCGACCCGCAGGGACGACGCGAGCTCGAGCGCATCGCGCTGCCGGAGCGGACCGACGACATCTGGCACGGGCATGTGCCCGATGCGTCGCCGGGGCAGCTCTACGGCTATCGCGTGCACGGCCCCTATGAGCCGGAGCAGGGCCACCGCTTCAATCCCAACAAGCTGCTCATCGACCCTTACAGCAAGCGGCTGTTCGGACGTATCGTGTGGAGCGACGCGCATTTCGGCTACCGAGCCGGCAGCGCCCGCGCCGACCTTTCGTTCGATCGACGCGACAACGCGCGCGGAATGCCCAAATCCGTGGTGGTCGATCAGGCCTTCACCAGCGCCCGCGATCGCCGCCCGCACATTCCGTGGGAAAGCACGATCATCTATGAAGCCCACATCAAGGGCCTCACGCAGCTGCGCGAGGACGTGCCGCCGGCGTGGCGCGGGTTCTTCCGCGGCTTGGCGGCGCCGAGCGTCATCGATCACCTCAAGCGCCTGGGCGTCACCACCGTCGAACTGCTGCCGATCCACGCTTTCATCGACGACCGTCACCTCGTCGAGCGCGGCTTGAGGAACTACTGGGGATACAACACCCTGTCTTTCTTTGCTCCGGAGCCGCGCTATGCGCCGGACAATCCGATCGAGAGCTTCCGCTCGACCGTGGCGCGTCTGCACGACGCCGGCATCGAGGTGATCCTCGATGTCGTGTTCAACCACACGGCGGAAGGCAATCACCTCGGGCCGACCCTGTCGTTCCGCGGCATCGATAACGCCTCGTACTATTGGCTGCTCCCCGACACGCCGCGCTACTACGACGACTTCACCGGCTGCGGGAACGCTCTCAACCTGTCGAATTCGCGCGTCCTGCAGATGGTCATGGACTCGCTGCGCTACTGGGTCGAGTGCTACCAGGTCGACGGCTTTCGCTTCGATCTTGCGAGCACGCTCGGACGCGGGCCGAACGGCTTCGACCGCCATTCCCCATTCTTCGCCGCTGTCCGGCAGGATCCGGTCCTTGCCACCGTCAAGCTGATCGCGGAACCGTGGGACGTCGGTCTCGGCGGCTACCAGGTTGGGGCCTTTCCGTCAGGCTGGTCGGAGTGGAATGACGCGTATCGGCACACGCTGCGGCGCTACTGGCGCGGCGAGGGCGGGCTTTTGGGAGAGCTCGCCCGGCGCATGACCGGCTCCGCCGACCTGTTCGACAAGGGCGGACGCCGCCCCCAGGCCAGTATCAATCACATCACCGTCCACGACGGATTCACGCTCGCCGATCTCGTCAGCTACAACGAAAAGCACAACGAGGCCAACGGTGAGGACAATCGCGACGGGTCGGACGAGAACTTCAGCACCAATTGCGGCGTCGACGGACCGACTGACAAGCCCGAGGTGCTTGCCTTGCGACGACAGCTGCGACGCAATCAACTGGCCAGCCTCATGCTGGCGCATGGCGTGCCCCTGTTGCTGGCCGGCGACGAGGTCGCCAACAGCCAGAGCGGCAACAACAACGCCTATTGTCAGGACAACGAGATCGGCTGGGTCGACTGGTCTCAGCTCGGCGTCGAGGGAGAAGATCTGACGGAGTTCATCACCCGCCTGTCCGGCCTGCGCCGTTTGTTTCCCCAGCTCCGGCCGCGTCATTGGGTCGACGGAAAGCGTTCCGACGGGAGCTACGGGGCGTTGTGGCTCACTCCGCAGGCCACCGAGATGACCGAGCAAGATTGGAAGTTTCACGCGGCCCACTTCCTCGCCTACGTGCTCGCCGGACCGAAGGGCGGCTCGCCGCTCTACATCGTCCTCAATGCGGCGTCCGAGCCGATTGCGTTCAAGGTGCCGCAATGGCCGCGCTGCAGCAGCTGGAATCAGCTCCTCGACACCACCGCGATGGATGGGGCTTCGCACGGTGAGATGCTCCAGGTCGGCCAGATGTCGGAAGCGCCGCCTCATTCCATTCTGGTGTTCGAGGGAGTGCAATGAATGACGCAGGCCTGTTTGGCCCGCGGCTCGGTCCGGATGGAGTGACGTTTCGGCTATGGGCGCCAGTTGCGAACACGGTTGATCTGATCCTCGATTCACCGCATGCGATGGCGCGGCGCGCCGACGGCTGGTACGAGCTCGACGTCCCCGGTGCCGCGGCCGGAATGCTTTACAAGTTCCGCATCGACGGCGAGCTCGAAGTTCCCGATCCGGCATCCGGCTTCCAGCCGCGCGACGTGCACGGGCCGAGCGAAGTCATCGCTCACGATTTCGCTTGGCAAGCCACGGCTTGGCGCGGCCGGCCGTGGCACGAAGCGGTCCTGCTCGAGCTGCACGCCGGCACGTTCACGCCCGCCGGCACGTTCCTCGCCGCCATCGACAAGCTCGATCACCTGGTCGAATGCGGCATCACCGCGATCGAGCTGATGCCGATCGCCGACTTCGCCGGATCGCGCAACTGGGGCTACGACGGCGTCCTGCCGTTTGCGCCGGACAGCGTCTATGGCCGCCCCGACGACCTCAAGATGCTGATTGACGCCGCGCATGCGCGCGGCCTCATGGTGTTCCTCGACGTCGTCTACAATCATTTCGGACCGGAAGGAAACTATCTCGGCCGTTACGCTCCCGCCTTCTTCACCGACGCGCACACGCCATGGGGAAGCGCGATCGATTACCGGGTTCCGCAGGTGCGTACATTCGCCATCCAGAATGCGCTCTCCTGGCTGCGCGATTATCGCTTCGATGGTCTGCGGCTGGACGCCGTGCACGCGATCGTCCAGCCCGGCGAGCCATCGGTGCTGACGGATCTCAGTCGCGCGGTCGGCAGCCTTGCGGAGCAGACAGGTCGGGCGATCCACCTCGTGCTGGAAAACGACGACAACGCCGCGCAGCTCCTCGATCCGGCGGCCGATCCGCCGCGCGGCAAATATCGTGCGCAGTGGAACGACGACTACCATCACGCCTGGCACGTGCTGCTGACCGGCGAGGCCGGCGGCTACTATGGCGACTATGGCGAGCCGGCTGCGCATTTGGCGCGGGCCCTGGCGTCAGGTTTCGCCTATCAGGGCGAGCCTTCACGTCACCGCAAGGGAGTGCGGCGCGGCGAGCCGAGCGGAGAGCTTCCGCCGACCGCATTCGTCGATTTCCTGCAGAACCACGACCAGATCGGCAACCGCCCGCTTGGCGATCGCCTGACTGCGCTTGCGCCCGCGGCCGCGGTGGAGGCGGCGTTGGCGGTCACGTTGCTCGCCCCCATGCCGCCCCTCATGTTCATGGCAGAGGAATGGGGCTCGACCCAGCCGTTCCCGTTCTTCTGTGACTTCTCCGGCGACCTCGGCGAAGCTGTGCGCCGCGGACGCAAGGCCGAGTTCAAGGAGGCCTACGCGCGGCTCGGCGGCGATTGGCCCGATCCGCTGGCGCAAGAAACCTTTCGATCTGCCGTTCTCGATTGGAGCGCGCGGGAGCGCGAGCCGCATCGCCGCCGGCTCGATCTCGTGCGCCGGCTTCTGCAGGTTCGCAGCACCGAGATCGTCCCGCGCCTGGCCGGCATTCGCGGCGGACACGCGCGGACCGAGCGCGTGGGCGGCAGCATGGCGGCGGAATGGCGGCTGGGCGACGGCAGCTCGCTTCACCTCGTCGCTAATCTCACGCCGGAGATGGCCGTGCGCCGCGGGAGAATGGGGCCGGGGCGGCCGATCTGGGGTGGTGCGGCGGCGGAGGAACTGAGGCCTTGGTCGGTGCATTGGGCGATCGGAGAAGCCTGATGCCCCCCGGTATTCCGATTGCTACGTACCGGCTGCAATTGTCGGCAGCCTTCACCTTCGACGATGCCGCGAGGCTCGTGCCGTATCTGAAATCCCTCGGCATCAGCCACCTCTACGCATCGCCCTTTCTCACGGCGCGCGCCGGCAGCACGCATGGCTACGATATCGTCGACCATAACGAGATCAATCCTGAGTTCGGCGGCGAAGCGGGCTTCGCCCGATTATCGGCGGCGCTGGCCGAGGCCGACATCGGATTGATTCTCGATTTCGTGCCCAACCACATGGGCATCGGCTATGCGGACAATGCGTGGTGGCTCGACGTTCTGGAATGGGGCGAGAAATCGCCCTATGCGGCCGGCTTCGATATCGACTGGGATTTGCTGCAGCACCACCACGGCGGCGGCGTGCTGCTGCCGATCCTCGGCTCCCCCTATGGGCACGCGCTGGAGAACGGCGAGATCGTGCTCAAATACGATGGCGAGGAAGGGAGCTTCTCGGCCTGGTACTACGAGCATCGCCTGCCGATCCGACCGGATCGCTATGGCGAGATGCTCCGCCTGATCGTCAATGCGGCTGCTGCCGGCAACGAAGCGGCGGGCCGGCGGCTGCTCGAACTCGCCGCCCGCTCGCGCGGTCCGCGGACGCCGTCGCGCGCCGAGGCGCCGGCGTTCAAGGCGGCGCTCGCCGCCGTCGCCGGCGGTGCCGACGTGATCGCGCGCGGCATCCACGTCTATCGACCGTCACCCGGTCATCCCGACAGCGCGCTGCCGCTGCACCGCCTGCTGGAGCGCCAGCATTATCGCGTCGCGCATTGGCGGCTCGCGGCGAGCGAGATCAACTATCGCCGCTTCTTCGACATCAACAACCTCGCCGGCCTGCGCGTCGAGGATCTCGACACCTTCCGCCGCGTGCATGCGCTGGTGGCGCGTCTGACTGCCGACAACAAGCTGCATGGCCTGCGCCTCGATCACATCGACGGCCTGTGGGACCCGATCCAATATTGCCGCCGCCTGCAACGGCTGATCCGCGCCGCGCAAGGCGCGAGCAGGCGCGAATTCTACGTCGTGGTGGAAAAAATCCTGGCCGAAAACGAGCACGTGCCGGCGCTTCCCGGCGTTGCCGGAACCACCGGCTACGAATGGCTCAACGTCATCTCCCGCGTTCTCGTCGACAGCAACGGGCTCGAACCGCTCGATCGCTTCCGCCGCGAAGCGACCGACAATCCGCGCCCGTTCCGGCAGATCCTGGAGCGCGCCAAGTTGCGCGTGCTGGAGAACCTGTTGTCGAGCGAGTTCACCGTGCTGACGCGGCTGCTCGCGCGCATCGCCGCCGGCCACTACCGCACGCGGGATTTCACCATCGGCCGCCTCGAGGCTGCGCTGCGGCTGTTCGTTCTCGATTTCCCGGTCTATCGCACCTACGTGACGGCATCGGGCCCTTCGCCCGAGGACCGCGCCACCATCGACCGCGCGATCAAGGCCGCCCGTGCGCGTTGGTTCGGGCCGGACGTGGAGATTTTCAACTTTCTGCGCGATGTCCTCACCCTCGACCTGGTAGGGCCGGGCCGCAGCGGATACAGCAGCGCGCGGGTGCGCCGCTTCGCCTTCAAAGTCCAGCAGTTCACCGGGCCGATGATGGCGAAGTCGCTCGAGGATACCGCGTTCTATCGCTACGCGCGGCTATTGGCCTTAAACGAGGTGGGCGGCGCCCCCGAGCTGCCAGGACTGAGCCCGCAGGAATTCCATCGCCGCATGCAGGCCCGCGAAGCGGAAGCTCCGCACGGCCTCACCGCCACGGCCACCCACGACACCAAGCGCGGCGAGGATGCCCGCATGCGCGTGTTGGCGATTGCGGAAGTGACCGACGACTGGGTCAGCGCGGTCACGCAATGGCGCCGCCTCAATGATCGCTTTGCGGAGAACCTCGGGACCCTGCGGACGCCGTCGCCGGTCCTCGAATACATGCTGTACCAGACATTGATCGGAGCCTGGCCGCTCGCGGGGCCTGACGCAGGCTTCGCCGAGCGGATGGAGACCTACGCCATCAAGGCGGCGCGCGAGGGCAAGGTCGAGACCAGCTGGATCAATCCCGATGAGGCGTATGAGGCGGGCGTCAAGCGCTTCGTGCGCCGGATCATCGATCCGGCCGATTCCGCGGAGTTCATCGCGTCGTTTGACCGGCTGGCGCGGCGAACAGCTTTGCTCGGCGCGCTCAACAGCCTGTCGCAACTCACCCTCAAGGCGACGATGCCCGGCGTTCCGGATTTCTATCAGGGTACGGAATTCTGGGACCTCTCTCTGGTCGATCCGGATAATCGTCGCCCGGTGGATTTTTCCGCACGCGTGGCGGCGCTGGAGCAGCTTGGGATGGAGCCCGAGTGGGCGGTGCTCGCCGCCGCCTGGCCGGACGGCCGCATCAAGCTTGCGCTCACGCGGCACCTTCTGGCGCTCCGCAACGCGCACGCCTTGCTGTTTGCGCAGGGGACCTATTGGCCGGTCGAGGTCAGCGGCCGGCAGCGTGAGCATGTGATGGCCTTCGCCCGCACGGCCGGTCGCGATGCCGTCGTGGTTGCCGTCGGGCGGCTGTTTTCGCCGTTGACGCGTGGGGGTGTCTCCTGGCCCGCGGCGGAGGACTGGGACGGCGAATTGGTGCTCGACGGTTTTTCCGACATTCACCACACCCTGGCGCCGGACAGGGTTTGGTCACGGCCTGCGGTGGCATTATCGCGCCTGTTCGATCCCCTTCCTGTTGCCATATTGCGGGCAAGCCTTACACATAAGGCCACAACCAGGCGGCGGCCCGTTGATTCGCCTGGAGAGCCGGCCGTCGCCGATTGAGGCCGAGCTTTGTCGGACCCCGCTGCAGGGGAATCCGCCGAGTAGTCAAACGGGTAACGACGAAACAAGAACCAGGAGCCTGCAATGGAAGATTTCGATGAACGCGTGAAGCAGCGCGCTTACCGTCTTTGGGTGGAGGAAGGCTGCCCGGAGGGCCGCTCCGACGTCCACTGGGACAAGGCTCGCGAGCTGGTGGCGATCGAAGAGAATCAGAAGCTTGCGACCAAGCCGGTCCCGCGCGGCGAACGGGCACGGGGCGAGCCGGTCGAACCGATCGAAGCGGTGCGCAATGCCGGCGAATTTCCGACGCTCACGGATCAGGGCGAGCAGCCCGCTCCCAGGCGCCCCAGCGCTGCGGCGGCGCGCGCCCCGGCCAAACGAAAGGCTGCCGAGCCGAAGTCGCCGAAGAACGGGGGCACCAAGCGGCGTTGACCACGCTTGGTTTGTCCTGTGCGCGGCGGCGGTACCGCATTGCCCGACTGATGGCGTCGTCATAAGTCTTGATTCGGCGGGGGAGGGGAACCGGCCCGGGAGCCGGCACTGACGCCGCCAGGCCGTCCGGCTCGAGATCCCGGACGGCCTCTTCATCCCTGCTTCTTGGTCGAGACGCCGCTGCGCCGATCGTCGCCGCTGATCATCTCGGGGGCGAGATTTCACCTGAATGCGCGGGGTGGAACCTCGCTTCCGCGCGCGCGTTTGGCTTGCGTCATGGTTGGCCGTGACCTGTGCGGAGGAGGTTGTCATGGGCTTGTTTTCTAAAGACATCAAAACAATGGAGGATCTGTTCGTGCATGGGCTGCAGGACCTCTATTACACGGAAAACCAGATCGTGAAGGCGTTACCGAGAATGATCGATAAGACGACCGATGGCGAGCTCAAGCGCGGTTTTCAGACGCACCTGAAGGAGACCGAGCAGCATGTGAAGCGGCTCGAGCGCGTATTCGAAATGCAAGGCAAGGAGGCCCAAGGCCACAAATGTCCGGCCATCGATGGAATCATCCGCGAGGCCGAAGACGTCATGGGCGAGATCGAGGACCAGGACGTCTTGAACACTGCCATTATCGCGCTTGCTCAAGCGGTCGAGCACTACGAGATCACGCGCTACGGCGCCCTCATGGCCTGGGCCAACGAGCTCGGCCAGCGCCAGGGCGCAAAGGTCCTGGGCGAGAACCTGAAGGAAGAGAAGGCGACCGACGCCAAGCTCACCGCCATCGCCGAACGCAAGATCAATCCGCGCGCGGAGGCGGCGACCGACCGCGGCCGTGCCCGCAAAAAGACCGCAGGCGCGCGCAAGAAGACCGCAAGCCGTGGGCGAAAGAAAACCGCTCGCTCAGCCTCGCGCGGCTCGTCCGGCCGGGCGCCTAAGAAAACACAGCGCAAGAAGACGGCGTCCAGGCGGCGCGCGTAGCGCATTTTCCGTTTGCATTAATCCTCATGGCCGGGCGAGCCGCCACACCGGCGAGGGTTGTCCCGGCCATCTCGCTTAGGGACGCACGACATTGCCTCGTTCAGCGGGATCACCGGGACAACAGCCCGGCAATGACGAACTGGGTACGTCCAGCGAAGCAAAAAGCGTCCTTGAGCCTCACTCGCGCTCGATGATGGCGGCGATGGCCTTGATGCGATTGCGCACGTAAACCGGCAGTCCGCCGCTGATCGAGTTCCCGGTATTGAACGAGCTGTTGCCGACCAGGACCTGTGCCGGCACCAGGTTGCGCAGCACCGGGACAGTCTCATATTCCTTCTTCCGCTCCAGCACGTCGGACTTGACGGCGAGTGCCATGAAGGCGGTCGCCACCGTCTTGGCCGGATCGGTCGGATGCTGCTGAAACACGGCGACGAGCCGGCCGAATTGCATGATCTGATTAACCCAGAAGATATTCTGTTCCAGCACGCCGGCCACCGGCGTGGTGACCCCGGTCAGCTTGGTCAAGGTGGGAAGGTCGCTCTCGGCGGACGGAACCAGCCTGAGCTCGCTCTGGAACTCGATATATTCGGAAACCGGCCGGGAGCCCTCCCTCAGCTTGTTGGCGAGCATGATGGCGGCCGGCAGCCGTCCTTCGAACTTGTAGCGTGATTGCGTGCAGATGCCCTGGATGCCGGCGCACCACTCGCGGCCGGGATGGCGCAGGTGCGGAAGCTCCGGATGCTTGGCGGGCACGAGCTCGGCTGTTGCAAGTGTCCGGTGCTTGATCGCCGGATCGAGCCGCTCCAGGAACGCAAGCGTCGTCAGGCGCGCAAGATCGAGCGATCCGGGCGGCTTGCCGACCACGAAGCGGGCCTCCGCCACATACATGTGGAGCTTCTCGTGATGCGACTTCGTCACGCCGTTCACGGTCGTGTTGAATCTCGGCTCCACGTAGCCTGGATAGAGGCTTAAGATTTGCTTCTGCAGCGGGCGGGCGCGATTCCAGTCCTCGAAGCGCATGAGGCCGGTTCCGGGATCGGCCAACTCGTCGTTGCGATGGTCGGTGAAGGCGATCGTCTTCGGCTTGACGTCGCCAGGCGCCAGCGCGGCCACCGACGGCACCTCGACGAGCGCGAACTCCTGCGCGCCGGCAGCCGAGACGCACGCCAAGAGTCCGGCGAGAAGCGCGATCGCGCACAGGGGCCGCATCAATCTCTCATTGCACGAAATGGCGGTTGCCCCAGAAATAGTCCGGATCGATGCGGCGCGGACGGCTGCGCTCGTCGCCATTCCACCACCGCGGCTGCCCGAACAGACCGCTCCATGGGGTTTGCGGCGGCTCGCGCCAGGACGGGTGGCGGCTGAACGACCCATTGTCCCGATCGGTCCACCAGCCGCCGAACGTCTCCCCGTCGCCTACGACCTCGCCGCCGCCACGATATGCGTAGGTCTGCTCGCGCGAGACGAGGCGATACTGCGTATCGAGCACCTCGCCGCGATCGATGCGGAATTGCTCGACGAAGGCGCCACGGGTTCCGGGCGGCAGACGCTCGCCGCTGACGAGATCGATCGGCAGCGCCGCGAGCTGGCGTCGCGCCTCGGGCGAGGGCGGAGCGAGCGCGGTCTTAGGCGCA
Source organism: Xanthobacteraceae bacterium (assembly GCA_045801465.1). Classification (GTDB taxonomy): domain Bacteria; phylum Pseudomonadota; class Alphaproteobacteria; order Rhizobiales; family Xanthobacteraceae; genus DATFWC01. Next base: position 3,315 of record JBJMSU010000021.1, on the reverse strand, counting down.
TGATAGGTCCACGCCGCCTGGATGATCGGCTCGAAGATCGGCACCGCGACCTTGGCGCCGGTCTGCCCGTTGCCGAGCGTGCGGCGCTTGCCGTCGGCATTGTCGTAGCCGACCCAGACCGCCACCGTCACGTCGTTGGTGAAGCCCACGAACCACGCGTCGTTTTCATTATCGGTGGTGCCGGTCTTGCCGGCGACGAACGGGGCCAGGTTGCGGATCGCATGTGCGGTCCCTCGCTGCAGCACGCCCTGCAGCATGGTCTTCAATTGGTAGAAGGCGACGCGGTCGGCCGATCCCACCCAGACGGAGGCGGTCGGCGCATGCCGATAGATCGCCTGGCCGTTGCGCTCGACCGATTCGATCGCATGCGGTGAGGGGCGCACGCCTTCATTGGCGATCGCCGCGTAGAAGGCGGCAAGATCGATCAGCCGCACCGGCTGGGCGCCGAGCACGAAAGGATAGTAGCGGACGCACTCCTTGTAGATTTGCGCCTCCTGCGCGAGCTCGCAGATGCGGTCGAGGCTTTGTTCGGGCTCGGGCTCGATGGCGCCGTCGAGCAGGCGCACCGTCACCAGGTTCTTGGAATTTTCCAGCGCGCGCCGCAGGGTGACGATGCCCGACGTGCCATTGTCGTAGTTCTTCGGCGACCAATAGTCCCGCTCGCGCGCATAGCCCCCGCCGGCGATGGGCGGCAAGGTCAAAGGCGCGTCGAGCACGAGCGTGTTGGGCTGCAGCCCCTTGCGCAGCGCCGCCAGGTAGACGAGCGGCTTGATCGCCGAGCCGGGCTGGCGCTGCGCCTGGGTCGTCCGGTTGAGCTGGCTCAAGGGATAGGAGAAGCCGCCGGTCATGGCGAGGACGCGGCCGGTCCTGTTCTCCAGCACCACGGCGGCGCCCTGGACGGTAGGCCGGACGCGCAGGTCGGCGCGCGCGGGCGCCTTACCCTTGCCCGGCGCCACGCGGACATAGACCACATCGTGAAGGTTCAGGCTGCGCCGGATGGCTGCGTTCCAGGCCGTGAGCGCCAGGATGCGCCCGTCGCCCAAGCCGACCCGGATGGTTTCGCCGGTATTCTTGCCCCGCGTCTTCTCCACCACGATCGCCGGCGTCCAATGCACGTCGTACAGCGGCAGCCGGGCGCTCTTGAGGGCAACACGCCACGGCGGCTCGCCGGTCTTGTCGCTGGCTGCAGCACGCTGAACGGCCTCGCCAAGGTTCGCCTCCGCCCCGGTGAACCGCAACCGGCCGGTGTTGAGCTCGTAGCGCGCCAGCCCTTCCTGCAGCGCCGCTTCGGTTGCGCGCTGCAGATCAGGATTGACAGTGGAATGCACCAGGTAGGAGGAGGCGGTCAGCGCGTCGATGCCGGCGCTGGCCTTGGCCTCACGCACGAACTGATCGAGGACATAGAATCCGGTGTCGCGGCGCGGCCGTTCATAGGCGGCGAGCGTCGGCAAGGCTTTGACCGCCTGGTCGGCTGCGCCGATCGCGCCGTCCTCCTTCATGCGGCTCAACACATAGGCCAGCCGCTCCCGCGCACGCTCGGGCTGGCGCTCCGGGCTGAAATAGTTGGGCCCCTTGGTCAGCCCGGCGAGAAGCGCGCCCTCCATCAGGTCGAGCTCCTTGGCGGGCTTGCCGAAATAGCTGCGCGCCGCCATCTCGATGCCCCACGACGCGCGGCCGAGATAGATGGAGTTGAGATAAAGCTCGAGGATCTCCGCCTTGCTCAAGGTGCGTTCGATGCGAGAGGCGAGGATGATCTCGCGCATCTTGCGCTCGTAAGTCACATCGGCGCCGACCAGCAGGTTCTTCGCCACCTGCTGGGTGATCGTGGAACCGCCTTGCGGCCGCCCCGGCTGGGTCAGATTGCCCACGAAGGCGCGGATGAGGCCGCGCTCGTCGACGCCTTTGTGCTGGAAGAAGCGCTTGTCCTCGGCAGCCACGAAGGCCTTCTGCACGTGCTCCGGGATCTCGCTCAAGGGAACCCAGATGCGGCGGTGGTCGGGTTCGTAGAGCTCGGCGAAGCGCTGGCCGTTGCCGTCGAGCACGGTGGTCGTTCCGGGCAACTTCTTGTCCTTGAGCCTGGCATGATCCGGCAGGTCGGCCACGGCACTGTTGTAAAAGGCGATGACCTCGCCGAGCTCGACCGGCGATTTGTCCACCTTCTCGTTCTTGCAGAACTGCCGATAGGCGGTGAGCAGATCGTTGAAGCTCAAGCCCCGCAGCGCCTTGATGTCGGCGTTGAGCGCCTGCGGGTCGTCCATGGCGGTCGCGATCAGGTCGTCGAGGTTGATGTCCTCGATATCGAAGGCCTTGCGCATCCGGGCGCAGCCGTCGCGCAGGATCTGCACGACCTCCGCCTGGTCCCGCACGGGATCGAATTGCGGCTTGACGGCATCCGGCCGGGTCGTGACCTGGCTCAATACCAGCGCGGTGGCGAAGATCTTGACGAGGATGGTGCTCATGGGCGGGCGGGGGACCCCGGGGATGCGTCTGTCGAGCGCTCCCGATCGCGATGACAGTGGAACAAAAAGGCTGTTTTGGGGAGGAAAGTTCCTCGAGTTACGGCAAGATGTCGCTAGCCTATTGGTGGAGCATGATCTTTTCCGAAAACCGGTGCCCAGCCTCGGGTCAAGCCCGGGCTGTTTCGGGATCATGCCCGAGTTCCGGTTTAGCATGGTCTTCGCTTACCGAAGCTTAACTGTCTCGGCCGATCCGCAAGTCATTCATACGGATCGGGCCGGTCCAGCGGTTCGCAGCGGCTTGCCGAGTCCCCCCGCGCGCAGCACGAGCCGGAGGCGCTCGCCGCGCCGCCTACCTACTGGACCTTCAGGCCCATCAGGTTGGCGATCAGGTTGCGCTGGATCTGCGAGGTGCCGGCCGCGATGGTGGAGGCGCGCGAGTCGCGGAAGTGCCGCTGCATGTCGAATTCCATGGTGTAGCCATAGGCGCCGAGGATCTGCATCCCGAGATTGGCCACCTTGGCGTAGGTCTCGGAAGACAGAAGCTTGGCCATGGAGATCTCGCGCAGCGCATCCTGGCCCGAGGCCACCATCCAGGCGGCGCGCCACATGAGCGAGCGCGCGGCCTCGACCTCCGTCTGCATGTCGGCCAGCATATGGGCGATTGCCTGGAAACTGCCGATCGGCCGCCCGAACTGCTTGCGCTCCTTGGCGTAAGCAAGCGCCAGGTCGACCGCCGCCTGGGCAGCGCCGCAATTGCCCGCGGCCGAGCACACGCGCTCCACCTGCAGGCCGGAAAGCAGGCAGTCCCATCCCCTGTTCTCGCCGCCGATCAGCCGGTCGGCCGGCACGCGGGCGT
>JBJMSU010000222.1:0-4444 GCA_045801465.1 Xanthobacteraceae bacterium | reverse complement strand
AGCTTGGCGAGATCGACCCGCCGGTCGGCAAGCACGGAAAAAATCGGGCGACTCAGCACCGGAGCGACGTCGAGCAGCGCCGCGACGGCGGAGCTCATGACGACGTTCGCGGTCGTGTATTGGTTGAGCCGGCGCAGACGGTCGCTGAAGCGCACCGGAAAGGTGGTGCCGGTCAATGCGTGCACGCGCTCGTCCTTCAGGATATCGACGATGCGGCGATAGCCCTCCACGAACCGCCGCAGGTCGAGCTCGTGGCCGGTGAAATTGAATTCCACGCGCGGCGGCGATGGCTCGGCGCTCACCAGCGAGACGCGTCCGCGCGCCATGGGCTTCAACAGGGCGAGCGACAGGTTGGCGACCTGGTGGCCGAGCCGGCTCCATGACGTCTTGTTCTGGACGTTGAGGTACATGTCGCTTGGCGGGCAGCCGGGCACGCCGGACGAATAGCGCCATGCGGTGGTCGGATGCGGCCGCAGCGACGGGCTCTGGCGGGCGTGGCGCGGCAGATGCAGCGCCACGAACAGGATGGCGTGGTTGGCGAGGTTCGTGCCGACGCCTTGCAGGTCGGCACGCACCGGGATGCCGAGGTCGCGCAGGTGCGCGGCCGGGCCGATTCCCGAGCGCATCAGCAGCACCGGCGAATGGATGGCGCCGGCCGACAGGATGACTTCGCGGGCGCGGAGCCATTTCTGCTCGCCGCCGATGCGCGCCATGACACCGAAGGCGCGGCGGCCGTCGAGCGCCAGGCTCGTCACCGTCGCGTGGCTCGTGATGGTGAGGTTGGTGCGCCGGCGCACCTCTTCATCGAGGTAGCAGATCGCCGACGACGCGCGCTTGTTGGTCCAGTTGCTCATCGGCACGGCGCCGTACCCGTCGCGGAAGTCTGCGTTCATGTCCGCGATGAAGGGGATCTGCCGCTCGACGGCGTATTGATGCACGGCGCGCGACAGCGCCGGCCATTCGTCTTGTGGCGTGCGGCGGATCGGCACCGGGCCGTCGCTGCCGTGCAGCGCGCCCGGATAGTCGAGCTCGGTCTCGAGCTTGCGGAAGTAGGGAAGGACGTTGTCCCAGCCCCAGCCGGCGGCGCCGAGGGCTTCCCATTCGGCGTAGTCGTCGGGCGTTCCGCGCAAGGCCACCATGCCCATCACGGACGAGCCGCCGCCCATCACGCGGCCTTGGCTGAAGGTGACCGGCGGGGAGTTGTCCTGCGAGCGCCAATGCGCCTTCACGCCCGGCCACATATAGGCGTCGTTGTAATAGGAGATCGGATAGATATCGAGCACGTCGGCCGGAACGGCGCCGGGCGGCGTGTCCTGTCCGGCCTCCAACAGCAGCACCGAACGCGCCGACGATGCGGAGAGCCGGTTGGCCAGCACGCAACCCGCCGCGCCTCCGCCCACGATGATGGTGTCGAAGCCGTCGCTCATGGTTCGTTTCGTGTGGCGGCATGGCACGATGGCGCCCGCCGCATGGGGGACGGCATTCAACCATGTCCCGGCACGCCGGCAAAGACCTTGAAGCATCGGCCTCGCGACACGCAAGTCGACGGACATGGCTGGGTTTCACCCGACGCCGAGATCACGCTCGTCTTCACTCGAGGCAAAGCCAAGGCCGTGATGCCGCAATGTCGCGCCGATCTTGTCATAAAATCGGAAAGGAAGCCTCACACGCTCGTGAAGCGGCAACGGCATTGCCGCGTGTAGAGCATCGTGAAGCCTGCACCGGCAACGCGCGGATTCTCCTGGAGGATATTCGAAATGCACGTCACCCGACGCTGTTTTGCTCTTGCCGCGCTTGGCGGCACGTTGCTCTCGGCGTTTCCGGCCCGCGCGAAGGCGCCCTTCGCCGGCGCCCAGGCGCCTGGCGTCTACCGCCTCAAGGTCGGCTCCTTCGAGGTTACGGTGCTCAGCGACGGCTGGGTCCCGCTCGAAACCAAGTTGTTTTCCGGCGACGCCGACAGTGCGGCGAAGCGGTTGGAAAGCGCTTTCCTGCCGAAGGATACGATCGCGACCTCGGTCAACGAATGGCTAGTCAATACCGGCGACAAGCTGGTCCTGGTCGACACCGGCACCTCGAACGTATACGCGCCCACCTTGGGCCGCATGGCGAAGAACCTCGCCGCCGCCGGGGTCGACGCGAGCGCCATCGACGCGGTGATCCTCACGCACATGCATCCCGACCACGCGGCCGGCCTGCTCACGGTTGACAAGAAGGTGGCGTTCCCGAACGCCGATGTGCACGTCAGCGAAGCCGAGTACGGCTTCTGGACCTCGGAGGAGATCTACGGGAAGGCGCCGGACGCGGCGAAACCGTTCTTCGAGATCGCCCGCAATTCGATCAAGCCCTATTGGGATGCCGGCAAGGTGACGATGTTCAAGAACGACGTCGAGCTTCTGCCGGGCATCGGCGTCATCGCGGCGCACGGACACACGATGGGCCACAGCATGGTCCGCGTCTCGTCGCAAGGCCGCGACCTCTTGCTCTGGGGCGACATCGTTCACAACGCGGCGCTGCAATTCCCTGAGCCGGAACGGGCGCTCGCGTTCGACACGGACCAGACGATGGCCATTGCGAGCCGCAAACGCGTGTTCGACATGGCCGCGACCGACAGGCTCTTGATCGCCGGCGCCCATCTGCCCTTCCCCGGGCTCGGCCACGTGGCCAAGGTTTCCACCGGCTATGCCTATGTGCCGGCGCCGTGGGGCGAGGATCTGTAGAGCCTGTTCGGGCGAAAGCCGGATGTCGCGCTTCGCGCTCATCCGCGTTACGTAGCTTGTCCTCGTGAGTGCCGTAGCCCGCATGGAGCGTAAGCGGAATGCGGGGACGACCGTTCCCGGATTTCGCTTAAGCTCCATCCGGGCTACGACTTGTCGTCATGAGGAGACGCGTATGGCGCAAGTGCCGAAATACTTCATGTATTTTCCCGGGAACTACCGGTGGTCCGCGGCCTTCGTGAACATGCTCGGGCGCGGCGGCTTTGGCGGCGCCGACATCAGCGAGCTGCACAAGATCGGCCGGCTGTTGGAAGGGAAGGGGGCGGAAGACGACGAAGCGTGGTTCGCGGCCTGCGTCAGCGTCGCCGACGAGGTCCGCGGTCATGCCGAGCGCTTCCGCGCAGCGCGGCATCCGGTTTCCGCCGCTGCGTTCTATCTGCGTGCCTGCCACTACTATCAGATGGGCGAGCGCTTCCGCACGCCGAAGGACGCAGCAGCGCTCGCCGCCTATCGCACCGCCGTCGACTGCTTCCACCAGTTCGTCGCGCTGACCGACATCGAGATCGAGATCGTGGAGGTGCCGTTCGCGGGGACGAGCCTGCCCGGCTATTTCGTGCACGCGCAAAACGCCAGGGGAGGGCGCAAGCCCTGCGTCGTGTTCTTCGACGGGCTCGACGTCACCAAGGAAATCCAATTCGTCGCCGGCGTGCCCGACCTGATCAAGCGCGGCATTTCGGTCCTGATCATGGACGGGCCCGGCACCGGCGAGGCGATCCGCTTCCGCAATCTCACGCTGCGCCACGACTACGAGGTCGCCGGCAGCGCCTGCATCGATTTCCTGCAGGCGCGCGCGGACGTCGATCCCGCGCGCATCGGCGTCATCGCCATCAGTCTGGGCGGCTACTACGCGCCGCGCTGCGCATCGATGGACCCGCGCTTCGCCGCCTGCATCGCGTGGGGCGCGATTTGGGACTACCATGCGGTGTGGAAGCGACGCATCGAGGCCGGCTTCAAGGCCTCCCTGTCGGTGCCCGGCCATCACATCATGTGGATCCTGGGCGTCGACACGCTGGAGGAAGCGCTGAAACGCCTCGAGCCGTTCCGTCTCGACGGCGTGGTGCAGAAGATGCGCTGCCCGTTTCTCTTGACCCACGGCGCCGAGGACGAGCAGATCCCGCTCGCTGACGCGCAGGCGCTCTACGATGCCTGCGGCTCGGCCGACAAGACGCTGCGCATCTTCACCGCGGAGGAGGGCGGGGCGCAGCACTGCCAGCGCGACTACCTCTCCCTCGGCTGTGCCGAAATGTGGAACTGGCTCGAAGACAAGCTGGTGCGGGCATGATCGAGCCACATTCCCTGTCGTTGCCGGGCTTGTTACCGTAGCCGCAAGATAAAGGGAGTGCCCGCGATCCTGTGGTTCGAGACGCGTTGCTCTCATCCTGAGCAGTCACCCTCGATCCTTCGAGACGCCCGCTTCGCGGGCTCCTCAGGATGAGGGTGACTGTCGAAGGACGCGACGCTCCTCATACCATGAGGATCGCTTCGATAGACCTCATCCTGAGAGGGCGCCCGCAGGGCGCGTCTCGAACGAGAGGTCGTTCACTCTGATCCCCAGCGCTATATCAGCGCCGACGGAGGCGCGCCCGATACTGGTAGCCAATCGGAAAACCCATGACGGAGACGAGAAGCGAAATTCGCGACGGCATGCGCATCGAGTGGGATGCCGCGAT